>NZ_JAMYND010000020.1:0-121783 GCF_040318885.1 Mesorhizobium sp. M0998
TTGCAGACCATCGACAACCCGTTCGGCACGAGGTTGTCACCCATGTCTTAAGTACAATCTGTTACCCATGTCTCCGGGTTGGACAGCCATGCATTTGGAGCAGCGCTGCGGACTCGGAGCCTTGCCGTCATGCAGGACGGGCTTGAAACGAGGACCACGATCGTCTATATCAGCTTCAAATTCTTGGTCGGTATGACGAAGAGTGGGTCCACCCGGTCCCGCTCTTTTTTATTACCTGCCGACCGACAGAAATCGAGTGACAGGACCGAATGACAGTGACGGCAAGCGAAGGCGACGACCGCATCATCCGCGAAAGCGGCATCGATGCGCGCATCGCGCTGATCGTTCAGCCGGTACTGCGCGCCATTGGCTTCCGCTTGGTACGTGTGCACCTGTCGGGCCAGAACGGGCTGACGCTGCAGATCATGGCCGAGCGCGAGGACGGCACCATGACGGTCGAGGATTGTGAAGAGGTCAGCCGGGCGGTATCGCCGGCGCTCGATGTCGATGATCCGATCGAGAAGGCTTATCATCTCGAAGTGTCGTCGCCGGGCATCGACCGGCCGCTGGTCCGCAAATCGGACTTTGCAGCCTGGACCGGCCATCTGGTGAAGATGGAAACGTCGGTTCTCGTCGCCGACCGTAAGCGCTTCAAGGGCAAGATCGCCGAAAGCGACGCGGACGGTGTGCTGATCGAGCGTGACAAGGCCGCTTACGGCGAGGAGCCGACGGTACGTGTTCCCTACGATGCGATTGCCGAAGCGCGGCTGATTCTGACCGACGACCTTATCCGCGATGCGCTGTCGAAGGACAATCGGGCGCGCAAGGAAGCCAGGAAACGCCGCGGCGAACCCGAAGACGCACCAGAGGGTGCGGAAGACGAAACCGAACAGGAAATGTGATTGGGCTGTCGGCCGTAAAGGTCGGCAACAAGCTCGGGAGAAAGAAGATGGTTGTAAGCGCCAACAGGCTTGAACTGCTGCAGATCGCCGATGCGGTCGCGCGTGAAAAGTCGATCGACAAGTCGATCGTCATCGCCGCCATGGCCGATGCGATCCAGAAGGCCGCGCGCTCGCGCTACGGCCAGGAAACCAATATCCGCGCCGACATCAATGCCAACACCGGCGAGATGAAGCTGCAGCGGCTGATGGAAGTGGTCGAGAAGGTCGATGACTACGCGACGCAGATTGCCATTTCCTCGGCGCGCGAGCGCAATCCGGACGCCCAGCTCGGCGATTTCATTGCCGAACAGCTACCGCCGATGGATTTTGGCCGCATCGCCGCCCAGTCGGCCAAGCAGGTCATCGTGCAGAAGGTGCGCGAGGCCGAGCGCGACCGGCAATATGACGAATACAAGGACCGTATCGGCGAGATCGTCAACGGTACCGTCAAGCGCGTCGAATACGGCAACGTCATCGTCGATCTCGGCCGCGGCGAAGCGATCATCCGCCGCGACGAGCTGATTCCGCGCGAAAACTACAAGTATGGCGATCGCGTCCGTGCCTATGTCTATGACGTGCGCCGCGAACAGCGCGGCCCGCAGATATTCCTGTCGCGCACCCATCCGCAGTTCATGGCGAAGCTGTTCACCATGGAAGTGCCGGAAATCTACGACGGCATCATCGAGATCAAGTCGGTCGCCCGCGATCCGGGTTCGCGCGCCAAGATCGCTGTCATCTCGCGCGACAGCTCCATCGATCCGGTCGGTGCCTGCGTCGGTATGCGCGGCAGCCGCGTCCAGGCGGTCGTCGGTGAATTGCAGGGCGAGAAGATCGACATCATTCCTTGGTCGCCTTCGGCGGCGTCCTTCATTGTCAATGCATTGCAGCCGGCGGAAGTCGCCAAGGTCGTGCTCGACGAGGATGCCGAGCGCATCGAGGTCGTCGTTCCCGACGATCAGCTGTCGCTGGCCATCGGCCGCCGCGGCCAGAACGTCCGTCTTGCCTCGCAGCTCACCGGCTGGGATATCGACATCCTGACCGAGCAGGAAGAGAGCGAACGCCGCCAGAAGGAATTCGTCGAACGGTCGTCGCTGTTCATGGAAGCCCTCGACGTCGACGAGATGGTCGGCCAGGTGCTCGCTTCCGAAGGCTTCACCAGCGTCGAAGAGGTCGCGTATGTCGACTCCGGCGAAATCGCGTCGATCGACGGCTTCGACGAGGACACGGCTTCGGAAATCCAGACCCGCGCCCGCGAATATCTGGAGAAGATCGAAGCCCAGCATGACGAGAAGCGCAAGGCGCTCGGCGTCAAGGACGAGCTGCGCGAGATTCCCGGCATCACCACCGCCATGATGGTGACGCTCGGCGAGGACGGCGTGAAGACGATCGAGGATTTCGCCGGCTACGCCGCCGACGACCTGACCGGTTGGAAGGAACGCAAGGACGGCGAGACGAAGGTATTCCCGGGTGTGCTCGCCAACCACGGCGTATCACGCGCCGATGCCGAGCAGATGGTCCTGGCCGCTCGCCTGAAGGCTGGCTGGATCACCGAAGACGAGCTTGCCGCCGAGGGCGTGCCGGCTGACGAAACCGTCGGTGCGTGAGGTGAAACCGCATCGCACCGAACCCGCCCTTGGACGAGATGAACGATCGCACCTGCATCGTCACCCGCAGGCAAGCCGAACCGGATGAACTGATCCGTTTCGTCGTCGGCCCGGATTCGGCCGTCGTTCCGGACATCAAGAGAAACCTGCCCGGCCGCGGTTGCTGGGTGACGGCCGACCGCCTACATATAGAAAAGGCAGCGGCCAAAAACCTGTTTGCCCGTGCTTTTAAGGCGCAGGTGAGCGTGCCGGCCGATCTTGGCGGCATGGTCGACGCGCTGCTTTCCAGGTCCGCTCTGGGCATGCTTGGCCTGGCCCGCAAGGCGGGCGCCATAGCGCTCGGAGCGACCAAGGTCGAGAGCGCCGTGCGCGGCGGACTTGCACTTTTCGTGCTCCACGCGACCGAGGCTTCCGACGATGGCGTCCGCAAGATAAGCCAGGCGCGACGGGCAACCGTCCACCTTGGCGGGCCTGCGATCCGCGCTTACAAACTTTTCTCCGAGGCCGAGTTGAGCTTGGCATTGGGGGGTACAAATGTGATACATGCTGCCGTTCTCGCGGGAGACGCGGGCAGGGCGGTCCAGAAGCGCATGGTTGCGCTCGACCGATATCGGGGCGGTTCCCCGGACGATCTGGCAATGCTTGCGGCCGTTGCTGACGAAGATGATGCCGCAGAGGATATGGAATGAGCGATACGAAATCGGGCGACGACAAGACGCTGAGTGTTACGCCGAAGAAGACCTTGACGCTGAAGCGCCCCGGTATGGAACAGGGCACGGTGCGCCAGAACTTCTCGCACGGCCGCACCAAGTCGGTGGTCGTCGAGACCAAGAAGCGCAAGTTCTCGCTGCCCGGCGACAAGCCGGAGCCGGCGGCAGCGCCTGTTTCCGTCTTCACGCCGAAGCCGGTCGCGGCAGCGCCTGCCGTGCAGGAAGCTCCCAAGGCGCCTCCCCCTCCGCCGCCGGTCGAACGCGGCGGCATGGTGCTGAACGAGTTGTCGCGCCAGGAAATGGAAGCGCGCCGCCGGGCTCTCGAGGGCTCGAAGGTCCGCGATGTCGAGGATCGCCAGCGCGCCATCGAGGAAGCCAAGCGCCGCAGCGAGGACGAAGAGCGCCGTCGCCGCGAGCGCGAGGAATCGGCTCGCCGTCAGGCCGAGGAAGAGGCACGGCTGCAAGCCGAGGCCGAATCCCGCCGCCGTGCCGAGGAAGAGGCGCGCCGCCGTGCGCCGCTCGCCGCCGAACTGGCAACAGTCGATGACGAGGAAGAGGTCAAACCGAAGCGGACCGGTGCCGGCGCACCAGTGCGCCGTCTGGTCACGCCGGAAGTGGCGCGTCCGGCCAAACCGACCAAGGGCGAGGAAGACCGCCGCCGCGGCAAGCTGACGCTGAATTCGGCGCTTTCCGACGAGGATGCGCGCGCCCGCTCGCTCTCGTCGATGCGCCGCCGTCAGGAGAAATTCAAGCGCGCGTTGCATAACGAGCCACGCGAGAAAGTCATGCGTGAAGTGATCCTGCCCGAAACCATCACCATCCAGGAGCTGGCGCAGCGCATGTCCGAGCGCGCTGTCGACGTGGTCAAGTTCTTCATGAAGCAGGGCCAGATCCTGAAGCCTGGTGACGTCATCGACGCCGACACGGCCGAACTCGTCGCCACAGAATTTGGCCACACGGTCCGCCGCGTCGCCGAGTCAGACATCGAAGAGGGCTTGTTCAACATCGCCGATCGTCCCGAGGACCTGCGGCCGCGTCCGCCGGTGGTAACGATCATGGGCCATGTCGATCACGGCAAGACCTCGTTGCTCGATGCCATCCGCAATGCCAACGTCGTCTCCGGCGAGGCCGGCGGCATTACCCAGCATATCGGGGCCTATCAGGTCGAGAAGAACGGTCACAAGATTACCTTCATCGACACTCCCGGCCACGCCGCCTTCACGGCGATGCGTGCCCGCGGTGCCCAGGCGACCGATATCGCCATCCTGGTGGTGGCAGCCGACGACAGCGTCATGCCGCAGACGATCGAATCGATCAATCATGCCAAGGCGGCCGGCGTTCCGATCATTGTGGCGATCAACAAGATCGACAAGCATGACGCCGACCCGCAGAAGGTGCGTTCGGAACTGCTGCGCCACGAGGTGTTCGTCGAATCGATGGGCGGCGAGATGCTGGATGTCGAGGTGTCGGCGACCAAGGGCATCAATCTCGACAAGTTGCTCGAAGCGATCCTGCTGCAGGCCGAAATCCTCGACCTGAAGGCCAATCCGGACCGCACCGCCGAAGGCGTGGTCATCGAAGCCCAGCTCGACAAGGGCCGCGGCCCAGTCGCTACCGTGCTGGTGCAGACCGGCACGTTGATGCCGGGCGACATTCTCGTCGCCGGCAACGAATGGGGCCGGGTACGCGCGCTCGTCAATGATCGCGGCGAGCAGGTCAAGGAAGCGCCGCCGGCAATGCCGGTGGAAGTCCTCGGTCTGCAAGGTACGCCGCTGGCCGGCGACCGCTTCGCCGTTGTCAACAACGAAGCCCGCGCCCGCGAGATCACCGAATATCGCCAGCGTCTGGCGCGTGAGAAGGCGGTGGCCAGGCATGCCGGCCAGCGCGGCTCGCTTGAACAGATGATGTCGCAGTTGCAGACCAGCGGATTGAAGGAATTCCCGCTGGTCATCAAGGGCGACGTGCAGGGCTCGATCGAGGCGATCAACGCGGCGCTCGACAATCTCGGCACCGACGAGGTGCGCGCCCGCATCGTCCATGCGGGGGCTGGCGGCATTACCGAAAGCGACGTGTCGCTGGCGGAAACTTCGGGGGCTGCGATCATCGGCTTCAACGTTCGCGCCAATGCGCAGGCCCGCGCAGCCGCGGCTGCGGCAGGCATCGAGATCCGCTACTATTCGATCATCTACAATCTGGTCGATGATGTGAAAGCGGCGCTCTCCGGCCTGCTCTCGCCGGAGCGTCGCGAGACCTTCATCGGCAATGCCGAGATCCTCGAGATCTTCGACATCACCAAGGTCGGCAAGATCGCCGGCTGCCGTGTCACCGAAGGCAAGGTCGAGCGTGGTGCGGGCGTGCGCCTGATCCGCGACAACGTCGTCATCCACGAAGGCACGCTGAAGACCCTGAAGCGCTTCAAGGACGAGGTTTCGGAAGTTCCGGGCGGCCAGGAATGCGGCATGGCCTTCCAGAACTACGAGGACATGCGCGTCGGTGACGTCATCGAGTGCTTCCGCGTCGAGATGGTGACCAGGACACTATAAAGCGCTTGGCACCGATATGGGCCAGGACGCTTCAAATCTGGAAGGTATGTTCCCTCTATGGGAATATACCTTCCAAACAAATGATACGCAGCTTAAACGTGCTGCGCGTTCGTTTTCCGACCTGCGGTATGGTCGATCCAGGCGTTGGATTCTCACAGGTCTTGCTTGGCTGATTTTGATAGCCTCAGTTCTTTTGATTATCTGGACATCTGCGTTGGCCGTCGCTCTGCTGGAGTACCTTTCAAAGGGCGTGGTCTCCAGTGAGACAATTTACGTTCTCGCCCCAATTGCGATGGGGACTATATATATTATAGTAGCTCGTAGTTTTTTTGGTTTCTTTAAAAGGAAAGTAAATAATAAGAAAATTGGCAATATCACCGAACCGGTAAAGATCTTCGATGGGTATATTAACAGTTTTTGGACGAGAACTCGATAAAGAATCGAAGGATAGAACGGGTGCAACTGAGCAACGACTACCTGTTTTTCCTCATAGATAACGGTACCCGTTTCGTTTTTATCCCAAGGGATGTCGTTCCCGCCGATGCGCTCGAGAAAATAAAAATCTGGGCAACTCAGGCTCGGTCGTAGAACGAAGACCTATTAAGGTCAGTTGCCCAGGGTAGCCAAACCTGCCCAACGGCGTTAAGTCAGCGGTTTGAGGCGGTTCGAACCCGCGCGAAGGAAGAATTTTCATGCCAAGACCACCATCGGCTGGCCCATCCCAGCGTATGCTTCGCGTCGGCGAGCAGGTGCGCCATGCCCTGTCGGAAACCTTGCAACGTGGCGAGATCCTCGATCCGTTGATCGAGAATGCCGTGGTGTCGGTCTCGGAAGTGCGCATGTCGCCCGATCTCAAGATCGCCACCGCCTTCGTCTCGCCGCTCGGCGCCAAGGATGCCGGCGTGGTGGTCGAAGCGCTCAACAAGCATGCGAAGTTCGTCCGCGGCCGTGTCTCCGGCGCGCTGCGGCAGATGAAGTACATGCCGGAATTCCGCTTCCGGCTCGACACCAGCTACGACAATTTCCAGAAGATCAACGAATTGCTGCACTCGCCCGAAGTGGCGCGCGATCTCAGCGCCGACGACAAAGACAAAGACGACCGGAAGGACAGCGAATAGTGGCGCGTCGCGGCAAGAAGAAGGGCCGGCCGATCTCGGGCTGGCTGGTACTGGACAAGCCGGTCGGCATGGGCTCGACTGAAGCCGTCGCCAAGATCAAATGGCTGTTCCAGGCGGAAAAGGCCGGCCATGCCGGCACGCTCGACCCGCTGGCGTCCGGCATGCTGCCGATCGCGCTCGGCGAAGCGACCAAGACCGTGCCATACGTCCAGGACGGCGCCAAGGTCTACCGCTTCACGGTTGCCTGGGGCGAGGAGCGTTCGACCGACGACCTCGAAGGCCCGGCGACCAAAAGCTCGGACCGCCTTCCGGCGGAATCCGAAGTGCTGGCGCTGCTTTCGAAATATACCGGCGTGATCATGCAGACACCGCCGCAATTCTCGGCGATCAAGATCGCCGGCGAGCGCGCCTACGACCTTGCCCGCGATGGCGAGACGATCGACATTCCGGCACGCGAGGTCGAGATCGGCCGGCTCGATCTGGTCGAGCACATGGCCGATCGCACCATCTTCGAGGTCGAATGCGGCAAGGGCACCTATGTCCGCTCGCTGGCGCGCGACATGGGCCGCGACCTTGGCTGCTTCGGTCACATCGCCGAGCTGCGGCGGGTCGAGGTCGAGCCGTTCACGCATGAAGATTTCGTTACCCTGGCCGAGCTGGAAGCCGCCCGCTTCGGCGAGCAGGGCGAGCCGCAAGCAGCAGACGCACCGATCGACTTCGGTACCATCGATGCACTTCTGGTCGACACCGCCGCGGCGCTCGAATGCTTGCCGCAGGTTGCGATCAGCGACGATGCGGCAACCAAAATCCGCCTCGGCAATCCGGTCATCATTCGCGGCCGTGACGCGCCGGTTGAAGCTGAGGAGGCCTGCGCCACCGCGCGCGGCAAGCTGGTCGCCATCGGCGCCATCGAGCAAGGCATGTTCAAGCCAAAGCGGGTCTTTGTCGGGTAACAGCTGTCGCCCGGCGCATGATCTCCAAACCGGATTCTATTTTGGGAAAGGATCATGCGCTAAATCAACAGGCCTACGGCGTCGTTTGCCGTCCGAAAGGATGCGCTGCGCTGTAGTGCCGTTCGACGCTGCACTCGAGGGGGCACATGGCAAAGGCTGACACGGTCAACAAACGAGCGGCGCTCAAAACACGGAGGCCGCCGGTCGGGGCTTCGCCGGGCACGCTGATCGCCGACCCGGCGGCACGCCGTTCCGAGCTCAGGCTGACATTGATCTCGCCCGAAAAGTTCAAGACCATCGACAATGCCAGCATCGACGACGTCAACACCCATTGCCACAATTGGCCGGTTATCTGGCTCGATTGCACAGGCCTCGCCAACATCCAGCTGATCGAGGAGATCGGCCGGATCTTCAACCTGCATCCGTTGGCGCTGGAAGATGTCGTCAACACCGGCCAGCGGCCGAAGGTGGATTTCTTCGAGGACCATGCCTTTGTTGTCGTCAGGATGATCGACGATGTCACCGCGCACCGCTACGAACAGATCGCCGTCTTCTTCGGCAGGAACTTCGTCGTCACCTTCCAGGAGCGCGAAGGCGACCCGTTCGATCCCGTGCGCAAGCGGATCGCAAGCTCGGTGCCCAACCGCTTGCGCTCGCGCGGCGCCGACTATCTCGCCTATGCTTTGATCGACGCCATCGTCGACAGCTATTTCCCGCCGATCGAGGCTGCCGGCGAATTGGTCGACAGCATTGAGGACCAAATGCTGAACCAGGCGCACAAGCATCAGATGCGGCAGCTTCACGAATTGCGGCGCGATGCCAATGTGCTGAAGGGCGTGCTTTGGCCGATGCGCGACGCGCTGGCGACCATGATCCGCAACGACGTCTCTTATGTGAAGGCCGAAACCAAGATATTTCTGAACGACACGCTCGATCATTCGCTGCGATTGATCGAACTGGTCGAAACCCAGCGCGACATGCTGACCGGCCTGATCGAGATGCACTTGTCGCTCAGCCAGGCGCGCACCAACGACGTCATCAGCTATCTGACGATCGTCTCGGTGATCTTCATGCCGCTTACCTTTCTCGTCGGCGTATGGGGCATGAATTTCGACCCCGACACCTCGCCCTGGAACATGCCGGAGCTGAAGGCCTATTACGGCTATCCGCTGTCGCTCGCCTTCATGGCGCTTGTTGCGGTCGGGCTCTTTGCGTACTTCAAATGGAAGAAATGGCTCTGACTAGGCGGAAGTGCCCGTTTATGCAGCAAAAAGCCGGCTTGTGAATTAGGCTGGCCTTTTTGTCGGAATTGCACTATATGCGCCGCAGCTTCGCGCTTTGACGCGTTGCTTGCACCGGCCCCTGCTGGACGACATCCCGGCTGAGGGCGTCCCGTTTCCTCAAACAGACAAGGAAAAACACGATGTCGATTACTGCCGAACGCAAGAAGGAATTGATGGGCGAATTCGCAACCGCCAAGGGCGATACCGGGTCTCCGGAAGTCCAGGTGGCCATCCTTTCCGAGCGCATCAAGAACCTGACCGATCATTTCAAGGACCACAAGAAGGATAACCATTCCCGCCGTGGTCTGCTCGCTCTCGTTTCCCAGCGCCGCAGCCTGCTTGATTATCTCAAGCGCAAGGACGACGCGCGCTATCAGACGCTGATCGAGAAGCTCGGTCTGCGCCGTTGACGAATTGACCGGCGGGTTCTTTCGAGAGCCCGCCGGTCGCGCATTGGAGCATCGGGTCATCCAAGGCTCCATGAAGGAAGTAGAGCGCCGCGCATCGGTTTGGATGCGGACGCTCTGAAGTTTAGATTTGCGCAGGATATTTTCCGAAAACCTGGTTTTCGGGTTCACGCGCAAGGCCACTCGGATCGATTGGCCAACCCGGTTTCGAAACAGCAGAGGGCCGCTCGAAACCGCCCATGGACGGTCATGGGGCAGGATTGCAGGACGCTCGTGCGGCAAATGCGCTGAATAGCCGAGCTTCCCGTTGTCTTGCCCGTGGCTGCCCGAGAAAGGAAGCCAAGGGAAAGGGGCATCCGCGCACGCTGAAACGGCGCGGCCCTTTCCGCATACGAAGGACAAGACATGTTCAATTACCACAAAGTGGAAATCGAATGGGGCGGCCGTCCGCTCATTCTCGAAACCGGCAAGATCGCACGTCAGGCTGATGGCGCGGTGCTGGCCACCTACGGCGAAACCAAGGTTCTCGCCACCGTCGTCTCGATGAAAGAGCCGAAACCCGGCCTCGATTTCTTCCCGCTGACGGTCAACTACCAGGAGAAGACTTACGCCGCCGGCAAGATCCCGGGTGGCTATTTCAAGCGTGAAGGCCGTCCGAGCGAGAAGGAAACGCTGGTTTCCCGCCTGATCGACCGCCCGATCCGGCCGCTCTTCGCCGAAGGCTACAAGAACGACACCCAGATCGTCGTCACCGTCGTCCAGCACGATCTCGAAAATGACCCGGACATCCTGTCGATCGTCGCCACCTCCGCCGCCCTGACCTTGTCCGGCGTGCCGTTCATGGGTCCGGTTGGCGGCGCCCGCGTCGGCTACATCAACGGCGAATACGTGCTCAACCCGCATGTCGACGAGATGCAGGAATCGAAGCTCGACCTAGTCGTCGCCGGCACCGCCGACGCCGTGCTGATGGTCGAGTCCGAAGCCAAGGAACTCGGCGAGGACCTTATGCTCGGCGCCGTCATGTTCGGCCACAGGGGCTTCCAGCCGGTGATCGACGCGATCATCAAGCTGGCTGAAGTCGCGGCAAAGGACCCGCGCGACTTCAACGCGCCGGACTATTCCGCACTTGAAGCCGAGATGCTCAAGATCGTCGAAGGCGAGCTTCGCGACGCCTACAAGATCACCGACAAGCAGAAGCGCTATGCCGCCGTCGACGCCGTCAAGGCGAAGGTCAAGGCCGCGTTCGCGCCGGCAGAAGGCGAAGAGGCCAAATACACGTCCGAACAGATCGGCACCGTGTTCAAGGAGCTCCAGGCCAAGGTCGTGCGCTGGAACATCCTCGACACCGGCTCGCGCATCGACGGCCGCGACCTGAAGACGGTCCGCAAGATCGTCTCGGAAGTCGGCGTCCTGCCGCGCACGCACGGCTCGGCGCTGTTCACTCGCGGCGAGACCCAGGCGCTGGTCGTCGCCACGCTCGGCACCGGCGAGGACGAGCAGTATGTCGATTCGTTGACCGGCATGTACAAGGAGAAGTTCCTCCTGCACTACAACTTCCCTCCCTATTCGGTCGGTGAAACCGGCCGCATGGGTTCGCCGGGCCGCCGCGAAATCGGCCATGGCAAGCTCGCCTGGCGCGCCATCCGGCCGATGCTGCCGACCGCCGACCAGTTCCCCTATACGTTGCGCGTCGTTTCGGAGATCACCGAGTCCAACGGCTCGTCGTCGATGGCTACCGTCTGCGGCACCTCGCTGGCTCTGATGGACGCGGGCGTGCCGCTTGCCAAGCCGGTCGCCGGCATTGCGATGGGCCTGATCAAGGAAGGCGAGCGCTTCGCCGTGCTCTCCGACATCCTTGGCGACGAGGACCACCTCGGCGACATGGACTTCAAGGTTGCCGGCACCGCCTACGGCATCACCTCGCTGCAGATGGACATCAAGATCGAGGGCATCACCGAAGAGATCATGAAGATCGCCCTCGACCAGGCCAAGGATGGCCGTCAGTACATTCTCGGCGAAATGGCCCACGCGCTGTCCGGCGCACGTGCCGAGCTCGGCGAGTTCGCGCCGCGCATCGAGGTCATGCACATCCCGACCGACAAGATCCGCGACGTGATCGGCTCGGGCGGCAAGGTCATCCGCGAGATCGTCGAAAAGACCGGCGCCAAGATCAACATCGAGGACGACGGCACCGTCAAGATCGCCTCGGCCAATGCCAAGGAGATCGAGGCGGCGAAGAAGTGGATACACACCATCGTCGCCGAGCCGGAAGTCGGTGAAATCTACGAAGGCACGGTCGTCAAGACCGCCGACTTCGGCGCTTTCGTCAATTTCTTCGGTCCGCGTGACGGCCTCGTCCACATCTCGCAACTCGCCAATGACCGCGTCGCCAAGACCTCCGATGTGGTCAAGGAAGGCGACAAGGTCTGGGTCAAGCTGATGGGCTTCGACGAGCGCGGCAAGGTCCGCCTGTCGATGAAGGTCGTCGACCAGGCCACCGGCAAGGAAATCGTTCGCGACAAGAAGAGCGAAGGCGAAGAAAACGCCGCCTAAGCTGATCTAACTATGCAATCGAAGCGGGCGCGCCGGAAGGTCGCGCCCGTTTGCGTTTCAACAACAGCCTTGCAGTTCAAGAGTGGTGAATGTCCGCCGAGCCGCTGAAAACGCTTTTCCATCCGTTCGAGGCCGGTGCTGTCTCCCTGCCACGAAAGGATGAACGCATACTCTTTCTCGGTGCCGAGCCCGGCTTTCGCTTGCCCGAAAGTTTTGATGCCAAGCTTCATCTTGTCCAAGGCTTCAGGCCGCACTTTCGCGCCTTGCAGGCGTCCGGCTTCGCGGTCACGCCGCAGGTCGAAGGCGAGGCTTTCGACGCGGCATTTGTGCTCGCTGGCCGCCATCGCGGCCAAAACGAGTTGCGCGTTGCCGAAGCGGTCGAACGCGCAGCACCAGGCGGGTTGATCGTCGTCGCCGGCAGCAAGGACGATGGAATCGCCAGCCTGCGCAAGCATGTCGGCGCCCTTGTGCCGCTCGAAGGCCACCTGCCGAAGCATCACGGCATTGCCTTCTGGTTTCGCCGGCCGGCCGATACCGTTGCCGCGGCAACGCTTCGCGCCGCCAATCCGGACTTGGTGGTCGAGGACCGCTTCCGCACGGCCCCAGGCATGTTTTCCTTCGACAAGATCGATGCCGGATCGAAGCTGCTAGTCGAAAATCTGCCCAACGATCTGCGTGGCAGCGTTGCGGACTTCTGTGCCGGTTGGGGCTATGTCGCCGCCGAAGTCGCCGCCCGCTCACCCGGCATATCGGCGCTTGACCTTTACGAAGCGGATTTCGAGGCGCTGGAGGCGGCCAAGGCCAATGTCGGCAACACAGGCGTGGAGCCACGTTTCTTCTGGATAGATCTGTTGAGCGAACCGGTCGAGCGCCGCTACGACGTGGTCGTCATGAACCCGCCCTTTCACCGCAGCCGGGCGACTGAGCCGGAAATCGGTGCCGGCATGATCCGCGCGGCAGGCAAGGCGCTGAAGCCCGGCGGCCGGCTGTTCATGGTGGCAAACCGCCAGCTTCCCTACGAACCGGTGCTGGCGGCCGCCTTCTCCAGCCATGCGGAGCTCGCCCGCGACGGCATGTTCAAGGTCTTATCGGCGCGACGCTGAAATCCTGCGGGGCAAGCCGGCGATACGTCGCTCGCGCTATTCCCGCCCGCCGTCGGTCTGCTTCAATTCGTCAAGCGTCGGCATGGAAACGATGTGATAGCCGGAATCGACATAATGGATTTCGCCGGTGACGCCGGAGGACAGGTCGGACAGCAAATAGAGCGCGGAGCCGCCGACTTCATCGATCGTCACTGTACGGCGTAGCGGCGAGTTGCGCTGCTGGTAGGAGAACATGTGGCGTGCGTCGGAAATCCCGGCGCCCGCAAGCGTCCGTACCGGTCCCGCCGATATGCCGTTCACCCTGATGCCGCGCGGGCCGTAGTCGTTGGCGAGATAGCGGACGCTGGCCTCCAGCCCCGCCTTGGCGACACCCATAACGTTGTAGTTCGGCATGACACGGACCGAACCGGCATAGGTCAGCGTGACCATCGAACCGCTATCCTTCATCAATGTGGCGGCGTGACGGGCGATCTCGGTGAAGGAGTAGCAGGAGATCACCATGGTGCGGATGAAGTTGTCGCGGCTCGTGTCGGCGTAGAGGCCTTTCAGCTCGTTCTTGTCGGAAAAGCCGATGGCATGGACGACGAAATCCAGCCCGCCCCACGCCTTCCCCAAAGTCTCGAAAGTCGCGGCGACCGACACGCTGTCCTCGACGTCGCAAGGCACCACCAGGGATGCGCCCAATTTCTCGGCGAGCGGCTTGACCCGGCGCCCGAAGGCCTCGCCCTGATAGGTGAAGGCGAGGTCCGCGCCATGTTCGGACAGTTTGCGGGCGATACCCCAGGCGATCGAATGATCGTTGGCAACACCCATGACAAGCCCGCGCTTGCCCTTCATCAATCCGTCCATGATCGGCAAATCCTTATGCGGAATAGCGCTGGAAAATCAGCGTTGCGTTGGTGCCACCGAAACCGAACGAATTGGACAAAACGGTGTCGATCCTTGCATCGTCGATGCGCTTGCGCACGATCGGCATGCCCTCGAATTCCGGATCGAGGTTCTCAATGTGGGCGCTCTCGCCGATGAAGCCGCCTTGCATCATCAGGATCGAGTAGATCGATTCCTGCACGCCGGCGGCGCCCAGAGAATGGCCGGTTAACGATTTGGTCGACGTGATGAAAGGCATCTTCTCGCCGAACACCTCGCGGATGGCGCCCATTTCCTTGGAGTCGCCGACCGGCGTCGAGGTGCCGTGCGTATTGATGTAGTCGACCGGCGAGGACACCGTTGCGAGCGCCTGCTTCATGCAGCGCGCCGCGCCTTCGCCCGACGGCGCCACCATGTCGTAGCCGTCCGATGTCGCGCCATAGCCGACGATCTCGGCATAGATCTTGGCGCCGCGTGCCTTGGCATGCTCGAGCTCTTCAAGAATCAGCACGCCGGCGCCGCCGGCAATGACGAAACCGTCGCGATCGACGTCGTAGGCGCGTGAGGCGACCGACGCCCTGTCGTTGAACTTGGACGACATGGCGCCCATGGCATCGAAGAGATCCGACATCGTCCAGTCGAGATCCTCATGGCCGCCGGCGAAGACGATGTCCTGCTTGCCCCACTGAATCAGCTCGTAGCCATTGCCGATGCAATGCGCAGACGTCGAGCAGGCCGATGAGATCGAATAGTTGACGCCGTGGATCTTGAACCAGGTGGCAAGCGTCGCCGACGCGGTCGACGACATCGCTTTTGGCACCGCGAACGGCCCGATCCGCTTGGGGCTGCCGTTTTTGATCGTGGTCTCGGCCGCCTCGACGATTGCACGGGTCGACGGTCCGCCGGAGCCCATCACGATACCGGTGCGCTCATTGGTGATGTCGGCCTCGTCGAGGCCGGCGTCTGCGATCGCCTGGTCCATTGCGACATGGTTCCAGGCAGCACCCTGCGACAGGAAGCGCATGGCGCGACGGTCGATCATGCCCGATGGGTCCAGCGTCGGCGCACCCCACACCCGGCAACGGAAGCCATGCTCGGCGAAAGAGTCGGAGAAGCTGATGCCGGATCTGGCATCGTGCAGCGAGGTCTGCACCTCGTTGGCATTGTTGCCTATCGACGACACGATGCCGAGACCTGTGACTACGACCCGTCTCATTCGCAACTCCTTCCAGCGCCGACCCCGAACCTGAAATCAATTTCCGGAATGGAACCATGCGCAAAATTAAAGTGCTACAGCGTTCATCAGACGTCCAAGACGTCGTACTGTAGGGTCTTCGTTCAGACGGCGGCCGATTGCTTGGACAGACCGACCTTCAGATCCGTTGCCGCGTATATGGGCTCGCCATCTGCCTTCAGCCAGCCATCGGCGATGCCCAGCACAAGCCGACCGCGCATCACGCGCTTGAAGTCGACGCCATACTCCACCTTCTTGACCGAAGGCGTGACCATGCCTTTGAACCTCACCTCACCGGTCGACAGCGCCATCCCCTTGCCGGGTTCACCGAGCCATCCGAGATAGAACCCCGTCAACTGCCACATGGCGTCCAGGCCCAGGCATCCCGGCATGATCGGATTACCGATGAAATGGCAGGCGAAAAACCACAAATCCGGCTTGATGTCGAATTCCGCGCGGATGAAACCCTTGTCGAACGCACCGCCGGTCTCGCTGATCTCGGTGATGCGGTCGAACATCAGCATCGGCGGATAGGGCAGCTGCGCATTTCCCGGTCCGAACAGCTCGCCGCGGGCGCAGGCAAGCAATTCCTCGTAACCGTAGCTGGATTTCGGATCCGCCATCAATCTCGTCCCCGTGATCGTCCCGGGCGAAAGGCGCCCTTGTCGGTGGTTTCCTAACACAATCTGTTTCAGGCCGGAAACCGGCGTTTGCGCTTAACCTGCCCGTCTGCCCGGGTCAATGCGCGCTATTGATCGCATTCGGTCGACAGAATATATGTCAGGACACGTCCAGTTTCGGCAGATGCTCAATTTCTGCCATTTTGGACCGTCTGAGGCGGAACTGTGAGCGCGACGGATAGATGGATCTGGGTTGCCGGAAGGATAATGTCGCTGTGGACAAGCGGGTTCGTGAGGCCGGTCTGAGGCCGACACGCCAGCGCATCGCGCTGGCCGATCTGCTTTTCGCCAAGGGCGACCGCCATCTTTCGGCCGAGGAACTGCACGAGGAGGCGCTTGCCGCCGGCGTGCCGGTGTCTCTGGCCACCGTCTACAATGCTCTGCACCAGTTTACCCAGGCCGGTCTTCTGCGCATCCTTGCCGTCGAGGGGGCGAAGACTTATTTCGACACCAACACCTCCGATCACCATCATTTCTATATCGAGGGCGAAAACAGGATCTTCGATATTGACAGCGGCCCGGTGACGGTTTCCAACCTGCCGGAGCCGCCGGAGGGCATGGAGATCGCCAATGTCGATATCGTGGTGAGACTGCGTCCGAAACGCTGCGACTGACCGGCACTTATGAAATTCCTGGATTTGACGCTCCGGCTCGAATGGGTCGCCGTCGCGGTGGCGGCTCTTATCTTCTATGCAATCGCCGGTGTTTCCTGGTGGCTGTTTGCCGTGCTCATTCTGGCGCCCGACCTGTCGATGCTGGGTTACATCGCCGGGCCGCGCGTCGGGGCCGTCGCCTACAACGCCTTGCACATACTGATCTTCCCCGTTCTGCTGGCGCTTGTCGGCAGCGTCTTTGACAATGCAATGGCGGTAGCTGTCGCGCTGATCTGGATCGCCCACATCGCCATCGACCGCGCTCTGGGCTATGGTTTGAAGCTGTCAAGCAGTTTCCAGGATACCCATCTCGGCCGCATCGGCCGCTAAACCATCCCCGAACCGAAGACCAGCGAAACAAATGCCGGATCCGGTGCTTGCAGCGCTGGCCCGACCTGCGGTTCGGAAAGTCAGTTCTTGACCTTTTCGCCGGGATAGGCACCCCAGACCAGCGACTGCGCGAGCCAGCCGGTATGGCCGTCGAAGGTCATTTCGCACCACTGGCCATCGCAGGACTTGATCGTGCCCATCACCCCCGGTTCGAGGATCGCGATGACGCCTGCGTCTTTTGCCGGGTCGTCAAGGAGGTTGACGCGAGCGTCCTTGCCGCGCTGCCAGGGGGCGACGATCGCCGTGCGACGGCCCGAAAGCAGCGACTGATTGATCCAGCCTTCCGAGCCGTCGGCATCACGCACACGGCGCCACGTATCGAACTCCTGGATGATCTCCATCGGCAGGCCGGGCTTCATATACATCCAGTCGACGGAATAATTGACGCCCGGCCCAACGCGCGAGTTGACGCGGCCGGATTTCAGGCTGACGAAGCGCGGCAGTGGCAAGCCGCTTGGTCCGAGCGTGATGCTCTGGGCGGGTGCGGCGGCACTTTGCGCCATCACCAGTGGGCTATGGATGAGAGCGCCGAGGAATGCTGCACTGAGGGTCAGGCGGAGCGACGCGAAACCAGACACTTTCGTTCCTTTCGGCGCCGGCCCATCGGCCTTCGCCCCTTTTTCTTTGTCTTCGGCGGAACCGCTTGTTACATGAATGACCGGTACCGCGATCGGCACTCAGTTTCGCCGTTCTTGGTTAAAGAGGTCTCAACGAGATCGGGTTCGAGGAAAACAATGGCAGGCAAAAAGAAGCCCCTCGTCGTCATCACGCGCAAATTGCCCGACCCGGTCGAGACCCGCATGCGCGAGTTGTTCGACGCCCGCTTGAATGTGGAGGACAGGCCGATGACGCAGCCGGAACTGGTGGCTGCGGTCAAGGAGGCCGACGTGCTGGTGCCGACCGTCACCGATAATATCGACGCGGCGCTGATTGCCCAGGCCGGCGACAACCTCAAGCTGATCGCCAATTTCGGCAATGGGGTAGACAAGATCGACGTTGCGGCAGCGGCCAAGAAAGGCATCACCGTGACCAACACGCCGAACGTGCTGACCGAAGATACGGCCGACATGACCATGGCGCTGATGCTGGCCGTACCGCGGCGGCTGGCCGAAGGCGCCAACGTGCTGACCGGCGATAAGAAATGGGCGGGCTGGTCGCCGACCTGGATGCTCGGCCGGCGCATTTGGGGCAAACGGCTCGGCATTGTCGGCATGGGTCGCATCGGCACCGCCGTCGCCAGGCGTGCCAAGGCGTTTGGCCTCTCGATCCACTACCACAACCGCCACCGCGTACTGCCGGCAATCGAGGACGAGTTGGAAGCCACGTATTGGGAAAGCCTTGACCAGATGCTCGCCCGCATGGACATTATCTCGGTCAATTGTCCATCGACACCGGCAACCTTCCACCTGCTTTCGGCGCGGCGGCTGGCGCTTCTGCAACCGTCAGCTTACATAGTCAACACCGCGCGCGGCGATATCATCGATGAGGAATCGCTGGTCAAGCTCATCCATGACGGCAAGATCGCCGGCGCCGGCCTCGACGTCTACGAGCACGAGCCGGCGCTGAACAGCAAGCTGCTGAAACTTGCCCACAAAGGCAAGGTCGTGCTGTTGCCGCATATGGGCTCGGCGACGCTCGAAGGCCGTATCGACATGGGCGAGAAGGTGATCATCAATATCCGCGCCTTCTTCGATGGTCATCGCCCGCCCGACCGCGTGCTGCCGTTGAGGGCGTGACCTGCCGTCACGCCGGCACGGTCTTGCCGCGGCAACCGCGCGTTCGTCGTTGGATAGCTTTGGCTTACGAATATGCCTTGCGCATGGTGACTGAGGTCGGCCGGTCGTAGCCCTTGTGCGCTGTCCGTTCGGTTTCACGAAAACCGAGGCGGGCAAAGGCTGCGTGATTTCCGGTCAGCTCGACCCGCGTCTGGAGCTCGATGGCGGTCCTGTTGTGGCTGCGGGCAAGATCTTCGACGGCCTGCATCAGCTGTTTTCCAATGCCTTGTCCCTGAAGAACCGGCTCGACCGCGAGCTTTCCAACATAGAGCTCGTCTGCGCGCTTCAGGATGAAGACGCAACCGACGATCTCGTTTTCCTTCAGCGCCAGGAATGCTGTCTCCTCCAGCGCTCTAGCCCTGAGATTTTCAACGGTGAGCCGATGCGCCGAGGACGGCGGGTCAATAACCTCGTCCATAAAGGCGAAGGCGCGCATGACCAGCGCCAGCACCTCGTCCCAACGGTCGAAATCGGCCGCAAGCTGCACGATGGAAACGTCGGCAGGCAGGCTCACGGGCTGGTTCGCTTGTAGCGGATCGTGTCGAAGCGTGCCGCCAGCGCATCGTAGAGCAGCAGTCGTCCGACCAGCGGCTCGCCAATCCCGGTGATCAGCTTGATCGCTTCCATGGCTTGCAGCGTGCCGATGACCCCGGTCAGCGCGCCGACAATGCCGGCCACCGCGCAGGATGGCACAAGTCCCGGCGGCGGCGCCTCGGGAAAGAGATCGCGGTAGCTTGGGTTCAACTTGCCGTCCGGGCCGGTTTCGAATGGCTTCAGTACGGTGACCGAGCCGTCGAAGCGGCCAACGGCGGCATGCACGAGCGGCCGGCTTTCCGCGGCGCAGGCGTCGGCCACCGCGTAGCGTGTCTCGAAATTGTCGGAGCCGTCAACGACGATGTCATAACGGGCAATGAGGGTAGGGGCGTTGTCGACGGTCAGCCTGAAATTGTGCTCTTCCACGACGACGTTTGGATTGATGCGGATGATCGCCGCTCTGGCACTGTCGGTTTTTGCCATGCCGACCATGTCCGTGCCGTGGATCACTTGTCGTTGCAGGTTGGAAAGCGAAACGATGTCGTCGTCGACGATACCGAGAGTGCCAATCCCTGCGGCGGCGAGATATTCGAGCACAGGCGCTCCCAATCCGCCGGCGCCAATGACGAGCACCCGCGCCCGCTTCAGCCGCTGCTGGCCGGCGCCGCCGATCTCGGGCAGCACGATGTGGCGGGCGTAGCGTTCGAGCTCTTCATCGGTGAGGGCGGCTGTGATCATCGCCGGACCATATAGCGGAGGAAAAAGCTTGTCAGGTATCAATGCATGCCGCTCAGAAGTGCGCCATGAACCAAGTTCAAATGGTCGGCCTGACCGTGCCGTGATCGACGGTCAGGAATTGCGCGCGTCCCTTGAGGCTGTCAAACAACGCGGCATCGGTCCCGGTCATGAAGGCCTGGCAGTTTAGTTCCTCCAGGATCGAGAACAAGGCCGCCCGTCGACCGCCGTCGAGATGGGCGGCGATCTCGTCGAGCAGCAGGATCGGTGTCATGCCCGACATCTCACCGGTTAGCCGCGCATGCGACAAGACAATGCCGACCAGCAGCGCCTTCTGCTCGCCGGTCGAACAGAGCTCGGCCGGCATCGCCTTGGGCCGGTGGCGCACCACGAGGTCGGAACGGTGCGGGCCGTCGAGCGTGCGTCCGGCGGTGCGGTCGCGGTCGCGCCCCTGGGCAAGCGCACGACGGAACCGTTCCTCTACGTCGACGGCCGGCAAAATACCGAGTTCGCCTTCCAGTTCGCCAGAGATGCCGATGTCGGCTTGCGGAAACGGTCCGTCGCCGGGCAGCCGGTCGATCATGGCGGCGAGCAGGCGCACCAGTTCGGCACGCGCCGCGGCAATCGCCACGCCGGTCTCGGCCATTTGCATCTCGATCGCATCGAACCAGGCACCGTCGCGTGAACCGTCGGCGAGCAGTCTGTTGCGGCCGCGCATTGCCTTTTCGTAGTCAAGCGCGCGCTGGCCGTGGCCAGGATCGATCGCCAGCACCAGCCGGTCTAGGAAGCGCCGGCGGTCGGCAGCCGGCCCGGGGAACAGGCCGTCCATGGCCGGTGTCAGCCAGACCACGCGCAGCCATTCCAGCATGTCTTCGGCTGAGCGTGCCGTCGCGCCGTTGATCCGCACCCGCCGGCCGGCTTCGCCGTCGCTGCCCGATATTCCGGTACCGATCTCGACCTGGCCTTCCGGCCCGTCAAGCCGGGCATGCAGCGCAAAGCCACCGTCGCCGCCTTCGCGCGCCACCTCGGAATAGGGTGCGCGGCGCAGGCCGCGGCCCGGCGTGAGCAGCGAGATCGCTTCAAGCAGATTGGTCTTGCCGGCGCCATTGTCGCCGGAGAAAACGACAGCGCCGGGATCAAGGTCGATTGCCAACGCCGCATAGTTGCGGAAATTCGTAAGTATGAGCTTACTTATGTACGTCTGCTGCGGTTTTGCAGATCTGGTCACGACAGCAAGATGGCCCCGTTCGGGCCCTACACCCGCATCGGCATCAGCACGTAGAGCGCGGTCTCGTCGGCCATATCGTGGATCAGTGTCGGGGAACCGGCATCCGCCAGCATGAACTTCGCCTCCGTGCCGGTCAGTTGCGCGGCAACGTCGAGCAGGTATTTGGCGTTGAAGCCGATTTCAATCGGATCGGACGAATAGTCGGCCGCCAGTTCCTCGGTGGCACTGCCCGAATCCGGGTTGTTGACCGCAAGCGTGACCTGCCCTTCGGCGATCGAAAGCTTCACCGCCCGGCCGCGTTCGGACGAAATGGTCGAAACGCGATCGACGGCAGCGGCGAAACTCTGGCGATCGATAATCAGCTTCTTGTCGTTGCCGGTCGGAATGACGCGCTGGTAATCCGGGAAAGTGCCGTCGATCAGCTTGGAGGTCAAGATAACGCTGCCGATGGTGAAACGGATCTTGGTGTCGGACAATTCGGTGGTGACTGCAACATCGGGATCGTCGACCAGCTTTTGCAGCTCGCTGACCGTCTTTCGCGGGATTATGACGCCGGGCATGCCCTCAGAGCCTGCCGGCGCATCGATCTCGGCGCGCGCCAGCCGGTGGCCGTCGGTCGCGACAGAGCGCAGCTTCAGCTTGCCGCCGGCCTCGTGCGTGTGCAGATAAATGCCGTTCAGATAATAGCGCGTCTCCTCGGTCGAGATGGCGAACTGGGTCTTTTCGATGAGGCCCTTTAGTCCGAAGGAATCGAGCCGGAAAATATGCGAGAACGACCCGGCTGAAAGCTCGGGAAAGTCGGACTGCGGCAGGCATTGCAGGCGGAAGCTCGAGCGCCCCGACGTCACCGTCATGGCGTTGCCGTCTTCGTCGGTCTTCAGCGCCACCTCCGCGCCGTCGGCAAGCTTGCGCACGATGTCGTAGAGCAGATGTGCCGGGACCGTCGTCGCCCCGCCACGTTCGACCTTTGCCGGCGTTGCTTCGGTCACCTCCAGGTCGAGGTCGGTCGCCTTCATTTCAAGGCTGGCCCCCTCGGCGCTGAGCAGCACGTTCGACAGGATCGGAATGGTATTGCGCCGCTCGACCACGCGGTGAACATGGTTGAGCGACTTCAGGAGATTTGACCGTTCCAGGATAACACGCATGACAAAACAGGCTCGCTTGAATGAATGAACGGGTCTCCGGCAAGCGGCGCCCCGCGAAAGGTCTGAACAGGCTCAGAATCTGCGTAAACTGACAGGAAAAACCCGGCAAACGCAAGCCCGCGCCACCGGTTCGGACCGGCTGCACGGGCTTTCCGGGGATAAAAAGGCCGGAGTCCGCGAGCCGGCGTTTTTCGGGCCGTCAGGCCTGGTCGTTGATCAGCCTTCTCAGCAATTCGAGTTCCTGCGCCAGTGTGTTGTCGGCACCGGAAAGATCCTCGATCTTGCGCACCGCATGCAGCACGGTCGTATGGTCACGACCGCCGAACCGCCGCCCGATCTCCGGCAGCGAGCGCGGCGTCATCACCTTCGACAGATACATGGCGACCTGCCGTGGCTTGACGATGGTGCGTGTGCGCCGGTTGGACAGAAGTTCGGTCTTCGACACGTTGTAGTGGCGCGCGACGATGCGCTGGATGTCCTCGATACGCACCCGCTTGGGTTCGCCCGAACGATAGATGTGACCAAGGATCTCGTCGATGCGGTCGATGGTGATCTGCGGTTCGAAGGATTGGCGAAACAAAAGCTGGTTGAAGGCACCTTCGAGCTCGCGTCCGCTGCCGGTCACCGTGCGGGCGACGTGGTTGAGGATCTCTTCGGAAATATCGAGCGACGCATCGTCGAGCTTGGCGGTGGCAAGCCTGAGCTTGAGCATACCGATACGCATGGCGAAATCCGGGGCTGACATTTCCAGCGCGACGCCGCCGTTGAGGCGCGAGCGGACGCGTGGCTCCAGCGACTCCAATTCCGACGGCGGCCGGTCGGCAGCGACCACCACTTGCTTGGCGCTGTCGAGCAGCATGTTGATCAAATGGCAGAATTCGTGCTGGATCGACTTGCCCTGCAGGAACTGCATGTCGTCGATGATGAGGAGGTCGATGTCGCGCAGCTGTTCTTTCAGCGTCAGTGCGTTGTTGTCGCGGATCGCGGTGGCGAACCGCCACATGAAATACTCAGCCGTCAGATAGACGACCCGCGATTTCGGGTTCTGCTTCAGCGATTCTGCGGCGATCGCCTGCAACAGGTGCGTTTTGCCCAGCCCGACCGTCGCGTGAAGAAAGAGCGGATTAAAACGCACCGCGCTCGACTGCGATTCCGCGACCGCCTTGGCGGCGGCAAAAGCCACTCGGTTCGATGGTCCTTCGATGAAGGAGGTGAAAGTATAGCGTGGATCGAGTGGCGAACCGAGAACATTGTGCCGGAACTCGGTTTCTGCGGGCATCCCCGGGCGGGGTACCGGGACCCGTTCGACCCTGCTGGGGCTCGCCGTGCCCGCAGAGAGCGCGGTTTGCGTCTGTCTGGTCATCTTGCGCGCCGGGGCCACTTCTGGCTCGACGCTGTTGCGGCCCTGCCGTGTGGCGGTGCGAACCACGATCTCGATCTTGAGGATCTCCGGATCCTCGTGCTTCCACAACTCGGTGATGAGATCGAGATAGTGGCCGTTGATCCATGAACGCAGGAATGCGGTTGGCACTGAGATGCGGACAATGCCCTTAGAGGATTCAGCGACCTTCATGCGCCCGAACCAGCTCGAATAGACCTCGGTTCCCAGACGCGCCTTCAACTGGGCCTTGACCCGATCGAACTTCTGTTCAGCTTCATTGGAAGCCGCCATGTCGTTCCTTCCGATTAACGTTCCAGGAAATGGGAGGTCGCCTGTAAGCTCCCTTTCGATGCCGCCGCTCTGCATGATCGAGTTCCTTGTCTCTTGTACCTGTTTTCCGCCGGGGATGCGCCTCCTGCATCCATGTTTCCGGCGACCGTGTCTTCGCGGCGACACCATCGCCGCCGCCGGCTGATGAATCGCCTCGTTGTCGGTCCGGCGCCGAAGAGCCGATCCGCTTTGGTCATGTCAGGGCAACAAAATGCCGTCCGGCGAAAAACCGCCGGCGCACCGTCGACCTGCCATGTACAATTACGCCAGTCCCCTACCGTATCGAAAAGACAAACCAACCCCGTCCGCGGAGTTGAATCCGCGGTGTAAACTCTGCCAATTTGAGCTGGCCGGTTTCAGGCTGGTCAAGGGCCAAGGGCCCGTCCCTTCGATGGACAGACATTACCGAAATCGCTGTGGATAGGGCAAGGCCACCCCTAACGGATTTTTAAGGAATCTGACTAGCAAGGGACGTTTCGAACGCCATGCCGCAACAGTTGATTTTGACAAAGCCATTGTGATTCAAACCCTTTTCCGGCGAATGTGAAAAAGGCCACACAACGCGAAATTTTCTGAAATAATTCACTTGACAGCCAATTGCCGCCTATCGGCCACAGCCGATGTGAACAAGCTGTGGATCACCATCGGTAAGCCTCTGAAAAAAAACAGTAATCTGTGACGCTCGGAAATTTTCGCATTGACGGTTTCGAAGGCTGCGAATATCAGCGGGTATGTATACGCCGGCAAAGCATTTCGAATTTTGAAATGCACGCGGAGCGCCATTTTGCGGGCTTTCTTTTAAGTACTTGCCGGCAAACGAAAAAAACCCGGCGCGATTGGCCGGGTTTGAAGAAGCGCAGTTCAGGAAAAGATATATTAGGCCGACAGCACCTTGACCCGTTGGGCCAGCCGCGACACCTTGCGCGATGCCGTGTTCTTGTGCACCACGCCCTTGGTCGCGGCGCGCATCAATTCCGGCTCGGCCACCTTGAAGGCAGCCTGTGCGGCCGCCTTATCGCCGGCCGCGAGCGCCTCTTCGACCTGGCGGATGTAGGTCCGGACGCGGGAGCGGCGGTTCTTGTTGATCGCTGCGCGACGGGCGATCTTGCGCGTTGCCTTTTTGGCCGAGGAGGTATTGGCCATGGTGCCTCTCTTCTGATCTGGTGGGCGCTTGCGGGATACCGCAGGGCGCAAAAAACAAACGGGCAGCCACAGGGCCGCCTCGGTTGGTGCGGCTTATAGTTCAGCTTTTCCGGCGCGTCAACGCTGCAGCGCTTTCTTTTTGACCGGCGCCTTCGTCATCTCATCGGTTCGTGAAATTCGGCTTCCGCTTGCCGCTGAAGGCCGCCATGCCTTCCTTCTGGTCATCCAGCGCAAACAGCGAATGAAACAGCCGGCGCTCGAACCGCAGACCCTCGGTGAGCGTCGTCTCATAGGCGCGGTTGACGGCCTCCTTTGCCATCATCACCGACGGCAAGGAAAAACCAGCGATCTTGGCCGCTGCCTTAAGCGCTTCCTCGATCAACTCGCCGGCTGGCACCACGCGCGAGACAAGGCCGGAACGCTCGGCCTCGGCTGCGTCCATCATTCGACCCGTCAGGCACATATCCATCGCCTTCGACTTGCCGACAAAGCGGGTCAGGCGCTGCGATCCGCCCATGCCGGGCATGACGCCCAGCGTGATCTCGGGTTGGCCAAACTTGGCAGTGTCGGCGGCGATGATGAAGTCGCACATCATCGCCAGTTCGCAGCCGCCCCCCAGCGCATAGCCCGCCACCGCCGCGATGATCGGCTTTCGTGCCCGCGTAAATTCTTCCCAGCCGACGAAGAAATCCTGCAGATAGGCATCCACATAGGAGATGGACTGCATTTCCTTGATATCGGCACCTGCCGCGAAAGCCTTTTCCGAACCAGTGATGACCATGGCGCCGATGTCGGCATTGGCGCCCATGCTATTCACCGACGCGACCAGTTCCGCGAGCACTTGTGAATTCAGCGCGTTGAGCGCCTGCGGCCGGTTCAGCGTAATCAGCCCGACCTTGCCGCGGGTTTCGACGATGATGGTTTCATAGCCCATGCTTTGCTCCTCCTCGGTTCTGGTTCAAGCCTGACAGGCCCGGCAGTGGAAGGTCGAACGACCGCTTTGCACGATACGCTCGATGTGGCCGCCACAACCAGGCTTGGAGCAGCCTTCCCCCTCGCGATCGTAAACCGCGAAGGAATGCTGGAAGTAGCCCAGTGATCCATCGGTCTTCATATGATCGCGCAACGACGAGCCGCCGGCGGCGATCGCATCGGCGACGACCGAGCGGATTGCTTCGGCCAGGCGTTCGCTCTGCTCTTTGGCTTTCTTGCCGGCTCTCGCGAGGGTGCCCGCTTCGCGCAGCGGCGATAGGCCGGCCCGCCAAAGCGCTTCCGAGACGTAGATATTGCCTAGCCCGGCAATCAGCCTCTGGTCCAGAAGTGCCGCTTTCAGCGGTGACTTGCGACCTTTCAGCAACGAAGCGAGCAGCGCGCCGTCCAGTGCGTTGCCTGTAGGCTCGACGCCTAATCCCGCCAGCATCGGATGCATGTCGGGCTCGCCTTCCGAAAACAGCATGAACCCGAAGCGGCGCGGGTCGTTGAAGATCACGCGAGAGCGGACGCCGGCAGGGGATGCGATGTCGAAGACGACGTGATCGTGAGCAGTGTTTTTCGAGCGTTCGTGGTGGAACACGCTGGGCGTTGCGCTCTCGTCGGCCGTTTCGATGCGAAACGAACCCGACATGCCGAGATGGCAGATCAGAACCGGGCCGTTGTCCATGTGCATTGTCAGATATTTGGCACGGCGGCCGAGCGCCGCAATCGTCTTGCCGGTCAGCCGCTCCGAAAATCTCTCGGGGAACGGAAACCGCAAATCCGGCCGGCGTGCCTCGACACCGACAATGCGGGCACCTTCAAGGGCCGGCTGCAGACCGCGCCTGACTGTCTCTACCTCCGGCAGCTCAGGCATGGCCACCTATCGTGGCATGGAAGGAGGTGCCGTGACGGCCGCGCGCCAGCCCGAGATGTTCGGCCACGGTTTCGCCGATGTCGGCAAATGTTGTCCTCAGTCCGATGTCTGCGCCTTTGAAACCCGGCCGTGTCCCGATAATCGGAATACGCTCGCGCGTGTGGTCGGTGCCGCGCCACGTCGGATCATTGCCGTGATCGGCGGTCAAGATGAGCAGATCGCCTGGCCTCAGCCGTGCGAATGCCTCGGGCAGGCGCCGGTCGAAAGCTTCGAGTGCGGCGGCATATCCCGCAACGTCGCGCCGATGCCCGAACTCGGTGTCGAAGTCGACAAAGTTTGCGAAGACGAGGTCGCCGTCGCGGGCGTCTTCCATGGCACCAAGCGTTTTGTCGAACATCGCCATGTTGCCGGCAGCCTTGCGGACTTCCGAGATCCCCCGATGGGCGAAAATGTCGCCGATCTTGCCGATCGCGATAACCCGGCTGCCGCGCGCCGTCAGCCGGTCGAGCAGCGTCGGTTCCGGTGGCGGTACGGCATAGTCGCGACGATTATGCGTTCGCTCGAACGTGGCGGCGGTTTCACCGATAAACGGCCGCGCGATGACGCGGCCGATATTCAGCGGATCGACGAGCCTGCGCACCACTTTGCAGAACTCGTAAAGCCGTTCCAGGCCGAAATGAACCTCATGCGCGGCGATCTGCAGGACGGAGTCGATCGAGGTGTAGCAGATCGGCTTGCCGGTGCGGATATGGTCTTCGCCGAACCGTTCGATAATCTCGGTGCCCGGAGCATGGCAATTGCCGAGGATGCCAGGCACCTTCCCTTCACGCACCATTGCTTCGGTCAACTCGGCCGGAAAGGCGGGAATCTTGTCTGGGAAGTAACCCCAGTCGAAACGGACCGGCAGGCCGGCTATTTCCCAATGGCCCGATGGCGTGTCCTTGCCGCTCGAAACCTCTTGGGCCGCGCCGTGAAAGGCGGCGGCAAGCGGTGCACTGCCGGCATTCTCAAACCTGAAACCCGTTGCCGTTGCCGCGGCCTGGCCGAGACCGAGCGCGAGCATGTTTGGTACAAGAAGGGGTCCGGCACGCAGGCCTTCGCGATCGGCGCGGCCCTCTGCGCAGGCCCGCGCGATGTGTGCGAACGTATTGGAGCCGGTGTCGCCATAACGTTCGGCATCGGCCGCGCCGCCGATGCCGAAGGAGTCGAGGACAAAAAGGAAGGCGCGTGCCATCGAAAGGTTCATCATTGCCTGTGTGTTGGCTCAGACATAGGGTTCCGCGCCACCATTGGCAATTCGGAAACCCAAACAGCACGGCTTGGCGTGCTGGTCCCGGAGAGACGAATCGCGGCATGGTCGATCTGCGGATGGAAATGCGCGGCGCGGAGCTCGCATGAGGCTTGCCCTGACAGCATTCGCCACCGTACTGGCTTTGCTGCTGGATGCGTCTTGCACAAACCTGGCGCGAGCCGATTGGCGCGATGTTATCGGAACGCTCCGTATCGGTATCGTCGCCGAACCGTTGCCGGTCGAGGGACTATGTGCTGGCTGCAGCCATCGTGCGTCTAGTCTCGGCCCGCAGTCGCAAGCAATAGCAACAGACCGGTTAGCGGGCTTCAGGCGTCAGCAATCGCTGCACGGAATGGTCGGGCTCCTGCGCGGCCGCAGATAATAAGTTTCCGCCATCGATATCGAATTGAAGACCGAGCTCAACCCGAACCGGCTTTGGCCGTCCGCCGACCAGGTGATGATTGGCTTGTAGGCGAGATCGCTTTCGACCCGAATGAGGAACGTGCCTTTGATCTTGAGCGCGCTCGGGACCGTCGTGGTGGAATCCTTGACCGCGTCGACGCTAGAGACGCCATCGACCAGCTTGCGCGACCACACGACCAGGACTTTCGGCGTCGTCTCGTTCGTCACCTGTATCGCCGTGATAATGATCTTCGGTTTCGAGCGGTTGTAGGGCTGGAGCGTGGAACTGCCGATCGCCATGATGGCATCGACATCGGCCGCCTTGACGGTCTGCTGCTGCGTGACGAGGTCCGCTACCATGCTGCCGATGCGGCTGACCTTCTTGCTGGTCTCGATGGCTTGCGAGGCCTCCATTGTCATAAAGTACATGATCAACAGGATAGGCACGATGAGGGCAAACTCGACAGCCGCAATACCGCGGCGGTCCGAGCAAAGCCGGACTGCTCTTGTACAAATCCCTGCGATGCCCAGCTGTGCCCCCGCACGAATCATGGCTTTGCCCTTTTCAAGCGACTACGTGGTTCAGTTGTCGAACGGCTCGTTCTGCCAAGTGATCGAAGCAAAATGCAGCGTTTTGCCGTCCTTCAGGTTGGCCATCGATTTGGCCATGAAGTCGGTCATCACCGGCCATTTGTAAAAAACACGCAGCATGTTTCTCGACTCCGCCAGGCCAGGTGCGACGGTGAAGGTCTGTGTGCTCGTGCCTTTGGTCAGCACGACGTCGCCATCCTGGATCTTGAAACCGGCCAGCGCCGCATCGGCGAAGGTCGGATATTCGCGCAAGTCCACCAGCAATCCGGGACAGGTCTTGGCGACCATGATCTCCAATTTGGTGCAGATCATATCCCGCAGCTTGGTGCCGGACACATCGGCCGGTCTTAGTTGGCCGGTACGCAGTTGGCGCGCGATGTCGTCGGTTGCGTTTGCCATCACTTCCTGTGCGGCAAAAGAAATGCAGCTCTCCAGGATGGCGAAGACAAGAAGCGCGAAAGGAATTGCAAGCATGGCGAATTCGATCGCCGTGCTTCCGCGGCGGTCGCCCAAAAACCGTCTTGGAGAACCTGCTCGTCCTACCTTGCTCATGTCCGCTGCCCGCCGATGCCCGCTTCTGTATCGGTCCACCGTTAGTCGGAACCGATTGAAGTCCGGTTGGAATGACCGTTAAATTCAACGGGAAGGCCTTAACCTGGCGATAACCGAAGCACGTTCCCGCCAAAGACGGAGACGTCGGCTAGCTAATGCACGGCGCTCATTTCGGCTTCAGAGGCCTTCTCGGCATCGCTCTTATACGAGCTTTCGCAATATGGCGCGCAGGACATGGTCTGTACTTCGGAACGCCGATAGATGCGCACCGACGACGCTGCCTGGCGCACGACGGTTATTTGCTCATCGACGATCGGATTGCCCTGCTGGTCGAGGACGACGAGATTGGTGACGCCAAATCCCTTGCCGGTCAGTACGATCGTCGATGCGTCCTGCACGGAGGCGTCGGCGATCGCCGGATTGCCGACGACAATCGTATCGGCGGCGCGCGACAATTTGATGATCTTTGCCTGGTTCATCGTCACCTCGATGCCGGCGCCGGCCTTGGCTGGAAAGGCGAAAGCCGCTGCGGCAAAAAGCACGGCAACTGGAAATGATGATCTCGGCCCGGCCATTGAGGCGCCCCCTGGCAAACTGTTCAACGGAACATGAACGAGATTGGTGAACCAACCGTTAAGCGGCTGGAATTCAGGATCAAGCCGGAACCGGCATTGGGCCTAGCCGGCACGGCTGAAACGTCTTTGCCGAATTGCGCCTGTTGCGCCTTTTGTCGGCCGAGGCCCTGGCGGCGGGTATTTTAGTTCTGGGTTAACCACGCAATGTCGTCGAAGCGGGAAAGGAATCGGTAAGCCTGTTTATTAAGCCGATTGAAACAGCTTCTCCTTAGATTCGCAGTATCCGATCAGCCACCAAGAGAAGTTGACGGAAGTGCTGTAACAATTGGAGTAGGAGCTCGAATGTCTAACCTCATCGCACGTTTTGTGAAGGACGAATCCGGCGCGACCGCTATCGAATACGGTCTGATCGCCGCTCTTATCGCACTCGCCATCATGGTCGGCGCCGGCCAGCTCGGCAACTCGCTGAACGCCAAGTTCACCGCCATCTCCACTAAGGTGAACGGTAGCTGACCGTAACGGGTTCGGTTGTTCTGAAATAAGGGCCGCCGCACTGGCGGCCCTTATTTAGTCCTGGTATGAATTGAAATTTGCGCCTCATCAGTCGTTAGTCGAATAGGATTGGGTTTGGGGGCCAGATGCAATTGGGTCATAGGCGCGCCGATGCTTGAAGCCGTGATCTTCGTCGTATTTCCGTTCTGCATGCTTTTTGCCGCGATCTCCGACATGCTTTCGATGACGATCGCCAATCGCGTGCCGGTGTTGCTTGTGGTCGTCTTCGCCTTGGTTGCGCCTTTGACCGGTATGGACTGGGCCACCTATGGCTGGCATTTCGCCGCCGCCGGCCTGGCTCTCGCGGTGACGTTCGGCCTGTTCGCGCTGGGCGGCATGGGCGGCGGCGACGCCAAGCTTCTGGCTGCCACTGCCATGTGGATGGGACTGAACATCCATCTCATCGAATACCTCGTCGCCTCGACATTCATCGGCGGCCTGCTGACGCTAGCCATCCTCGCCTATCGAAAATCGCCGCTTGCCGCCGTCACAAGCCATAATCCGTTCCTGCGCCATTTCGCCGATGAGGCGACCGGCGTTCCGTACGGCATCGCGCTTGGCATTGGCGGTCTGCTCACCTATTCCGACTCGCCATTGATGGCCTGGGCACTTACCAGGCTGGCGGGCTGAATTTCACTTTACGCGGTTGGCGCCGAGCAGGCGAGTTGGCCACGTTTTCCTTCGGGCCGGGCTTGTCGGTCCAATTTATATAAACGTTAAATTAATCACGATCGTAAGTATAACATTAACCTTGTTTTGACGATTGCCGCTGCAAAGTCCCGCTTGGCTACGTGGTTTGCCAAGGCGAGGTTCGGACAGATGCCAGCATCCCGATTGATTATTCTGAGCGTGGCGATAGCCGCGGCCGGTGGTGCAGGCTATGTCGCGAAGAACATGGTCGTGGCTCCGCCGCCTCCGGTTGTCGATTCCGGTCCTCAGGCGCCGGCGATCGCGCTGCAGGATGTGCTTGTTCTTTCCGGCGACGTTCCGATGGGCAGTCCGCTTGAAAACAACATTTCCTGGGAGTCATGGCCGTCCGCAGGCATCAACGCAAATTTCATCACCCGCGCCGCCGAGCCTGAAGCGCTGGACAAGCTGAAGGGCGCCGTCGCTCGCGTGGCGCTCTACGCCGGCGAGCCGCTGCGGCGCTCGAAGCTGATCGGTGAAGGGCAAAGCTTCATGTCGTCGATCCTGCCCTCCGGCATGCGGGCCGTTGCCACAAGCATCTCGGCCGACACCTCGGCCGGTGGCTTTATTCTTCCCAACGATTTCGTCGACGTCATCATGACCCGCCGAGCCGATCCCGCCAATGGCGGTGGTCCGGGCTTCACGACCGAAACTATCCTGAAGAACATTCGCGTCCTGGCGATCGACCAGACCATTCAGGAGGACGAGGAAGGTAAGAAGACCAGGGTTGGCCAGACCGCCACCCTGGAACTGACGCCGCAGCAGTCCGAGATCATCACCGTCGCACAGCAGATGGCGGATCGCCTGACATTGGCGCTGCGCTCGATCAAGGACAGCCAGGACAAGAATGTGGGCGAAGCCGATTACCTGGTTTCCGGCAATGGCCGGCGCGGAACAGTGCGGTTGATCAAGTCGGGCGAAGTTTCCGAAGTGGGGGCAAGGAAATGAGGCTAAAGACCAAACTGCCGCTCATCCTGGCTGCGGCGATCGGCCTGTTTCTCCTTGGAACGAATGCATATGGCATTGTCGATGCCAGTGCGGCGGGCAATGCCAGGGTGACGGCTTCGACCGCCACCCAGCGGGTTAAGCTCGGACTGAACAAGTCGGTGGTCATCGACCTCCCGAGCGATGCCTACGACATTCTCGTCGCCAACCCCGCTGTAGCCGACGCGGTGACCCGCACCGCCAGGCGCATCTATCTGTTTGGAAAGGCGGTCGGCGAGACAAATATCTTCGTCTTTGGCTCGAATGGCGAGCAGATCGTCAGCCTTGACCTAGCGGTCGAACGTGACGTCGCCGGGCTGGAGGATTATATCAAGCGCTTCATCCCGTCATCGGAGGTCAAGGTCGAGTTGCTGAACGACAACGTCGTTCTGACCGGAACCGTGGACACTCCTCTGGACGCCAAGCGCGCGGCCGATCTGGCAACCATTTTCGTGTCCGGCGGCGAGGCAACCACGGGTCAATATTCGCAGACCGCTGCCGGCGGTTCGGCTGAAGCCGGCGTCGCGATCGATAACCCGGATGCCGAGCGCCGCGTCAGCAAGATCGTCAACCTGCTGCAGATCATCGGCGACGACCAGGTGACGCTGAAGGTGACGGTCGCGGAAGTCAGCCGCTCGGTGATGAAGCAGCTCGGCGTCAACATGGTGGGCAACGGCAGCAGCAACGGCATCAGCTGGGGCGCGGTAAGCGACAATTTCACTGGTTTGGGCAAGTCGCTGTCGAACTCGGGCCTCTCTATCGGGAGCTCGACGCTGCAGGCCTACATCAATGCCATGGAACAGTCCGGTGTCATGAAAACCCTCGCCGAACCAACATTGACGGCCGTATCCGGCGAGAAGGCGACCTTCAAGGTTGGCGGCGAATACAACATGGTGACCAGCGTTTCCCAAGCCGTATCAAACGATAACCAGACCGGTCTGAAGACGTATTCGGTCGAGAAGATCGAATACGGCATTGGCCTGGAATTCCAGCCGGTGGTGCTGTCTCCCGGCCGTATCAGCCTGAAAGTCAGAACCTCGGTTTCCGAGCCGACAACGGAGGGATCTGTGTCTTTGTCCGAAGGCGTAACGAGCCCGGGCATGAATGCCCTGTCGCTCCGCAAGCGCTTGGCCGACACAACAGTGGAACTGCCTTCGGGCGGCTCGATGATGATTGCCGGCCTTGTCCGCGATGATCTCAGGCAAGCTGTCAACGGCTTGCCCGGTCTGACAAAGATTCCAGTGCTTGGCGCGCTGTTCCGCAGTAGGGATTTCGTTCGCAACGAGACCGAGCTCGTCATCATCATTACGCCCTATCTGGTGAAGCCGGTGGCGCGCAACGATCTTGCCAAGCCGGATGACAATTTCAACGCCGCCAGCGATGGCGCCGGCATTTTCCTTGGCCGCGTCAACCGTGTCTACGGCACCATGCAGACCGACAAGCCCAACGGCCGTTACCACGGCGTTGTCGGCTTTATCTACAAGTAAGCGGGGAAGCGGTCATGTCTAAGGCAACATCGAAGGCACGGGCGATCACCGCGACGCGGTCAGTCCATTCGCGAATCTGGCGGCCGGCCGTTCCCATTATGGCGATCGCGATGGCGGCATTGCTGGCCGGCTGCGCCAATCGCGACAGCGTCACGGTGGGTGCCATACCGGACGATTATCGCACCACCCATCCGATCGTCATAGCCGAGAAGGTACAGAAGATCGACCTTCCGGTCGGCGCCGGCGACCGTGGCATGACCAGATCCCAGCGTGACACGCTCCTGGGCTTCCTGGACGGATACGACAGGAGCGCGGCTCCGGTGCTGACGATCGAGATTCCGAGCGGCTCAGCCAACGAAATCGCAGCGGCCGCGGCCGGCCGCGATTTCGCCAGGCTGGCCATAGCCAGCGGCATCAGCCGGAAGCGGATCGACATGCGGTCCTATCAGTCTGTTTCGGCCGAAGCGTCCGCACCGGTCCGTGTTGCCTACGTCTCGGTGAAGGCTCAGACGGATAAATGCGGGCGCTGGCCCGAAGACCTGCTGCAGACTTCGGAAAACAAGCACTATGCCGATTTCGGCTGTTCGTATCAGAACAACCTGGCTGCCCAGATGGCCAATCCGTCCGATCTGATCGGGCCACGCAAGCCGACGCCGATCGACGCGGAAAATCGCGGCGCGGTGATCGACGTCTATCGTGACAGAGGTATTTCGGACGAATTCCTCGGCAATTCGGAAGTCGAATATTAACGAGTGTTGAGGCTCAACAAACCCTAAGCCGCGCAAGTCACGGAAAGTGATGACAATGAGCAATCTTGCCTATGACACAGAGGTACCGGGCGGCGAAACCTCGGAGCAGGATATTGCCGCGATGCAGGCGTTGCGGCCGATCCCGCGCATTTCGATCCAGGCATTTTGCGAGACCGAAGGCGTAGCCAATCCGGTCGAGCGCGCCGGCGAGGATCGCCGCATGGCCAAGGCCCATTTGAAGGTGCATATGGGGGGCATCCCCACCGCTATCGAATTCTATCAGTCGGCGCCGACGCCGAACCTGATCCTGCTTGAATCGCGCAGCGAGCCGAAGCTGTTGCTGGAACAACTCGCCCAGCTCTCCGAGCATTGCGACCCGACCTCCAAGGTGGTGGTGGTCGGCCACTACAACGATGTCGGCCTGTATCGCGAACTCATCCGTTCGGGCATTTCCGAGTATGTCATCGCGCCCGTATCGATGGCCGACATAGTCAGCGTGGTGTCTTCGATCTTCGTTGATCCGGAAGCTGAGCCGATCGGCCGCTCGATTGCCTTCATCGGCGCCAAAGGCGGCGTCGGCTCCTCGACCATAGCCCATAATGTGGCCTGGGCCATGTCGTCCCTTTTCAAATCCGAAGTGGTTGTCGCCGATCTCGACCTCGCCTTCGGAACGGCCAATATCAATTTCGACCAGGATCCGGCGCAAGGCATTGCCGAGGCAGTCTTCTCGCCGGAACGCGTCGACGAGGTCTATCTCGACCGGCTGCTCGCCCAATGCGCCGAGCACCTGTCGCTGCTTGCGGCCCCTTCGACCCTGGAGCGGGTCTACGATTTCGATCCCGACGCCTTCACCCAGCTTATCGACATAGCCCAGCGTAGCGCGCCGCTCCTCGTGCTCGATGTTCCCCACGTGTGGGCCGGCTGGACCAAGAACACGCTGGTCAAGGCCGACGAGATCGTCATCACGGCGACGCCCGAACTTGCCAATCTGCGCAACACGAAGAACCTGGTCGACATGCTGAAGCGGCTTCGTCCGAACGACCCCGCGCCAAAGCTTGTGATCAACCAGGCCGGTGTGCCGAAACGTCCTGAGATTACGCCGTCCGACTTCTCCGAATCGCTCGGCCTTTCGCCGATGTCGGTCATCCCGTTCGAGCCGCTTTTGTTCGGAAATGCTGCCAACAACGGACGTATGCTCGGTGAGATGGATGCCAAGAGTCCGGTTGTCGCCACGATCAACGAGATCGCCCATGTGCTGACAGGGCGCAGCGAAATCAAGGTGAAGAAAAAGGCTGGCCTCGGCAATCTGATCGGCAAGCTTTCGCGCAACAAGAAGTGATGCCTCAGCGGTGGAATTGGTAAGCGATCATGTTTGGTAAAAGAGGCAGCGACGACGGCAACCGGACCATTCCGGAATTCCGTCAGCCAGCACCCGCGCCTGCTGCGCCGGCGGCCGCAAACCCTGTGGAAGCGGCTGTAACTGCCAGGCCGGCGGCGCTGCCGCCATCCGGCGCGCCTGCCGCGCCGGCGGTTCGCCGTGCGGTCGAGCCGCCGCCATTGGCGCCGGAGCCGAAAAGTATCCAGCGCCAAAAGAGCGAAACCTACTACGACACCAAAAGCCAGGTCTTCGCCGCACTCATCGATACGATAGATCTGTCGCAGCTCGCCAAACTCGATCCCGAAAGCGCGCGCGAGGAAATCCGCGATATTGTCAACGACATCATCGCGATCAAGAATTTCGCGATGTCCATCGCCGAGCAGGAAGAGCTTCTCGAGGATATCTGCAACGACGTTTTGGGCTACGGGCCGCTGGAGCCACTGCTTGCCCGCGACGATATTGCCGACATCATGGTCAATGGCTCCAAGAACGTCTACATCGAAGTCAACGGCAAGGTCGAGCAGACCGGCATCCGTTTCCGCGACAACCAGCAGCTCCTCAACATCTGCCAGCGTATCGTCAGCCAGGTTGGCCGCCGCGTCGATGAATCAAGCCCGATCTGCGATGCGCGTCTTCCTGATGGCTCCCGTGTCAACGTCATCGCACCGCCCCTGGCTATCGACGGCACCGCACTTACCATCCGCAAGTTCAAGAAGGACAAGCTGACGCTCGACCAGCTGGTCAAGTTCGGTTCGATTTCTCCGCAAGGGGCCGAGATTCTCAAGATCATCGGGCGTGTCCGCTGCAACATTGTCATCTCGGGCGGTACCGGCTCAGGCAAGACGACGCTGCTCAATTGCCTGACCAACTATATCGACCGCGAAGAACGCGTCATCACCTGCGAGGACTCAGCTGAGCTGCAATTGCAGCAGCCGCATGTGGTGCGTCTCGAAACCCGTCCGCCCAACCTCGAAGGCGAGGGCGAAGTGACCATGCGCGACCTGGTCAAGAACTGTCTGCGCATGCGCCCCGAACGTATTATCGTCGGCGAAGTGCGCGGACCCGAAGTGTTCGACCTGCTGCAGGCGATGAACACCGGCCATGACGGCTCGATGGGAACGATCCACTCGAACAGCCCGCGCGAATGCCTCAACCGCATAGAGTCGATGATCGCCATGGGCGGCTACACGCTGCCGCAAAAAACCGTGCGCGAAATCGTCGTCGGCTCCGTCGACGTGATCATACAGGCTGCACGCCTGCGCGACGGATCGCGGCGTATCACCCACATCACCGAGGTGATCGGCATGGAAGGCGACGTCATCATCACCCAGGACATCGTTCTCTATAACATCAAGGGCGAGGACGCGAACGGCCGGCTGCTGGGCGAGCACGTGTCGACTGGCATCGGCCGTCCGCATTTCTGGGAGCGCGCCCGCTACTACGGTGAGGAGCAGCGCCTCGCGGTTGCGCTCGAGGCGATGGAGAAACGCGCTGATTGATCCGTCTGGAAGCGTGGGGGCCAGGGTCGATGTTCGGAATTGACGGCACCGTATTGGCATTCGTCGTGCTCGCCGGCTTCAGCGCCGGCGCGGTGGCCTATGCTTTCCTGTTCAACCGGATCAGCACCGAGAAGCAGGTCGGCAAGCGGCTTGAATCGATCAAGACCGCCGAGACGGATCGTTCCGTCGTCAAGGCGTCGCGCGATCGCGTGGCGGAAGCGGCCAAGCGTCGCAAGTCCGTCCAGGATTCGCTGAAGGATCTCGATCAAAAGCAAAAGTCCAATCAGAGCCTGGTCAAGAAGCCACCGCTGAAGATCCAAATCCGCCAGGCCGGCATGAAGATCTCGCTTGAGCGCTTCTATGTCTACTCGGCGGTCTGCGGCGTCGTATTGACGGCTCTTGTATATTTCATCGGCGCACCGTTGCTGATCTTGCCGGCTGCGCTGCTGGTCGGCGTCTTGGGTCTGCCCCGCTGGTTCGTCTCGTTTCGCCGCGCGCACCGCGTCAAGGCGTTCCTCAACGAATTTCCGAACGCGCTCGACATCATCGTGCGTGCGGTAAAATCCGGCCTGCCGCTGAACGACGCCGTGCGTCTGATCGCCAACGAATCCCCCGAGCCGGTCAAGACCGAGTTCCGCCGCATAGTCGATTCGCAGCAAATGGGTTTGTCGATCCCTGACGCGGCCATGCGCATGCCAGAAACGATGCCGTGCACCGAGGCGAGCTTCTTCGGCATCGTCATCCAGATTCAGTCTCAGGCCGGCGGCAATCTTTCCGAAGCGCTGGGCAATCTTTCGCGCGTGCTTCGCGACCGCAAGAAAATGAAAGCCAAGGTCCAGGCATTGTCCATGGAAGCCAAGGCATCCGCCGTGATCATCGGCGCGTTGCCTTTCGTCGTCGCCTTTCTCGTCTATTTGACGAGCCCGAACTACATCATGCCCCTCTTCATCACCAGCACCGGCCATCTGATCCTCGGTTGTTCCGGTATCTGGATGTCGATGGGCGTCCTGGTAATGCGCAAGATGATGAATTTCGAAGTCTAGGACTCGCTATGACCGATCACGTCATCAGAACTCTCACCGACCCGTCCCTGCTGATCGCACTGCTGGTCGGCATCGCGGTGTTTGCGACCGTCTTCACGCTGCTGCCCGCTTTTGGCGGGAACCAGCTCAAGGCGCGCATGAAATCCGTAGCGCTGGAGCGCGATGAGCTGCGCGCCAAGCAGCGCGCGCGGCTGGCAGTCGAAGCCGACCGCCGCCGCAAGGGCCTGCGCGAAGAACAGTCGGTCGGCATGCGCAATATTGTCGATCGCCTGGATCTCAGGCGTGCGCTGGCGGATGAAGGTACCTTGCAGAAATTGAAAGTGGCGGGTTTTCGCGGGCAAAATCCGCTGACGCGCTTCCTTTTCTTCCGTCTCGTCCTGCCCTTCATCGGCTTTGCATTGGCGGCGATGTATCTGTTCGTGCTCGGCGGATTGCCCGAGCAGCCGCTTTTCGTGAAGCTGTTCGTGTGCATCGTGGTAGCCTATGCGGGATTCTACGCGCCGGTGCTCTACGTCAACAACCGCGCTACCAAGCGCAAGCAATCGATTCAGATGGCGTGGCCGGACGCGCTCGACCTGTTGCTGATATGCGTCGAGTCCGGCATGTCGGTGGAAGCGGCGCTTCGCAAGGTCGCCGATGAGATCGGCGCGCAATCGGTGGCATTGGCGGAAGAATTCATCCTGACAAACGCCGAGCTTTCCTATCTGCAGGAGCGCAAGCAGGCCTACGAGAACCTTGCAAGCCGAACTGGCCTGGAATCCGTCAGGTCTGTGTCCCAGGCGTTGGTTCAGGCCGAGCGCTACGGCACGCCCGTGGCGCATGCATTGCGGGTGCTTGCCAGTGAGAGCCGCGACATGCGCATGAATGCCGCCGAGAAGAAGGCGGCCGCGCTGCCGCCGAAGCTCACCGTGCCGATGATCCTGTTCTTCCTGCCGGTGCTGTTCGCCATCATTCTGGGTCCCGCCGGCATCCAGGTGAGCCAGCGCGGCATCTTTGGCGACCAGCCGAAATCAAGCAGCGAGTAGCGCCAGCGGCGTTGCCAGAAACGCTGATACGATCCAGAGCCACGCTGCCGGTGCAGCGCGGCTCTTTGCGTTAGACATGTTGCGGAATTCGCGCGCCGGTTCGGCGCTCGAAGCGGTCAGTTGGTGGCGGGCTTTGCCTTGTCCTGGTCCTTGAGCTGGCTCCAGGCATTCTGCTGCGCCAGCATCTGGCGAAGGTAAGCGACGTTAGCCTGCGCCTGATCCGGCGACAGCTCTTGCGAGGCGATCTTCTCTGCCTCGTCGAAACGGCCTTGCAGACCGACGACCAGCGCAAGGTTCTGGCGGACGCGGCTGTCTGCATTCGGCTGCTGGGCGGCTGAGCGCATATAGGTTTCGGCTGTGCGCAAATCACCTTCCAGCACGTACGACATCCCGAGATTGGAAAGGATCGACGGTTCGTTCGGCCTGAGGTCAAGCGCCTTGCGATAGCCTTGGCGAGCCTCGTCCTTCTGGCCGAGCTGGTCGAGAATAGCAGCTTCCGCCGATACCAGTTTCCAGTCAGGATATTCGGGCGTCTGGGCGCGGCGCACGGCATCGAGTGCCGGCTCGAACTGTCCGTTGGCGGCAAGCGCCTTGCCATAGGCGGCGAGCACGTCGCGATCCTTCGGCAAGGCGATCACCAGCTTGCGCATCACCGCAAGCGATTGGTCTGCGTCGCCGTCCATCTGCAGCGCCGCGGCATAATTTGTCGCGATCCGCTTGTCGCTGGGGTTTTTCGAATAGGACTGGCCGAGCGCCATCGTAGCGTTGTGCAGTTCGCCCGCCGACATTGTTTCCAGCGGCTTGCCGCTTGGACGAGAAATCGAGCCAGTCGTCAATTTGCTGGTTCCGCAGCCGGCGACGCCTGCAGCAAGCACCATCATCAACGCCGTGGTGATCAGCCTGTTTGCGCTGGCGTTCATCCTGCGGTTGGTCGGCATCGGCACCAGGGCTCCGTTCATGCGCGTGACCATTTGCGAGGTCATCTTTCCTCCCGCAGAAATATTCTGTTAACCCTAACGGAGAGTTAAGAAACGCCGACTCGGAAGCCGGAGGCCAGCGAATGCCTGTCGAACTCGTCGAGAAAGAATTGAGCAATGCGCTGCCGGTCCATCTGGTGGCGAAGGATGCTCTGGCGGCGGCGGGCCTTGCGCCATCCTCGGTCGCCTGGGCCAAGGCCAACGGCTTTTCCGGCGAGGCCGGCAGGACGCTGATCGTGCCTGGCGACAACGGCGCGATTGCCGGAGCCCTGTTCGGCACCGGTGATGGCGAGGGCGCACTGGCCATCGGCGCACTAGCGAGAGCCTTGCCCGCAGGCGAGTGGCATTTTGCGTCCGCACCGGCCAAGCCGGAGCTTACGGCACTCGCCGTGGCGCTCGGCGGCTATGTCTTCACCCGCTACGGCAAGAAGCCAGGCAAGACGCTTCGCCTCGCGCTGCCGGCAGGCACCGACGCCGCCCGCATCCGCCGCCTCGCCGATGGCATTTTCCTGGCGCGCGATCTGGTTAACACGCCGACCAGCGATATGGGCCCCGGTCAGTTGGAGAAGGCCGCCCGGACCTTGGCCGCGACGCACAAGGCCGAAATATCGGTGACCAAAGGCGACGATCTTCTTACCGCCAACTTTCCGATGATCCACGCCGTCGGTCGGGCTTCTGCCGACGCGCCACGCCTGATCGACATGATTTGGGGGCCGAACAATGCCCCCAAGATAACGCTGGTCGGCAAGGGCGTCTGCTTCGATACAGGCGGTCTCGACATCAAGCCGTCCTCGGGCATGCTTTTGATGAAGAAGGACATGGGTGGCGCTGCCAACGTGCTGGGTCTCGCTTCCATGATCATGGCCACCGGGTTGAAGGTTCGGCTGCGCGTGCTCATCCCGGCTGTCGAGAATTCGATAGCCGGCAACGCCTTCCGGCCAGGCGACGTGCTGGTGAGCCGCAAGGGCATTACCGTCGAAATCGGCAACACCGACGCCGAAGGACGGTTGGTGCTCGCCGATGCCCTGGCCTTGGCCGATGACGAAGAGCCGCAGATGCTGGTCGATATGGCAACGCTGACAGGCGCTGCCCGTGTTGCGCTCGGTCCCGACTTGCCGCCGTTCTATACCGGTGACGAGACGCTTGCATCCGAGCTGGCGGACGCCTCCGTTGCGGTCGAGGATCCGCTATGGCGGATGCCGTTGTGGAAGCCCTATGACGCCAAGCTGGCGTCGAAGGTGGCCGACGTCAACAACGTCACGCCGGACGGTTTCGCCGGCTCGATCACGGCGGCGCTTTTCCTGAAGCGCTTCGTGGAAAAGACCGCCGGCTGGGCGCATGTCGACATCTTCGCCTGGAACCCGTTCGACCGCCCGCACGGCCTTGCCGGTGGCGAAGCGCAAGGCATCCGGGCGCTGGAGCAGGTCATTTCGAGCCGCTACGGCTGATTCTAGGAGTAGCCGACGAAGGTATGGACTGAAACGGAACCGAAACAATTTTCCGTCATGCTGGACCGGATGTCGATTATCATGCGTCCAAGCCAAGCGTTGCGACTATGGCAACAGGTGGTGCTGTCGGAGGTGCGCGACGACGCGCCCGATCTCACCATGCGCCAGACGGCGATCCTGTTCACCATCTATCTCGATCCGCCGCCGCACACGGTGCGGGGGTTAGCCGCCCGCCTCAACGTCACCAAGCCGGTGATCACCCGTGCGCTCGATACGATGGGGGCGCTGAAACTGGTGTCGCGCCACCGCGACGAGCTCGACAAGCGCAACGTGCTGGTCAGGCGCACAGTCGAAGGCGCGCTCTTTGTCGAGCGCTTTGGCGATGTTATCATTGCCAGAGCCCAAGAGTTGCCCATTTGAACGAGTTGCCGATTTGACCGCCAGGGATGCCCGCCTCCATGCCTTCCGCTCCGATCTCGCCGACGCCAGGCTGCGAGGCGAGGTCGCCGCCGACCGTTTCGTCGCCGGCCGGCCGGCTCGCATATCAGCCTCCGTCGCCGACATCCGCAAGGCGCCGCGGCCGGACGCCGGCGTCGATACCCAGCTTCTGTTCGGCGAAGACGTCCTCGTCTTCGAGGACGTTGAGGGCTGGGCCTGGATACAGGCCGAGCGCGACGGCTATGTCGGCTATGTCGCCGACACCGTGCTGGGCGGTCGGGAGCATGCGCCCACCCATGTTGTCTCGGTGCCCCGCACTTTCCTCTATCCGGGACCGGATTTGCGGTTCCCGGTGAGCGGGGAGCTCTCGATGGGGTCATTGGTGGCGGTGACGGGCTCAGCGGAAACGCGCGGCACGCATTATGCTCTGCTGCCGTCCGGCCAGGCGGTCATCTCGGGTCATCTCAGGCCGGTCGCCGAGGTTCATCCCGACTACGTCGCGGTCGCCGAGGCGTTTCTCGGCACGCCCTATCTGTGGGGCGGCGTCTCCGGCTTCGGCATCGATTGTTCCGGTCTCGTGCAACTTGCAATGCACATGGCTGGCAGGCAAGTGCTGCGCGACACCGACATGCAGGCGGCGACCGTCGGCGAGCCGCTCGAACCCGGGCCGGATTTTGCCGGGTTGCGGCGCGGCGACCTGGTCTTCTGGAAAGGCCACGTCGCGATCATGACGGATCCGGAGACCATGATCCACGCCAACGGCCACACCATGCTGGTGTCGCGTGAAGGACTGAGGGAGGCGGTCGCCCGTATCGGCTATCTCTATGGCGGACCGACCGGGTTTCGCCGGCCGTAACGCGAATCGATCACCTTTTGTTCTGATTCTGCTTGGCGATTGCGCGCCGCCGCGCTACGTCTGGCGCGTGACAGAGCAGCCGCGCCTTGCCGAACAGAATGCCGCCGTCGTCCTGCCCGAGCCATTTGTCAAATGGTTTGCGGAAAAGGGCTGGTCGCCGCGCGCCCACCAGATCGATTTGCTGGCCAAAGCCCAGGGCGGCCGGTCGGTATTACTAATCGCCCCGACCGGCGCCGGCAAGACGCTGGCCGGGTTCTTGCCATCGCTGACCGAACTGGCCGGCCGGCCGAGGAGAAGGCCGGGGCAGGCGCATCGAGGCATCCACACACTCTACATCTCGCCGCTGAAGGCGCTGGCGGTCGACATCGAGCGCAATCTCGGCAAACCCGTCGAAGAAATCGGGCTGCCGGTCACCGTCGAGACGCGCACCGGCGACACGCCCGCACACAAGCGCCAGCGGCAGAAGCTGGCGCCGCCCGACATTCTCCTGACCACGCCCGAGCAATTGGCGCTGCTGATTGCCGCGCCCGATGCCAGGCGCTTCTTCGAGGACCTGCGCTATGTCGTGCTCGACGAATTGCATTCGCTGGTGACCTCGAAGCGCGGGCATCTCCTGTCGCTCGGGCTGGCCCGGCTGCGCTCGTCTGTGCCCGCCCTGCAGACGATAGGCCTATCGGCGACGGTCGCCGAGCCTGACGAATTGCGGCGCTGGCTGGTCAGCCAGAATCCACCGGGGCCGATGGCCGAACTGATCGTCGTCACTGGCGGCGCCAAGCCCGACATCTCCATTCTCGATTCGGAGGAGCGCGTGCCGTGGGCGGGACATTCGGCCCGCTACGCAACGCCGGAAATCTACAACGAGATCAAGCGCCACAAGACAACCCTGCTGTTCGTCAACACGCGCAGCCAGGCGGAGTTGCTGTTCCAGGAGTTGTGGCGGGTCAACGAGGAGACCTTGCCGATCGCGCTGCATCACGGCTCGCTCGACGTCGCGCAGCGCCGGCGTGTCGAAAAGGCAATGGGCGAGAACGCCCTGCGCGCCATCGTCGCCACGTCGACGCTCGACCTCGGCATCGACTGGGGCGATGTCGACCTGGTCGTCCATGTCGGCGCGCCGAAAGGTGCCAGCCGGCTGGCGCAGCGCATCGGCCGTGCCAACCACCGTATGGACGAGCCGTCCAAGGCGATCCTGATACCGGCCAACCGCTTCGAGGTGCTGGAATGCAGGGCGGCGCTCGACGCCAATTATCTCGGTGCCCAGGATACGCCGCCGCTGGTCAATGGCGGGCTCGACGTCCTGGCGCAGCACGTGCTGGGCTGTGCCTGCGGTGCGCCGTTCCATGCCGATGCGCTGTTTGAGGAAGTGCGAACGGCAGCACCCTATGCCGATCTCGATCGGCCGACATTCGATCGCGTCATCGATTTCGTCGCCACCGGCGGCTATGCGCTGAAGAACTACGAACGCTACGCCCGTATTCGTCTCAACAAGGACGGGCTGTGGCGGGTCTCAAATCCTCGCGTCGCCCAGCAATACCGGCTGAATGTCGGCACCATCATCGAAGTGCCGGCGCTCAACGTCCGCTACGTCCAGGCCGGCAGCAGAGGCGCGGCGTCGCGTGGCGGCCGGGTTCTGGGCAAGATCGAGGAGGCGTTCCTCGAAACGCTGACGCATGGCGACACCTTCATGTTCGCCGGCAAGGTGCTCCGCTTCGAAGGTATCCGCGAGAATGAGTGCTTTGTCTCGAATGCACCCGGCAGCGACGCCAAGGTGCCGTATTACGGTGGTGGCAAATTCCCGCTTTCGACGTACCTGGCCGAACAGGTCCGCGCCATGCTGGACGATCCGCAGCGCTGGAAGAAGCTGCCGGAGCAGGTCGCCGACTGGCTACGCTTTCAGGCCGACAAGTCGGTGCTGCCGAAACGCGACGATCTGCTGATCGAGACCTTTCCGCGCGGCAACCGCTACTATCTGGTGGCCTATCCGTTCGAGGGCAGGCTGGCGCACCAGACGCTCGGCATGCTGCTCACCCGCCGCCTCGACAGGGCGGGAGCCAAGCCGCTCGGCTTCGTCGCCACCGACTATGCGCTTGCCATATGGTCGCTGGCCGATATGGGCCATATGTTCAGGGCGAAGAAACCGTCGCTGGCTGCGCTATTCGATCAGGACATGCTGGGCGACGACCTCGAAGCCTGGCTCGCCGGCAGTTGGTTGTTGAAGCGCACGTTTCGCAATTGCGCGCTGATCTCGGGATTGATCGAGAAACGCCACCCAGGGCAGGAGAAGAGCGGCCGCCAGGTAACCGTGTCGACGGATCTCATCTACGACGTGCTGCGCAGCCACGAGCCCGACCATATCCTTTTGCAGGCGACGCGTGCCGATGCCGCGACCGGTCTCTTGGATGTCAGCAGACTTGCCGAGATGCTCTCGCGCGTCCAAGGTCGAATCATGCATAAGAACCTCGAGCAGATATCGCCGCTCGCCGTGCCGATCATGCTCGAGATCGGCAAAATGCCGGTGCATGGCGAGGCCGATGACACGCTGCTGATGGATGCAGCCACGCTGGTCGAGGAGGCCATGGGGACGAAATGACTGTCGCGCTCGCCATGGCTGCGCCTCTGGCGGATGCGGGCGCTGTCCGTATCGCCGGCGAACGCGCGATCTGCGACCGTCGCGGCGTGCTCTATTTTCCCGAATTCCGGCTTCTGACCGTATCCGACCTGCATCTGGAAAAAGGTTCATCACTGGCCAGGCGCGGCACGCTGGTCCCACCTTACGACACCGGTGCGACGTTGCTCCGGCTGCAGGCGGTGATCGCCGATTATCAGCCTGCGATCGTTATCAGCCTGGGCGACAGTTTTCACGATGGCGGCGGCGCCGCACGTATGCACGCGAGCTTTCGCCAAAGGCTGGAGGGGCTGATGGTCGGGCGCGACTGGTTCTGGGTCGCCGGCAATCATGACCCGGAAGCACCGGCCGACCTGCCGGGCGAGACCGTGCGCGAATTGGCCATCGGTTCTCTGCTCTTCCGGCACGAGCCTTCGGCGGTGAGGGCGGAAGGCGAGATATCAGGTCACCTGCATCCTTGCGCCCGCATCGTGCAGCAAGGCCGTTCGGTGCGGCGTCGTTGCTTTGCCGGCGATGGCGGCCGCATGATCATGCCGGCTTTCGGCGCCTATACCGGCTCGCTCAACGTGCTCGATCGCGCCTATGCCGGGCTGTTCCGCCGCGAAACGCTGATGGCCTATATGCTTGGCACAGAGCGCATTTTCGCGATTTCCCACGCGATGCTCAGGCCGGGCTGAACCTACCTGCCGTAGTACAAAGTAACCGTGTGCTTGGCCTCGGCGAAGAACAGCCAGCGCTCGACCAGCATTCCGGCGAGTTGGGCGATTGGGGCGAGTATCGACAGTGCTGCCGCATAGGGCCACGGCAAGGCGAACGCCACCACCAGCAGCAACGCGGGCAAAGCAAAGGCCAGCACCTGCGTGATCTGGCGGAGTTTAGCGCTGTGCTTGCGCGCAATGCGAAAACCCATCTCCTTGAGCAGATAGTTTTCCTCGGTATGCGGCCATTCCAGCGACCGCACCGTGCCGCCGGAAAGCCCGGTTGCGGTGTTGGCGTTGGTCGGGATCTCCAGCCTGTCATTGTATCGCCAGGTCGCCAGCTTCAAACCCCAGCCGAGCGCGGTCAGCAACAGGGCAGCCGCCAGAAGCATATTCGAGCCTGCGGCAAATCCCTGCAGCAGGGCGTTGAGCAGTACGCTGCCGGTCATCGCCGAAAAGACCAGGTAGGCGGGCAGGGTGAAGCGGCTGTGCCACTGGGCAATCGGCTTCAACGACGCGTAGATCATGCCGGTGGTGCAGACGGTTGCGACCGCGCCGACGGCAGCGAGCAGCCCGGCGACAGCCGCCCAGCCGCTCGTACGGCCGAGGACCACCCAGCCAATACCGAACAGTCCCGCCGGCACGAAGGTGGCGACCGAGGCAACACCTTCGCGCGACAGCCATGAGCTACGCCATTGCGAGAAGGCACGCCAGGCGCGTTCGGGCCGGCCGAGATGGCCGGCCGACGACAGCAGGCCTGTCGAGATCAGGCCAAGCGCCAGCCCCATGCCGGTGAGGCCAAGCCAGAAATCGGGCGGGATAAAGCCCTGTCCAGCGAGCACGCCAAGCAGCGCGAGCAGGCCGTAACCGGCGCCCGTGGCCGTGGTGAAAAAGACGACGGAGAAGGCTGGATGCATGAAGGCACGGGTCAGTTCGAGAGCATGCGGTCGACCCAGCCGAGGAAGCCGCCTTCGGCCCGCACCGCTTCAAGCGCTGGCGCCGGCACCGATGCGGCGCGGGTGGTGTGGGCACGTGGCGGCAGATATTTGTTGGTCGGCTTATAGCCCATTTCCGGCATCAGATCGACACCGCCACGCTCGGCCACCAGTTGCGAGATAGCGGATGCCGGATCGCCCAGATCGCCAAAATGCCGCGCGCTGGTTGGGCAAGCAGCGACGCAGGCCGGCACGCGATCTTCTTCCGCCAGATTGTCGTTGTAGATGCGGTCGACGCACAACGTGCATTTCTTCATCACGCCGACATCGGTGTCGAACTCGCGCGCGCCATAGGGGCAGGCCCAGCTGCACAATTTGCAGCCGATGCATTTGTCCTCGTCGACCAGCACGATGCCATCCGACGCCCGCTTGTAGGAGGCGCCGGTCGGGCAGACCGTGACGCACGCCGGCGTCTCGCAGTGCAGGCAGGAGCGTGGGAAATTGACCGTGCGCCCACCCATCTCGGTCATGTGCTCATAACTGTGCACGCGGTTGAACCAGACGCCGTCGACATTGCCGCCATAGGGGTCGATGTCGGTTAGCGGCGCCATATGGCCGCCGGTGTTCCATTCTTTGCAGGCGGTAACGCAGGCCTGGCAGCCGACGCAGGTGTCGAGATCGATGACAAGGCCGAGCTTCTTGTCGGTATGGGCGGGAAGGCAAGTCATTCCGCGGCTTCTCTTTTCATGCGGAACTCGGCGCCGAAACTGAGCTTGTCGGGCGAGAGCTCAGAGTCCGGCAGCTGGCGGAACCGCTCGAACTGCGGTTCGGTGAAGCCCGCTTCCTCGGGCGCGCATTTGACGATGCGCACGCGCAGGTCGAACCATGCGGCCTGGCCCGTTACCGGGTCGGAATTCGAATAGCGTTTGCCGTTGGCATCGGCGGAGGTCTGGTCGCCGATGATGTGGTTGAGCAGGAAGCCGCGATTGGATTCGGCCGCGTCGTCCTTGAGCCCCCAACTGCCGCGCCGTTTGCCGATCGCGTTCCAGGTCCACACCGTATCGGCGTTGACGCCGTCGGCCAGCTTGATCTGTCCTTTGACCTTGCCGTTGATGCTCTCGATCCAAACCCAATCGTCGTCGACAAGGCTGAGGCCGGCTGCCGTCCGGTAGTGCACGAACAGTCGGTTCTGGCTGGTGATCTGCCTTAGCCAGGCATTCTGCCCGCCCCAGGAATGGTACATGTGCATCGGCCGCTGCGTCAGCGCGTGCAGCGGATAGGCTTGGCTGTCGACCGCAGCCTCTTCGAAGGGCGCATACCAGAACGGCAGCGGATCCATATAGGTCTCGATGCGGCTGCGCTCCGCCTCCGGCGGCAGCACCCCGCCATGGCCGCGCGCCGCAAGGCGAAAGCGCTGCATCGGCTCCGAATAGAGTTGGAAGACGATCGGCTCGGCCTTCGGCATGAAGCCCATGCTCTCAGCCAATTCGAGATACGAGCGGTTGGCCATCTTGTAATAGCGCTGATCGGCGGCGAAATCCTGGTGCCAGAAGCCGCCATTATCTATGTAGCGCTGCAACTGGTCGGGATTGACCTCGCCCTTGCCGACCGAGGCCCCGTCCTTGCCGCGCCAGCCGGCGAGCGGACCGACACCTGGCGTGCGCTCGTGATTGACGATGTAGTCGGCATAGTCGCGGTATTTGGCGGAGCCGTCGTCATGAACGAAGCCGGGCAGACCGAGCCGCGCGCCGAGTTCGATCAGCACCGTCTGGAACGGCCTGACGTCGCGGTCCGGCTCGACGACGGGATGGCGGATGGCGTCGCCCGGCCCGTCGGCGTGGCTGATCGGCCGGTCGAGCAGACTGATACAGTCATGACGCTCGAGATAGGTCGTGTCCGGCAGCACCAGATCGGCAAAAGGTACGGTCTCGGAATAATAAGCGTCGGAATAGATGATGAACGGGATCTTGTACTCACCCGACGCATCAATATCGGTCAGCATTGCCATCGTCTCGACCGTATTCATCGATGAGTTCCAGGCCATGTTGGACATGTACATGAACAGAGTGTCGATCGTGTAGGGATCGCCGGCCCAGGCGTTACGGATAACCGTGTGCATGAGCCCGTGTGCAGCCAGCGGCGCATCCCAGGAATAGGCCTTGTCGATACGGATCGGTTTGCCGCCTCCGTCGATCAGCAGGTCTTCCGGCCCGCAGATGAAGCCGAGCGGCATGCCTTCGAGTGGTGTCATCGGCTTCACATTCTTGCCGGCGGGCTTTGGACCCGGCGGCGCGGACCGCGGATAAGGCGGTTTGAAGCGGAAGCCGCCCGGCACGTCCACCGTGCCGAGAAGCACCTGAAGCAGATGAATGGCCCGGCAAGAGTGAAAACCATTCGAGTGGGCCGAGATGCCGCGCATCGCATGCATCGACACCGGGCGGCCCTTGATGGTCTCGTGCCGGCGGCCAGCCCAGTCCGTCCAGGCCACCGGCAATTCGATTTGCTGTTCGAAGGCGACATGGGCGAGTTCTGCGGCAATGCGTCGGATGGTGTCGGCGGAGATGCCGCACCGGTCAGCGACGGCGTCCGGTGAATAGCTCTCGTCCAGATAACGGTCGGCGACGAGTTGGAAGACCGGCACGCAGCGGCGGCCGTCTACGAGAAAGCTGCCGGTCAATGCGGGCTTCGCGTCGGCATCGCTGGCATTGACAGGCATCTTCGCCACCCTGTCCCAAGCCAGCAGATTGCCGTCGCCATTTCGCATGAACAGCCCGTCATCGACAGCTCCAGGCTCCTGAACGACCAGGATGTGGGCATTGGTGTGGCGCAAGAGGTACTCGAGATCGATGCGGCCAGCCTTCAGCAATTCATGGATGAGGGCGAATACGAACAGGCCGTCGGTGCCGGGCCGGATGCCGATCCAGTCGTCGGCAATTGCATTATAGCCGGTGCGGCAGGGATTGATTGAAACCACCTTGGCGCCACGCGCCTTGAGCTTGCCGAGGCCGATCTTGATCGGATTGGAATCATGGTCTTCGGCAACCCCGAACAGCATGAAATACTTGGTGTTGTCCCAGTCGGGCTCGCCGAACTCCCAGAACGAGCCGCCAATCGTGTAGAGGCCGCCGGCTGCCATGTTCACCGAGCAGAAGCCGCCATGGGCGGCGAAGTTCGGTGTGCCGAACTGGCTCGCCCACCAACCGGTCAGCGATTGCGACTGGTCGCGGCCGGTAAAGAAGGCGAGTTTCTTCGGATCGGTTCGGCGGATGTTCGAAAGCCGTTCTGCCGCGATCGACAAAGCTTGGTCCCACTCAATTTCGCGGAACTCACCCGAGCCGCGCGGGCCGGTGCGCAGTAGCGGCTTCTTCAGCCGGGCCGGGCTGTAATGCTGCATGATGCCGGCGCTGCCCTTGCCGCACAGCACGCCGCGATTGACCGGATGATCCTTGTTGCCGTTGATGTAGCGGACCTTGCCGTCCTTGATGTGGACGTCGATGCCGCAGCGGCAGGCGCACATATAGCAGGTCGTCTTGGCGATGCTGTCGGAGACATCAGGCGAAGTATCGACGCCGTCGCGTTCAGAGGGCGCGCGCGTATCGGCAAGCGGCCGTTGTGATGGTGCCGAATTGGCTCCGCGCAGCAGGTTGTTGGTCATGATCCGGTGATGCTCTTGCGCTCCGCGACCTTGGCTCTCGTCTTCGGGCCGGGGCCGCGCATGTAATGCTCTTCCGGCCGATAGCGTTCACCCAAGAGCCGCCGCCGCAGGCTGCGGGTCCAGTGCGCAAACACGGATTTGAACCGCCCCACCAATTCTACCCTCGACTGCTCTGGCGCGACTTTTTTCCAATTTCGGGTCAAAATTTAGAACAAAGCGACCGATCCGTCTAACAACTTGCTCTTGTAATTCCAATCGGATTTGCTTCTTAGTGTCGGAATGACCCTGGACCAGTTGCGGATCTTCGTTGCCGTCGCCGAACGGGCGCACATGACCAAAGCGGCCGAGTTGCTGGGCATCTCACAGTCGGCCGCGTCGGCCGCCATCCGCTCGCTCGAACAGCAGCATGGCGTCCAGTTGTTCAACCGCGTCGGCCGCAACATCGAGCTCGCCGAGACCGGACGCCGATTCTTGCCCGAAGCCAAGGCGGTCCTCGAGCGGGCTGCGGCGGCCCACAATGTGCTGGAGCATGTCTCGCAGACGATATCAGGCAGTCTCTCGATAGCTGCCAGCCAGACCATCGCCAGCTATTGGCTGCCGCGCCGGCTCGCCTCTTTCCACGAAGCCTATCCTGCCGTCAGGCTGAGCGTGAGCATTGGCAACACCAGGCAGGTCGAGACCAATGTACTTGATGGCGTAGCCGATTTTGGCCTGGTCGAGGGGCGCACCGAATCCGACATTTTGCGGCGTGCCAAGGTCGATATCGATCGCATGATGCTGGTCGTGGCGCGCTCGCACCCGGAGATCGCGGAAGTTTCGCCTGGACATCCCGACCTTGGCGGGCTTCGCTGGATCATTCGCGAAGGCGGGTCGGGCACGCGCGAGGCATTGGAGGACCTTGCCCGACGCGACGGGGTTTCGTTCGCGGACCTGCAGATATTCCTGGTATTGCCGAGCAATGAGGCTATTCGCCAGGCGGTCGAGGCCGGAGCCGGCGCCAGCATCATCTCGGAACTCGTCGTCGCCCGCGCGGTCGCCGAAGGCAGCCTGCGTTCTGTGCCGGTCGATCTGCCGAAGCGCGAATTTGCCATGATCACGCATCGCGACCGGCAGCCAAGCCTGGCCCAGATGGCGCTCAAGGCGCATCTTGGCGGCAAAGCTGAGAGATCCGCGCCGCTTTAAGCCGATCAGCCGAACTTCCGCTGCGCGTCGAGCGCCAGCCCAAGCCCGACCGAGCCGAACACATCGCCTTCGATTACCGACGCCTGCGGCACCAGCGCCAGGATCTGCTGCCTGGCCAGCGGGATCGCGGTCGATCCGCCGGTCAGGAACACCGCGGTGATGTCCGAGGCCTTCACCTGTGCGTCGCGGATGGTCTGCTCGACCGTAGCCGCAACACGCTCAATGTCCCTGGCTATGGTGGCTTCGAGACCCTTGCGCGTGATTTCTGCCGTGAACCTCACCTCGGGCAGCGCGACCTCGACATCGGCCGACGATCGGTCCGTCAGCTTGATCTTGGCCTTTTCGACCAGCGCCGCCAGCGCGTGGCCGTAACGATGCTCGACGATGTGGATGAAGCGGTCGACCAGGTCTGCGTGCTCCGCCTCATAGCGGATCTGGCGCAGATGCGTCATCGCCCTCGCGGTATAGACCAGGTTGATGCGCTGCCACGTCGCCAGGTCGATGAAGTAGCTCGCCGGCAGATTACGTTTGCCATCCTTGGTCGGTGAGAGATAGCCGAGCTGCGGCATCACATGGGCGATGCTCAGCAGCCGGTCGAAGTCGGTGCCGCCGATGTGGATGCCGCGGCTGGCCAGGATGTCGTCCTTGCGGTCAAGCGAGCGGGCGCGCTCGGGCGAGACCCGCACGATTGAGAAGTCGGACGTGCCGCCGCCCATGTCGACGATCAGCGCCAGTTCCTCGCGCGTCACCTTTTGTTCGTAGTCGAGCGCCGCGGCAATCGGTTCGAACTGGAAGGCGATCTGCTTGAAGCCGTGGGCACGAGCGGCGTTTTCGAGTTCGTGCTCCGCCTTGGCGTCGGCCTCGGCATCGTCGTCGACGAACTGCACGGGCCGTCCCAGCACGACGCTGTCGACCGCGTCATGGGCTTCTTCTTCCAGCTTCTTTTTCAGATGGCCGACGAACAGGCCGACAATCTCCATGAAGCCGATCGAGCGCGCCTTGATGCGCGTCTTTTCGTGGGCGAGCGAGCTGCCGAGCACACTCTTCAACGAGCGCATCAGGCGGCCTTCGATACTGTCCGTATAATTGGCAAGGGCGCGTCGCCCGAAATAGGTGTGGTTGTCCTCGAAATTGAAGAATACCGCACTGGGCAGCGTGACCTGGCCGTCTTCCAACGCCACCAGCCGCGGCTGCCCGTTCCTGACCACGCTTACGGTGGAATTCGAAGTGCCGAAGTCGATCCCGGCGAATGCTGGTCGCATCGTGCGTTCCTGTATTTCTGATTTGGGGAGCAGCAGCTCGTGTCCGGTCGGGCCGGGGGTCGCGGTCTAACCCATACCCTCGGAAAGGGAAACCACTTTTACGAGAGTTCAGTCTTTCCTGAACACCAGTCTTCCGAGCCAGCCGGTCAGCATGGCAAGCGATACGGCAAAGACACCGTAGAGGAAGGAATAGTCGTGCGCGACGCGGAAGATCGACTGTTCGAAACCGGACTTGCGGATTTCGAGCTGGGCGGAGCTTTCCTTGATGAACAAGCCGCTCTTGAACAGGAAGGCGCGGGCCTTATGGGTGCCGACCGGAACGTTTGGGGCGAGCCTGACGGTGGCGCGGAACAGGTTCTGCGACAGGAACTGCACACCGCCGACATTCTCGCTGTAGAGGCCGGTCGCCGCCTTGCGTTCGCGCAGCGCGGCGGTGAACTCCTCGATTGTCGCCGGGCTGTCCTCCGCGTCGGCCGGCTGCAAATAGAGGTTGGAGGCGCCAAGCGACAGCTGCTTGTAGCTGTTCGGATCGGTGACGTCCTGCAGCGGCCGCGTCGTCGCCACCGAATAGGAGACAGGTACGTTTTTGAAGGTCTCCGACTCCAGATTGACCCAGACGCCGAGCACCCGGTCCTTGCGGCGCACGACGACCGGCCGAGCCGGGCCTTCCAGCACGACGATCACGTCGTAGCGCCCTTGCCGCGCGACAAGCGGATCGGCATTTTCCAGTGAGCCGAAAATGGTCAGGTCGGCGCCGGAAAAGCCGGCGGTAATCGAGACATTGTCGGTGGAAAGGCCGATCTGGATGTTTTCGGTTAGTGGCGCCTGCGCCTTCGCCGGTGGCGCAGCAGCCAGCAGCGACAGCAAGACGGCGGCCGCGAGCGTCCTTAGGCCGGCCATCAGCTCAGGCCCACGCCGGACAGAGAATAGAGATTGGGCGGCGTGACGAAAAGATCGATGGCAAGCCGGATGGCTACCGCCAGCACGAGCAGCGCCAGCAGTGCCCTGAGTTGCTCGCCCCGCAGCCTCTGACCAGCCTTGGCGCCATATTGCGCGCCGGCGACGCCGCCTGCCATCAACAGGAAGGCGAGCATGACGTCGACCGTCTGATTGGTGGTGGCGTGGACCAGCGTGGTGTAAGCCGAGGTGAAGATGATCTGGAACAGCGAGGTGCCGATGACGACGTTGGTCGGCACTTTCAAAAGGTAGATCAGGGCCGGCACCATGATGAAGCCGCCGCCGACGCCCATGATCGAGGACAGGAAGCCAATCGCCGCGCCAAGCCCAAGCACCGGAATGACGCTGACGAAGAGCTTCGAGGCCCTGAACCGCATCTTCAGCGGCAGGCGGTGGATCCAATTATGCTGGCCGGATTTCTTCAACACCGGTGCGGCGCCGCTGCGAGTGGCGCGCAGCGCATTGACGCTCTCGACCAGCATCAGTCCGCCGACGGTGCCGAGCAGCACGACGTAGAGCAGCGAGATGAACAGGTCGAGCTGGCCGAGCCGGCGCAGGAGCGCAAAGACATAGATACCACCAGTCGAGCCGACGATGCCGCCGGCTAAAAGCACGCCGCCAAGCTTGAAGTCGAGCGTGCCGCGCTTCATGTGCGACAGGGCGCCGGAGAAGGAGGAAGCGATGACCTGGTTGGCGCCGGTGGCGACCGCGATTGCCGGCGGTATGTTGTAGAAGATCAGCAGCGGCGTAATGAGAAAGCCGCCGCCCACGCCGAACATGCCCGACAGGAAACCCACCGCCGCACCCATGGCCAGCAGCACGAAGATGTTGACGGAAATTTCCGCGATCGGGAGATAGATGCCCACCCGTCAGTCTCGATCAGTTTGCCTCCTGGCGAATGCAACCGTTGCGGGCATTTTGCGTCAGAAGGCTATCTCGTTCTTGCGCCGGCCGGGCCGTGAAGTCAAACTTCGCCGCACCGCCGAAACAAAAAACAACTCAATCAGTTAACAGGCAAATCTGTGGCAAGGGCGTCGCGGAAACGACGCATCCGCCGTTATTTACGCGCAAGCAGCGCCTTGACCAGCTTTTCGTCGATCGCGCCGGTTGCCTTCATATCGTTGTCGGCCTGGAAGGCCATGATCGCGTTCTTGGTTTTCTGGCCCATCATCCCGTCGGGATTGCCGGCCTCGTAGCCGTTCTTGTTGAGAATGCGCTGGATGTTCTGGACCGCTTTCTTCATGTCGATGCCGGCGGTCGTCTGCGGTGTGCCGTCCTGCCACGATTCAGGAACGTCGGCCGAATTGGCGGTTGGATCGAGCGGCTTGGCCTTCCACAGTTCAGCCGCGGCCCGCGCACGCTCCAGCTGCTCGGGCCTCAGTGCCTTGGCGATCTCGTCGCGCTTGGCCGCCGCATCCTTGTCGCCGGTCTTGGCGACGAGTGCGAACCATTTGTAGCTCTCCTCGAGGTTCTGCTTCATGCCGACGCCCTTCGCCGCGAGGATGCCGAGATTGAACTGGCTATCCTTGACACCGAGATCCGCCGCCGCCTGGAACCAGCGCGCTGCCGATTCATTGTCAGTCACGCCATCCGCCGCCATCGCAAACAGCACGGCAAGATTGTGCATCGCGCTGGCATTGCCCTGCGCTGCGGCAAGCTGGTACCAGGTTTTCGCTTTCTTGATGTCGCGTGCGACGCCGATGCCCTTCTCGTAGAAATTGCCGATGCGGTATTCTGCCGGCGCGAAACCGAGTTCGGCAGCTTTCTCATACCATTTGGTCGCCGCCGCCATGTCTTCTTTGACGCCGCGAGACTCGGCGTAGCGCGAGCCGATCTCGAACAGCGCCTTGGCGTCGCCGCCCGCCGCTGCATCGCGCAGGGCGGCCGGACCGGCATCGGCCGGAACGTCGATCTTGGCAACGCCTGCCGCGGCAGCATCCGCCGGCGGCACCGTGCCGGTCGTGTCCTGCGTCGCAGCGGTGGCTATAGCAGGCGCGGCAGCCATTGGCTCGGCGTCGCTGGCCGTCGCCGCTGCCGGCGCGGGCACTGCGGCCGCGGTGTCTTGCGCCGCCAGGTCAGCGGGCTCCGCGGAAGCCGAGGGCGCCGTCGATGTCTCGGCTGCCGGTGTAGCGGGGCCGGTTTGCGCCGCCGTGTCGTCCTTTGTCATCGATGCGGATGGCTCTGCCTGCCTGACGGTGGGCGACGGCGCGCTCTCCTGTGGTGTCGTCTGCGCGTCCGCCTTCGGCTCGCTGGCAACGCTGGCCAAATTGGTTTCCACCGGCTGTACGGCCACGGCCGGTGCCGCCTCATTGTTGGTGACTTCGACCGGGTCGGAGAAGAAGGCTTTGCCCAGTTGCAGGCCGGCAAGCGCCAGCATAATGGCGATTGCCCCCATCAGGATCGGCTTGCGCCGCGCCTTGAGCAGGTCGCCGATCCTGAGTGCCTTGACCGGGCCTTTCATCGTCGACTGGCGCTTGAGGGCGTCCGCCTCGGCAGCCGCCGCTTGCGCAGCCCGTCTGGCTGCCGCGATGAAGTCCGATTTCGCCGCCTCAGCGCCGCCTTCCCGGGTCGGCTGCCCGCGCTCGTCGCGCACGCGCTTCATGATGGCGCTGAGGTCGGGTGCGCCGGAGCCGGGTTCCAGCGGCCGGTTGGCGAGCTTGGGGTCGAGGGGCTCGTCGAGATCGACGCTCGGTATCTCGGCGCTCTGCGCCGAGCCTGCAAGCGGCGGCATCTCGGCGTCCTTCTTGCCCTTCAAGGCGCGCGCCAGCCCGCCTAACATCGATTTCCTGCCGCCGCCTTGCTCGGATTTTTCACGCGTCGTGTCTGAACCGAGAGCCGCCAGGGCTGCTGCGGCGGCGGCCTCGGCTGGCGTACGCGGACCTGGCTCGTCGCGCACGAGCGCCGCGGCGCGGCCGTCGAGATCGGCCATGCTGCCTGTCAACGGCAGCGGCTGGTCGAGGTCCATCGACGGTGCGTCCTGTACCGAGATCTTGGATGGCCGGCCGAAACGCTTGCTCAACTCCGCGCTTGCCGGTTCGCCCGTCTCCAATGAACCAAGCCTGTCAACGATCTTGAGCAGCGTATCGTGGATAGCCTCGAACGTTCTCGAATTGCGCTCGTCCGAACGCCGCGTCAGTGCCTCGAGCGTCTTCAGGTCCTGGGCGAGGCCGGTAACGGCCGCCGTGTTGGCGCTTGATCCGGCCAGTGAGCGGACGGCGCTCTCAGCCGCCTCGCGCGCCGCGCCGAGGACGGAATCGCGGGTTCCGGCCAGCGACTTCTCGATTTCGTTGAGACGCGGGCTGATGTCGTCGAATTCCGGCAGCGGCGTGCCAGACTTGGAAAGATGCGCCGTCAGGCCGGCGACCTGCGCTTCAAGGCTGCGGATCAACGCCGGGTCGATGCTGGCGACCTGTGCCGCGGACGAATCCAGCCGGCTTGAGATGTCTTCGAGCCGGCTCTCCAGGCCACGGATCGCCGCCTCGTTAGCGGGATCTGGAACGCGCGTCTCAATCCGCTTGGCCAGCGCGGTGAAGCGGGCGTCGATGGCATCCATGATGCCGGCGCTATCGACCTGCGGCATGCGCTGGTCCAGCCTGTCGGCGACCTCGTCCAACCGGTGCTCAAGGTCGCGAAACAGCATGTTGCCTTGTTCGATTGCGTCGCCCTGGCGACGTTCCATCATGCTGGACAGCACGTCGAAGCGCTGCTCGAGCCCCTGGAAGATGTAGTCGGCGTCGGGCATGGCAGGTGCGTGGTCGATCTTGTCGGCAATAAGCGCGACTTGCCTGGCAAGGCGCTCCATCGCCTGTTCCGGCAGATTGGCTCGGCCGGCCAGTTCATCCACGCGGCTCGACAATGTGTTGAGACGGTCGATGACCTCCCGACCCGGACGATCCTGCGACACTTCTTCGATTTGCTGGGCCAGTGAATCGATCCGCTTCTCGATGCGTTCGAAGGGCTCGGGGTCGAACGAATTGGCTTGCGCGGCAACCGTCGAGGCGACGATCGCGCGGGAAATCTCGTCGAGCCGCTCGTCGATCTGACTGAATGTGTCGCCGCCGCGATTGTCCTGCTGGCGGGCGAAATGGTCGACCGCTCCGGCAAGCGTGCGGACCTTTTCCTCGAGCGAGCGCAGCGACAGCGATTCCGGCAGATTGCTGACGGCATTGCTGATCTGTTCGAGCCGCTCCGTTAGCGCCGACAGGCCGGGTGCATCGGAACGCTTGCGCTGATCGGCCTCGACGCGATCCTCGAAAGCGTTCCAGCGGCGGTCGAAATCGTCCCAACGGCGTCCGACCGCCTGCACGCTCTCCTCGCGCGCCAGCGTATCGAGCGCGGCTTTGACCTGCTCAAGCTCGAGCCGCAGCATATTGACGGTTCTGTCGTCGCTTTTTTCGGCCAGTGTCTGGATGGCGCCGGAAAGCCGCTCGAATTCGACGCTGAGTTCGGCGCTGCCTTTGCCGCCGCCATTTGACTGGAAGGCTCGCTCAATATTCTTGCGCAGTACCTCGAACTCGCGTTGCAGGCCGGAGGTCATCTGCTGGCGCAACTCTTCGCGCAGGCCGCGCAATTCGCCGGCGATCTTGCCGGCTAGGGCGACGCCGTCCTCCTGGCCCCGCACCCGGTCGATATCGCGGGCGATCGCCTGGTAATTCTGGTCGAAAGCCGCTGCTGGACCTTTCGACCGCTGCGCGCGTGGATCCTCATACCGGCGCTGCTGGCCATAGGGTTGGGCGCTGGGATAGCGTGGTTCTGCCGCTGGTCGGCGCGGATCGGCGTGGCTTGCCGTCTCCTCGCGCGTCCGCTCCAGCCGCTGCTCCAGAGTTTCCAGGGAGCGGTTGAGCTCTTCAAGCGTCGTGTGCGGCCGGCGTTGCCTGCCGGCGTTGAGTGTATCGAGGTAGGACCGCTTGCTGTTCATCAATGCGCCCGTTTCAGAATTGCTGGCTTTCACCAGGTTCCCAAAGTCCTGCCGGGACGAAGGCGACTGCTTGGCTTGTTGCAGTGGAAGACGAGCTTCCCGGTCTCATCCGCGCTCCGAAAAACCGTGAAAAATTCAGTACAGGATAGACACGGGTAACCGACATGCGCACATTTCGCCCCAACGTGGTAAACAACGCGTTAACCAAGCTTAAGAAGTTGCAACTTTGTCGGCTGGCTGCCGACGGCGCCGGGTGTCTTTTTTTGGACGCGCAAAAGACGTTGTAGAATTTTGATCAGCCGCATGATCGCTCCCGAAATCGGCAACGACCTTTTAGGTTGTCCGCTGGTGCTGCGGCATAAAGTTGCAAGACCAGAACACTCTTGCGTGCTGAGGCGGCTATCGATATAGAATTGACGTAAACGTAAATGAGCGGATTACGCCGTTTGCGATTTGTTTGTTGAAACCACGAGTGGAAGCACGCCCCCGCTTTCACTCAGGCGACGCAAGGTCGGCGACCGCGACGCCACCAGACGGGGAAAGCCAGTGACCATGAAACTTATTTCGCCCGGCCAAGCCGCGGCCAACACCAACGATATGTCGAGCGAAGCCGGTGAAGAGCTTGTCCGCATCGGCGAAATGGCCAAGAAATACGGAGTGACGCTGCGTACGCTGCGTTTCTATGAGGACAAGGGTCTGCTCAACCCGCAGCGCGACGGCTCGACCCGTCTTTATACACGCCGCGACAGGGCCCGGCTGAAGCTGATCCTGCTTGGCCGCAAGGTCGGGTTCTCGCTGCGTGACGTCAAGCAGATGATGGACCTCTACGATCCGAACGGCTCCAACACCAAGCAATTGCGGCTGGCGCTCGACAAGTCGGAGAAGCAGCTTGCCCGCCTGCAGAAGCAGCGGGCGCTGATCGACGATGCCATCAGCGAACTGAGTGCTTCGATGTCGACCGTCCGGCAAATGCTGATCGAGCGCTCGACGCCGCAGGCCAGTGTGGCGAGCTAAACTAAGCTTTCGATTTGTGACGAATAGGAGCCGCGCGGCTTTCGCTGCGTGGTTCTTCGTCGTTTGCCGTGCTTTGTCGTTTGTCGCCCTGGCGCGCGGGAGAAAATTTGCCTCAGCACAGAATTGACGTTTACGCAAACGTCAATATTTGTTATCTCGACCACAACGTTGGTCCGTCTGCCATCCTCATATGCTGGGGCTGATTTCGGGGCCAAGACCGCATGGTGGAGGAAACGCATGCCGATCTACAGAGCGCCGGTCCGGGACACGCTGTTCGTGCTGAACGAAGTGCTGGGATATCAGCGTTATTCCAATCTTCCCGGATTTTCCGACGCCACACCTGATGTGCTCGAGGCCATCCTTGCCGAGGGCGCGAAGCTCGCCGAAAACGTGATGCAGCCGCTGAACCGCGTTGGCGACGTGGAAGGCTGCATGCGCCATGACGACGGTTCGGTAACGACGCCGAAAGGCTTCAAGGAAGCTTTCGACCAGTATCGCGAAGGCGGCTGGATGGGGCTCGCGGCACCTGTCGAGTTTGGCGGGCAAGGCTTGCCCTACGCGGTGCACACTGCGGTTGCCGAATACATGGTGTCGGCCAATATGTCGCTGATGATGTATGCCGGCCTGACGCAAGGCGCGATCGCTGCGATCATCACCCATGGCACCAAAGAGCAGAAGGCAACATGGTTGCCGAAGCTGGTCGAGGGCGCCTGGACCGGCACCATGAACCTGACCGAGCCACACTGCGGAACCGATCTTGGCTTGCTGCGCACCAAGGCCGTCCCCAATGGCGACGGCACCTACAGGATCTCCGGTCAGAAGATCTTCATCTCTGCCGGCGAGCATGACATGTCGGACAATATCGTCCATCTGGTGCTGGCCCGTATCGAGGGCGCGCCGGATGGCGTGAAGGGCATCTCGCTGTTCATCGTGCCGAAGCTCAAGCTCGATGCCTCAGGCAATCCGGACGAGAAGAACACCGTCTCCTGTGGCTCGATCGAGCAGAAGATGGGTATCCATGGCAACTCGACCTGCGTCATGAATTACGACGACGCTGAAGGCACGCTGCTCGGCGAGGCCAATGGCGGGCTGAAAGCAATGTTCACCATGATGAATGAGGCGCGGCTTGGCGTCGGCCTGCAGGGCCTCTCGCTATCGGAGGTCGCCTATCAGAATGCGGTTTCCTACGCCAAGGACCGTCTGCAGGGCCGCTCGCTGTCAGGACCGAAGGCGCCGGACAGGAAGGCCGATCCGATCATTGTCCATCCGGACATCCGCCGCAGCCTGATGACCATGAAGGCGTTCAACGAGGCCGGGCGCGCGCTGGCGCTGTGGACGGCAATCAAGTCCGACATCGCTCACCGCTCCGGTGACGACAAAGATCGCCAGGTCGCAGACGACTATACCGGCCTGATGACGCCGGTGGTCAAGGGCGTGCTCACCGACAAGGGTTTCGATCACGCGGTAATGGCGCAGCAGGTGTTCGGCGGCCACGGCTATATAGAAGAACACGGCATGAGCCAGTTCGTCCGCGATGCCCGCATAGCCATGATCTATGAGGGTGCCAACGGCATCCAGGCGCTCGATCTCGTCGGCCGCAAGCTGGCCTTGAATGGCGGCCGCGCGGTCCAGGCCTTCTTTAGGGAAGTCGGAGAGTTCTGCGAGGAGAACCGCACCGACGAGACGATGGCGCCCTTCACCAAGGCGCTTAAAAAGGGCCTCAACGATCTGCAGGCGGCGACGATGTGGCTGGTGCAGAACGGCATGGCCAAGCCCGACAATGCCGGTGCCGCCTCGACCGACTACATGCATCTCTTCGGCCTGGTGGCGCTGGGCTATATGTGGGCCCGGATGGCCAGGGTGGCCGCAGCGAAATTGGCTGATGGCGCTGACGGCGCTTCGTCTTTCTACGACAACAAGCTGGTGACGGCGCGCTTCTTCATAGAGCGGATCATGCCGGAAACGTCGGCGCATCTTGCCCGCATCTCCAGCGGTGCCGACACATTGATGGCACTGCCGGCGGAAGCGTTCTAGCTTCGGCGTTCCCCTCCCCTCGAGGGGAGGGTGGCCCGAAGGGCCGGGAGGGGTCCTGCGTGCAGTGCGCCGACCTCCATTCTGGTGCATGCCTTGGAGGAAAATGATCGCAATGCCGTGGCACATGGCGCAGGTTGTAAAAGATAAGGTCGAGCAAGTCATCGGCGACCCCACCCGGCCGCTTCGCGGCCACCCTCCCCTCGAGGGGGAGGGGAACGTCGGCGCGAGGGAGAAACCATGACCCACCCCGCCGAAATCCTTGGCCTTCCCAAGCCCGCCTGGGCGGCGGACGAGGTCGGCATGCTTTACGACATGGCGCACCGCTTCATGTCGGAAGAGATCGCGCCGCGTTACGACGAGTTCGAGAAGAACGAAATGGTCGACCGCGAGAGCTGGCTGAAGGCGGGTGCTGCCGGCCTGCTGTGCGCCTCGATGCCGGAGGAATATGGCGGATCGGGCGGCACCTTCGCGCATGAGAGCGCCATTATCGAGGCGATCGGCCATGTCGGCGTCGACGGGTTCGGCATTGGCCTGCACAATTCGATCGTTGCCCCCTATATCCTCCACTACGGCTCGGAGGAGCAGAAGAAGAAGTGGCTGCCGAGGCTGGCGAGCGGCGAGCTGATCGGCGCCATCGCCATGACCGAGCCCGGTGCGGGCTCCGACCTTCAGGGCGTCAAGACGCGCGCCGAAAAGGACGGCAACCAGTACAAGCTCAACGGCTCGAAGACCTTTATCACCAACGGCCAGCTCGCCAATTTCATCATCGTCGTTGCCAAGACCGATCCTGAGAAGGGCGCCAAGGGCATCTCGCTGATCGTCGTCGAGACCGACGAGGTGGAGGGTTTCGAGCGCGGCCGCAACCTCGACAAGATCGGCCTCAAGGCCAACGACACGTCGGAACTGTTCTTCAACGACGTACGTGTGCCGACCTCGAACCTGCTCGGCAACGACGAAGGCCAGGGCTTCGTCCAGTTGATGCAACAATTGCCGCAGGAGCGGCTGCAGATCGGCACCACTGCTATTGCCATGGTCGAGCGGGCGCTGGCGCTTACCATCGACTACGTCAAGGAGCGCAAGGCCTTCGGCAAGGCCATCATCGAATTCCAGAACACCCAGTTCAAGCTTGCCGAATTGAAGACCGAGGCGACCATCGGCCGCGTCTTCTATAATGACTGCGTTGCACGCCACATTAACGGCGGCCTCGACCCGGTGACCGCTTCGATGGCCAAATACTGGCTGTCAGACCTGCAAGGAAAAGTCGTCGACGAATGCCTTCAATTGCATGGCGGCTATGGCTACATGAATGAATATCCGATTGCGCGCATGTTTCGCGACGCCCGCGTCCAGCGCATCTACGGGGGCACCAACGAGATCATGAAATTGCTGATCGGGCGCTCGCTCTGAGCGACTTTTCGGCAAACCCAAGGAGCAGGAAAATGGCCGAAGCTTATGTCTATGATGCCGTGCGCACGCCGCGCGGCAGGGGCAAGAAGGATGGCTCTCTGCACGAAGTGCCGGCGGTGCGGCTCGGCGCTAAGGTGCTCGAGGCCATCCGCGACCGCAACGGGCTGGACACCGGTACCGTCGACGACATCATCTTCGGCTGTGTCGATCCGGTTGGCGAGGCGGGTGCGGTCATTCCACGTGCTGCTGCTTTCGAGGCCGGCTACGACACCAAGGCGCCTGGCATGCAGATATCGCGTTTCTGCGCCTCGGGCCTCGACGCCATCAATTTCGGCGCCGCCAAGATCGCGCAGGGCGCCGACGAGGTCGTCATCGCCGGTGGCGTCGAATCGATGTCGCGCGTCGGCATGGGCGCCTCCGGCGGCGCCTGGTTCATGGACCCATCGGTCGGCCTGCCCGGCTGGTTCGTGCCGCAAGGAATCTCGGCCGACCTGATCGCCACCAAATACGGCTTTTCGCGCGACGACGTCGATGCCTACGCAGTCGAAAGCCAGAAGCGTGCCGCCAAGGCGTGGGGCGAGGGCCGGTTCAAGAATTCGGTGATCTCGGTCAAGGACCAGAACGGCCTGACCATCCTCGACCACGACGAACATATGCGGCCCTCGACCGACATGCAGTCGCTAGCCGCACTCAATCCGTCCTTTGTCATGCCGGGCGAAATGGGCGGCTTCGACGCCGTCGCCGTGCAGAAGCATCCCGAGGTGGAACAGGTCAACCACGTCCACCATGCCGGCAATTCCTCCGGCATCGTCGATGGCGCGGCGGCCGTGCTGCTCGGCTCGAAAAAGGCGGGAAAGACGCTCGGCCTCAAGCCGCGCGCACGCATCCGTGCGTTCGCCAACATCGGCTCCGAACCGGTGCTGATGCTGACCGGCCCCGTCGACGTCACCGAGAAGCTGTTGAAGCGGGCGAAGATGAAGTTGTCGGACATCGACCTGTTCGAGCTCAACGAGGCCTTCGCTTCGGTGGTGCTGCGCTATATGCAGGCATTCGACATTCCGCATGATCGGATCAACGTCAATGGTGGTGCCATCGCCATGGGCCATCCGCTCGGCGCCACCGGTGCGATGATCTTCGGTACGGTGCTGGATGAATTGGAACGCCGCGACCTCAACACCGCGCTGGTGACGCTTTGCATCGGCGCCGGCATGGGCACCGCAACGATCATCGAACGCGTCTGACGGAGAGAGATGATGAGCTACACCAATTTCACCCTCGACATCGACGCCGACGGCATTGCGCTGGTCACCTGGGACATGCCGGACCGTTCGATGAACGTCTTCACCGAGGAGGTGGTGCTCGAACTGAATACCATCGTCGACAAAGTGGCGAGCGATGTAGCGATAGAGGGCGCGGTGATCACCTCCGGCAAGGATACGTTCTCGGGCGGCGCCGATATCACCATGCTGCAGAAGATGCTGGCGACCTTCGCCGCCGACAAGGCGAAGGACCCGGAGAAGGCGACCAAGGCGCTGTTCGACAATGCGGGCACCATGAACGGCCTGTTCCGTAAGCTGGAAACTTCCGGAAAGCCATGGGTTTCGGCGATCAACGGCACATGCATGGGCGGCGCGTTCGAATTGTCGCTCGCCTGCCATGGCCGTGTCGCGGCCGATTCAGACAAAGTGAGGATGGCGCTTCCCGAAGTGAAGATCGGCATTTTTCCGGGCGCCGGCGGCACCCAGCGCGTGCCACGGCTGACCGACCAGCAGCAGGCGCTGCAAATGCTGACGTCCGGCCAGACGCTGTTGCCTCAGAAGGCCAAGTCGATGGGCCTGATCCATGAGATTGCCGAGCCGGACAAGCTGGTCGAAACCGCCAAGGCGATGATCAAGAACGGCTTGAAACCGGTGGCGCCATGGGATGAAAAGGGCTTCAAGCTGCCCGGCGCCCCGATCTATTCGGTGGCCGGTGCCAATCTGTGGCCGCCGGCCATCGCCATTCTGCGCCGAGAGACCTATGGCAATTATCCCGCCGCTGCCGCCATCCTGAAATGCGTTTACGAGGGCTTGTTGGTGCCGTTCGACACCGCCCTGCGGATCGAGCAACGCTATTTCACCGAGATTATGCAGACCAGGGAAGCGGCAGCGATGATCCGTTCGCTGTTCGTGTCGCTCCAGGAACTGAACAAGGGCGCGCGCCGCCCGGCCGGTGTGCCGGAAACGAAGTTCAAGAAGATTGGCGTACTCGGCGCCGGCTTCATGGGCGCTGGCATTGCCTATGTGACGGCCAAGGCCGGCATTCCGGTGGTGCTGCTCGACCGTGACATGGAGTCCGCCGCCAAGGGCAAGGGGCATTCCGAGACCCTTATCTCGGATCAGGTGAAGAAGGGCCGTGCCAAGCCGCAGGACAAGGATCGGTTGCTGTCGCTGATCACGCCGACGGCCGATTACGCGGATCTTGCCGGCTGCGATCTTGTGGTCGAGGCGGTGTTCGAGGACTCGGCCATCAAGAAGGATGCCACCGAACAGGCCGAGGCTGTGCTCAAGCAGTCGGCGATCTTCGCCTCGAATACGTCGACCATACCGATCACATCGCTGGCCAGGAATTCGGCGCGGCCAAAGAATTTCATCGGCATCCACTTCTTCTCGCCGGTCGACAAGATGATGCTGGTCGAGATCATCCTCGGCAAGAAGACCGGCGACAAGGCGCTGGCCACCGCGATCGACTTCGTCCGCGCCATCAAGAAGACGCCGATCGTCGTCAACGATACGCGCGGTTTTTACGTCAATCGCTGCGTACTGCGCTACATGTCGGAAGCCTACAAGATGCTGATCGAAGGTGTTCCGGCGCCGATGATCGAGAATGCGGCGAAAGCCGCCGGCATGCCGGTCGGTCCTCTGGCGTTGACCGACGAGACCGCGATCGACCTTGCCCAGAAGATCATGAAGCAGACCATGCGCGACCTCGGCGACAAGGCGGTCGATCCGAAGCAGATGGCGCTGATCAACACGATAGTCGACACGCATGGTCGCTTGGGCCGCAAGAACGGCAAGGGCTTCTATGACTATCCGGCAAAACCGGCCAAGAAGAAGCTGTGGCCAGGCCTCAGGGATCTCTACCCGCAGCTGGCGCCGGAGCAGGTCGATTATGAGGAACTGAAGCAGCGGCTGCTGGTCACCATCGCGCTTGAGGCGGTACGGGTGATGGAAGAGGGCATCGTTACCGACCCACGCGAGGCCGATGTCGGCTCGATCCTGGCCTTCGGCTTCGCGCCCTATACAGGCGGTGCACTGTCCTACATCGACGGCATCGGCGCTAAGAAATTCGTCAAAATCGCCAAGCGCCTGCAGAAGAAATACGGCACCGAGTTCAAGGCGCCGAAGCTGCTGCTTGATATGGCCGAGAAGGGCGAGACCTTCTACGAGCGCTTCGATCCCTATACCAGGGACGAGGCCAAGGAGGCAGCCTGACGCCGTCTTCAGCGGTGGACAAGATGGCGGCCAAGGGGTAGAACAGAGAAGGTATTTTTTCCTGTTTCGAAGGAAGAGCAAGGTGCTCTCGCACGACCGCGTTTGGGCCGCCATCGACGCTCTCGCCGAGCGTTATTCGCTTTCGGCCTCCGGACTGGCCAGGCGCGCAGGCCTCGACTCGACCGCCTTCAACAAATCGAAGCGGCTGTCCTCAGATGGACGGCCGCGCTGGCCGTCGACCGAATCGCTGGCCAAGATCATTGAGGCGACCGGCGCCTCGCTGGACGAATTTGCGGGGCTGGTCGAGGGTCGGGGTAATTCCGGCGCACTATCCGTGCAGAGATCGTCGGTGCCGCTGCTCGGCTTCGCCCAGGCGGGCGCCGGTGGCTTCTTCGACGACGCCGGGTTTCCAGCGGGGCAGGGATGGGACCTGATCGAGCTTCCGGCACGGGCAACCGAGACCTCCTATGCCTTGAAGGTCCAGGGCGATTCCATGCTGCCGCTCTATCGCAATGGCGATGTCCTGATCGTCGAGCCGGGGGCTACCATACGAAAGGGTGATCGCGTCGTCGTCAAGACCAATGCCGGCGAGGTGATGGCCAAGGTGCTCGACCGCCAGACACCGAGGTCGATCGCGCTGGTCTCCCTCAATCCCGATCACCCGGACCGCGACATCCCCATGCGCGATGTCGAATGGGTGGCGCGGATTGTCTGGGCAAGCCAGTAGGCGCGGGGCCGGTGCGTCTGCCTCACCTTGCCTTGGCTGTTCTGGCGATCCCGGCGATGGCCACGGCAATTGTCGCCGGCGGCCGCGCCGTCCAGAGCGAAAGCGGCGGCCCCTGGGAGCAAATCCAGGTCGGCGCTGAACCGCAGCCCGCCGCGCCGGCTACGTCGGCCATCCCGAAACCAGTGCCAGCCAAGCAGGCGGCGCATTCGAGGGCAATCGATCCAGACATCGTGGTGCCGCCGCAGCTCGGTTCCAACGAGCTTGAACGGATAGAGCCGCGCGCCCCGTTGAGCGATCTGGCATTGGCCGGACCGCCCAAGCCGCCAAAAACGAAAATGCCCGACGACTGGAAAGGCACGAAACTATTCCAGCCCGTCGCGTCGGCCGCCGGGGTCATCGAAGCAAAGGGCTATTCGATTGCGGTTTCCGGTATCGACATCGTCAAGCAGGAGGAGACTTGCACCGACGGCGGCGAGTCCTGGAATTGCGGCATTCGGGCGCGAACGGCCTTCCGCGCCTTTCTCCGCAGTCGTGCGGTGGTCTGTGCCGTGCCGCCCGAAGGCGGTCGTGATCTGATCGCCGCCGAGTGCCGGATCGGCAATCAGGATATCGGCCAATGGCTGGTCGAAAATGGCTGGGCGCGCGCCGCCAAGGGCGGCCCTTACGCAGAAGCCGGCGAGAAGGCGCGTGCAGCAAAAAAAGGCGTCTTCGGGCCGGCGCCGAGCGTTTCAGGCCTGCCGCCGCTCCCGGCTGCTGCGTCGCGATCCGCGCCTGTAGCGCCTAGCTCGATCCTGGAGGAGCAAGACGGCGTCCTCATGCCGCCAGCTGACCAGCCAGCGCCCGCTGAATGAGCTCGCGCGTTTCGGCGATGCCGTAGAGCCCGGCGAAGGAGCCGAAGCGCGGCCCGCGTTCCTGACCTATCAGCACCTGATAGATCATCTGGAAGAAGGCGACGGAGACACCGGGTCCGCCCTCCGGGCTCTGCTTGGAATGATCCTGGTAGCGCTCGATCTTGCGCGCAACATTGAGGGCAGCGTTCTGGATTGCCTCGCTGTCGGCATCAGCCGGCAGCGCGGCGAGCGCTTCCGAAAGCTTGGTCAGCGCCTCGCGCTCGACCGCGTCGGCAGCACGGTACACTTTCGCCGGCTTCACGAAATCGTCGAAATAGCGGATGGCATATTCGGCCAGCCGGTCGAGCTCGGGATGGGTTGTCGGCGTCACACCCGGCGCGTGGCGCGAAATGAAACCCCACAGCACGTCCCTGTTCTGCGCATTCGAGGCGCTGACCAGGTTGAGCAGCAGCGAGAACGGAACCGGCAGGTCGACTGCCGGGGGATTGCCGTCATGCATGTGCCAGACCGGATTGCCCAGCCGCTCCTTCCAGTCCTGCCTCTGATAGGCAGAGAGGAACGTGTAATATTCGTCTACCGCCTTCGGGATGACGTCGAAATAAAGCTTCTTCGCGGTTCGCGGGCGCTGGAACATATAAAGGCTAAGGCTCTCGGTCGGCGCGTAAGTCAGCCACTCGTCGATGGTCAGCCCATTGCCCTTCGACTTCGAGATCTTCTGGCCGTTCTCATCGAGGAACAGCTCATAATTGAAGCCCTCGGGTGCCGGAGCATCGAGCGCGCGGCAAATCTGCCCGGCGAGCTTGACGGAATCGATCAGATCCTTGCCGGACATCTCGTAATCGACGCCGAGTGCTGCCCAGCGCATCGCCCAATCTGGCTTCCATTGCAGCTTGGCATGACCGCCGGTCACCGGCGTCTCGAAGCGCTCGCCGGTGTCCGGGTCGCGCCACACGATGGTGCCGGCGTCGAGCTTGCGCTCGTCGATCGCGACTTGCATGACGATGCCGGTCTTGGGATGGATCGGCAGGAAGGGCGAATAGCTCAGCGCCCGCTCCTCGCGCAGTGACGGCAGCATAATTGCCATCACCTTATCGAAGCGCTCGAGCATCTTGAGCAGCGTCCCGTCGAAGCGGCCGGAAGTATAATAGTCGGTCGAGGAAGCGAATTCGTAATCGAAGCCGAAACGGTCGAGGAAAGCGCGCAGCCGTGCGTTATTGGCGGCGCCGAAGGACGGATACTCATTGGAGAACGGGTCCGGTATCCTGGTCAGGGGCTTGCCGAGATAGGCGCGCAGCATGTCCTTGTTAGGCACATTGTCCGGCACCTTGCGCAATCCGTCCATGTCGTCGGAGAAGCACAGCAGCCGCGTCTTGACCTTGTCTTCAGTCAGCACGCGGAAAGCGTGGCGCACCATAGATGTGCGCGCCACCTCGCCGAACGTGCCGATGTGCGGCAGGCCGGACGGGCCGTAGCCGGTCTCGAACAGCACCGTTTCCGGGTAGCCGCTGCTCGCGTAGCGGGCGACGATCTTTTTCGCTTCCTCGAATGGCCACGCCTTGCTTTCGGCGGCGGCGGCGAGGACTTCCGGGCTGAGATCGATCGGCTGTCGTTCGGCCATGATGCTATTCCTGCAACTTTGCCGGCATCGATGCCGGCAGCCGCATGCTCTAGACCATGATCCCGAAAAGTGGAACCCGGTTTTCGGGCAGGACCGTGATCAGGCAAGAAGATTAAGCGCCCCCGTCCCGATAGTCAGGATGGATCAAGTTCCAAGGCGTGATCGGAGCGCCAACGATCGCGGCTGTTTTTCCTTGCGGCGCCGGTCCCTCGTTCCTAACTTCGGGACCATCTCAAGGAGTTGTAAATGCCATTGTCGCCACACGAAGGCATGATCTACCTGATGGTCATCACCTCGGCGTCAGACCGCGACATGACCGACGTCGAACTGGCGCGGATCGGCGACGTCGTTCGATCCTGGCCGGTGTTTGAGGATTTCAACCAGGAGCGGCTGGTCGAGGTCGCCCAGGCCTGCCAGAAAATGCTGCATGAAAAGGATGGGCTGGAGGGCGTCCTGGCGCGCGTCGCCGAGGCGCTGCCCGAACGCCTGCGTGACACCGCCTATGCCGCCGCCTTCGAGGTCGCAGCTGTCGATCTCGAAATGCGCCTGGAGGAGGTACGCGTTCTGCAGCTCGTCCGCCGGGAACTCGACCTCGATGCGCTGACGGTCGCCGCCATTGCCCGAGCCGCCAAGGCCCGCCTTCGCACACTGACCTGAGCCGGCGGCCAAGCTCAGAAAAAACTGACGGGAAAATAGCGCAGATAGAACTCGGCGAACGTGCCTTTCACCGAGATTTCCTGCAGCGCGTAGTCGAAAGCGGCGGCCAGTGCCGGATCGTCGGCCCTGGTGGCGATTGCCATGCCTGAGCCGAGATATTCGGGCGCCAGATAGGGGCCTCCGGCAAAGCGGCAGCAGCCCGCTGCATCCGAACCGCCGAGCCAGAAGGCGAAACGCATGCCGTCGCCGAAGGCGGCGTCGATCTTGCCGGCTTTCAGCTCACCATAAAGCTCCTCCGGCTTTGCGAACGGGACGATTTGGACGTCGCCGAAATAATCGCGCAGCATCCGCTCGTGCGCGGAGCCGGCGATCACGCCGACACGCTTGCTGCGCAGCTTGTCGAACATTGGTTCGGTCAGCGCCTGTGTCTTCAGCATGATGAAGCGGGCCGGAAATTGCAGGTAGGAGCGTGAAAATGCGTATTTCGACCGCGACTCCGGCGTCGCGGCGATGCCGGCAATGATCGCTTCGCCCTCGCCCTTCCCGAGCGCACCTTCGAGCTCGGCCCAGGGCAGCGCCTGGATCTGGCATTTTTCGGCAACGCCGAGCTCGGCGCAGATGGCGCGCGCCAGGTCGACATGGAAGCCCGACAGCCGGCCTGTCCCATCGAGGAAATTGAACGGCGGGAAATCCGTGGTGGTCAGGAATCGCAGCCGCGGCAGCATCGAAAGGTCCGGCTTTGGCAGCCGCTCCTTGGCGTCCCAGAACACGGGCACCTGCGGCTCCGCGGCGAGCGCAGCAGCCGCAAGCGATTGCGCTCCGATCAATATCGAGATCAATGAAATGGATATGCGCCGAAACGCCACGCGACGACTCCGTTCGGTCTTGCCCCGGCTTTCGTACGAAATAACACAGGTTTTTGTACGAAAAAAACACAGGTGCGACGGTTTTTGGTTTCATCATTGCAATTTAGGGATATTGTTTAGTGAGTTTGCAAGTGACTGCGTGATGCCGGCTGAAGAGGAGCAGTAGGACGCACAGGGGAGGCAGCTTTGCAGTCCGGGGTTGATGGCGTGGTGCGGGTTGATCACTGCCATTGGCCTCAAGAGCGGAAGGCAACATGGGGTAGATGTTGCGATGGGTCATTTCGATCGTACGCTGGAGTTGATAGATCAGTTGCAGCACGCCGGCACAGCCGCCGCCGTCTGCGAAAAGCTGTTGGGGGTAACAAGCGGGTTCGGGCTGACGGCGCTGATGGCCGGGACGGTTCCGCAACCTGGCACGCCGAGAAACCAGCAAAAGGACCATGTGCTGCTCTGCGACTGGCCGGCTGAATGGCTTGAACGCTACGTCGCGCGCAACTACGTCGATCACGACCCCGTCGTCAGCCACATGAAGCAGCTTCAAGCGCCATTCCAGTGGCGGGAAGCATCTCAGGGCATCCGCATCGGCAAGAGCGGCGGCGAGGTGATGGGCGATGCCGGGGAATTCAAGCTGCGCGACGGGTTGGCCTTTCCGCTAATCACGCTCGATGGCCAGATCGTCATGGTGTCGCTAGGCGGCGAGGCTGTCGAATTGTCGAGCGCCGATTTCGGGTTGGTGTCGCTGGTCTCGACTTATGCGATTGGCCGCGCAATGCAGCTCCACACCATGGCGGGCAAAACCATCGATCATGTCGAATTAACGCCGCGTGAGCGCGAATGCCTGCAATGGGCTGCTGTTGGCAAGTCCGAATGGGAGATTTCACAAATTCTCGGCATTTCGGAACACACGTCAGAGAAACACCTTCTTAACGCCAAAAGCAAACTCGGTGCCGTCAACCGGGTCCAGGCCGTCGCGGAAGCGATAAGGCGCGGCTATATTAACTAGGTCGGCCGCGCCGGCCTAGAAATTCTTGCTTGCGTGATCGCGTAATTTTTTTGGGAAAGCACGGCCGTATCTTCCTATTGAAACTAGGAGACGGCAAATGCTTTTTTCCCTCACAACCCAGGAACTGATGGAACGGCCCGACCTCTGGGAGGCAGTTCATCGTTTGCGTTACAGAGTTTTCGTCGAAGAGATGGGATGGACCGATCTGCAGCGCCCTGATGGCCTCGAGATCGATCAATTCGACCACGACGAGGCAGTGCACCAGATCGTCATCCGCAATGGCGAGCTCGCCGGTTATCAGCGGATGTTGCCGACAACCCGGGCCCATCTTCTAACCGATGTGCTGGCGGACCTTTATGAGGGAACCCCACCGTCGGGCCCGAATGTCTATGAACTGACCCGCTATGCGGTTGCGCCGGGATTCCGCGACGGTCGGCGCGGCGTGTCGACGGTCGGCACCGAGCTGATCGCCGGCTTCGTCGAGTGGGGTCTGAAGCGCAACGTCAACCAGGTGATCATCGAATTCGAGCCGATGTGGGTGCTTCGCGCGCTGCAGCTGCATTTCCTTGCAACGCCGCTCGGTTACCAGCGTACCTATGGCAACCAGCAGGTGGTTGCCACACTGCTCACCTTCAACGAGCACACGCTCGACGTGGTGCGTTCGCGCCGCAACCACTTTGCGCCGGTGCTGGCCAGAGGGTACCCGGACATGCTCGGACAGAGACGCGCCTCGTGAGATTGGAGAGAGGCCATGAACGTTCACTCAAAAGCAGAATTCCGCAATCACACGCTGATCGTCACGGTATCGTCGGGTGACGGCCGCCCGGTGCTGGACAGGCGGGCCTATGAAAGCCTGGCCAGGACATTCCACGAAGCCGCTGTCGACGACGACGTCCGCGTAGTGGTCCTGCGCGGCTTGGCCGGGTGCTTCTGCCTCGGTGCCGATTTCTCCGAATTTCTCGACGCCACCAAACATCGGCGACTGATCGCCGCCGTCACCGATATGTTCCGCACGCTGGCGACGTTTCCGAAACCGGTCCTTGCCTGTGTCGACGGCGACGCCGTCGGCGTCGGTTGCACCATCCTGTTCCACTGCGACATGGTGATCGCCTCGAGCAAGAGCACGTTTCGGGTGCCGTTCGTCGATTTCGGCCTGGTGCCGGACGCGGCGACCAGCATTCTGGCGCCGCAGAAGCTCGGCTATGCCGGGGCGTTCCGCTTCTTCTGCCTGGGCGACACGCTCGCCGCCGAAGATGCCAGGGCACTGGGCCTTGTCGGCGAGATCGTGACGGACGGCAGCGTCGAGGAAGCCACGTTGGCAAGAGCCAGGCAACTCGCCAAGAAGCCTGTCGCGGCGCTGCTACAGACGCGCGACCTGCTTAGGGGCGACACCGGCGCGCTCTGCGACCGCATCGATCAGGAGATCTCGCTTTTCCAGCAGGCGCTGCAGGACGACACCACGCTGAAGCGACTGCAGCGGATTGCCCGGCTGGCGGCATGAGAGCCGCGTATCGATGAGGTGAGCTTATTTTTCGAGGAAAGTCGGCCCTTCGCCGATGATCTTCTTGTCCTCCTTGCCGATGACGTCGAGGTCGCGGCCGTCATAGGGAAGCGAAAGGAGAATGCGCTGCATGACGGCCAGCCGCGCGCGCCGTTTGTCGTTCGCCCGCACAATGATCCAGGGCGCGAACTCCTTGTGCGTGCGCTCGACCATCAGGTCGCGCGCTTTGGTGTATTCGTCCCATTTGCTGATGCCGGCGATGTCGATTGGCGAAAACTTCCAGCTCTTCAGCGGGCTCCAGCGGCGGTCGTGGAATCGCTCGAGCTGCGTTTCCCGGCCGATGTTCAGCCAGAATTTGAAGAAATGTATGCCCTCGTTGCGAATCATCCGCTCGAAATGCGGAACCTCGTCCAGAAATTGCTCGTGCTGCTCGGGCGTGCAGAATCCCATCACCGGTTCAACGCCGGCGCGGTTATACCAGGAGCGGTCGAAGGTGACGAATTCGCCCGACGTCGGGAAGTGGTCGACGTAGCGCTGGAAGTACCATTGTCCAAGCTCGGTGGGCGTTGGCTTGGTCAGCGCCACGTTGCGCGCCGTGCGAGGGTTCAGATACTGGCGCAAAACGAAGATCGTGCCGCCCTTGCCGGCAGCGTCGCGCCCCTCGAACAGCGACATTACCCGCTTGCCCGTCGACTGCAGCCACGCCTGCGCCTTGACCAGCTCGATCTGCAGCTTCTCTAGCCTCTCGTCATACTCCTCGCTCTTCATCTTCTTGTCGTAAGGGTAACCGCCGGCAGTGAGCTTGCGGTCCTCGACCCAGTCGGGAAGCGCGGGGGCCTCGATGTCGAACGCCCTCTCCTTGCCGTCGATCATGATCTTCAGCGGCCCCGATGAGGGTGCGGCGGGGCTTTCGTTGGCGTTTTTCATCGAGGCGAACCTTTCCAGCTTCCGGACTCGTGCTATTGGGAGCCTTACTGCATCGGCCCGAAAATCGGAATCGATTTTCGGAAAGAACGATGCAGCAGATAAAGAGGTAGAGCGTCCTTTGTGCGCCCAATTGGACGCACTGCGCTCTAGCGCCGGTCCAGCAAGAAGTTCTTGAAGTGGCCGCAGACGGAGCGCAAATGGCCGACATCGGCACAGAGCGGAGAGGCAGGGCGCAAACCGTCGCCATGCGGCTGTGGAACAGCCGCTGGCTGCTGGCGGCCGGTCTCGTTGCGGTTCTGATGGTCTATGGTTTTGCCGGCATGTCTGGCTATGTGGTGCTGCTGGCTGGCGCCGTGCTGGTTGCCGCTGCGATGCTGCCGGCCGGCATCGCCCGCCAATCGACCGAAAATGCCGCGGCCATCGAGTCGGGCGTGCAACAACTTTCCGGCGAATATCTCGCGGCGGCGGTTGCCGATCCGCTGATCATTTTCGATCGCTCCGCCGCCATCGTCCACGCCAACGCCGCTGCCTTTGCCGCCTTCGGTGGGATTGCCCCCGGCATGTCGCTGTCGCTGAAATTCCGCGCGCCGGAAATGCAGGCCTTGCTGGATAGCATCTTGGCGGGCAACGTCGCTTCGGACAGCGTCGACTACATAGAAAAGCTGCCGGTCGAACGAGCCTATCGGGTGAGCGCGTCTTCAGTCGGCCATGCCACGGATCTCTACGTGCTGGTGTTCAAGGACCAGAGTGAGGCGCGCCGGATCGACAGAATGCGTGCCGACTTCATTGCCAATGCCAGCCACGAGCTGCGCACGCCTCTCGCCTCGATCGCCGGCTTCATCGAGACGCTGCGCGGGCCGGCCCGCAACGACCCCGCGGCGCGCGAGCAGTTCCTGCAGATCATGCAGAACCAGACCAGCCGCATGGCGCGCCTCATCGACGACCTTCTGTCGCTGTCGCGCCTGGAGATGAAGCCCTATCTCAAGCCGGGAACCGAGGTCGACGTGCGCCAGGCCATCGACAGCGTCATCGATTCGCTTGGGCCGCTCGCAAAGGAAAACGGCGTCGTCATCGAGCGTGATTTCGCGGAAGGGCCGCTCGACGTGGCCGGCGATCGGGACGAGCTTTTCCAGGTCTTCGAAAATCTGCTGGAAAACGCCTGCAAATATGGTCAGTCGGGCGGACGTGTCGTGGTGTCGATCATACGCAGCGACAGCGATCCCGAACCGGGCATCGACGTCACCATCAGGGATTTCGGCCCCGGCATCCCCGAAGAGCACATCCCGCGCATCACCGAGCGTTTCTACCGCGTCGACGTCGAGAACAGCCGAACCCAGAAGGGCACCGGCCTTGGCCTGTCCATCGTCAAGCATATCCTGACCCGCCACAACGCCAGACTCTCCATCAGGTCGGAGATCGGCAAGGGTGCGGCGTTCACGGTCCATTTGCCGGCTCGCTAACGTAGTACTATCTCTAGCACATAATGGGCCGTTTCTTTTTTCTGTCATCCGGCTAGCGTATCAGCGGGGATTCGAGGGAACGACTCAACCACGAGATCCCGGGAAGGCATTTCGTCCATGCAGTCCGTGCATATCGTCAGCGCCTATGACGAGGAGCTGAAATATCTGTCGAAGCGCATCGCTGCGATGGGCGGGCATGCCGAGCGCATGGTCGAGCAGGCGGTCGCGGCGCTGGTCAATGCGGATCCGGGGCTTGCCCAGAAAGTCATTCGGGACGACCTGGTTCTGGATGAGGGACAGCGCGAGATCGACGACAAGGCGATCATCATCATCGCCAAACGCCAGCCGATGGCGACGGATCTGCGCGAGATCGTCGGCGCGATCCGCATCTCGGCTGACCTCGAACGGGTAGGCGACCTCGGCAAGAACGTCGCCAAGCGGGTGGTTGCCGTCGCAGACGGGCGCCAGCCGAACAGCCTGTTCCGCGGCCTCGAGGCTTTGGCCAATCTGGCACTGACCCAGCTCAAGGAAGTACTCGACGTCTATGCGTCGCGGTCGGTGGAGAAAATCGGTTTCGTGCGCGACCGCGACGACCAGATCGACGCCATGTACACCTCTCTGTTTCGCGAATTGCTGACCTACATGATGGAAGACCCACGCAACATCACGCCCTGCACACATCTCCTGTTTTGCGCCAAGAACATCGAGCGCATCGGCGACCACGCCACCAACATCGCCGAGACGATCTACTATATCGTCACCGGCGACCAGATGCCGGCCGATCGTCCGAAGGGCGATAAGACGGACAAGATTATTCTTCCCGCAACCCAACCAGCGAAGTGAGTTCTCTCAGCACTGATGCGAATTTCGGATTCGCCACCCGACAGAAAATTGCGCTAAGCTTTCGACGCGCCGACTTCTCAGTTCCGCGATGAAGGCCACGCCTTCAGGAGGCTGCGATGGAATATGTCCGCGAGTTTGCTCCTGCGCCGCCGATGTCGGGTATAATCGCTTGCGGCGTCTATACGGCTGGGCGGCGCATCGCCGACATTCCGATCGAGGAAGCCGGCGAATGGGCCGGGAAGCCGGGCCACGTGGTCTGGATCGGACTGCTGGAGCCCGACCGCAATTTGTTGCTGCGCGTCCAGGCGCAATTCCATCTGCATGAGCTGGCGATCGAGGACGCCGAGCATCCGCACCAGCGACCGAAGATCGAGCAATATGGTGATGCCCTGTTCATCGTTGCCCGCACGGCGCAGCTGATCGACAGCCGCGTCACCTTCGGCGAGACGCATCTGTTCGTCGGCGCGGGCTACATCGTCAGCGTCAGGCATGGCCCGTCGACCTCCTACGCCGCCGTTCGCCAGCATTGGGAAAGCTGCCCGCATTCCCTTGCCAAGGGCGAGGATTTCGTCCTCTACGCCATTCTCGATTTCATCGTCGACAACTATATGCCGGTGCTTGAGCAGATCGAAAACGAGGTCGAGGCGATCGAGGACAAGGTTCTGCTGAAACCGATGACCGGCTCCGATATCGAACGGCTTTACATGCTGCGCCGCGATCTCTTGCGCCTGCGTAATGCGGCCCTGCCGCTGGTGGAGGTCTGCCGGCGGCTCACCAGCGCCGATCTGCCGCAAATCCACACAGCCATGCACCCGCTGTTTCGCGACGTCACCGACCACATCCGCACTGTCCAGGAAAAGATCGACAGCCTGCGTGAGGTTCTCGCCTTCGCCTTCGAGGCGAGCCTTCTGGTCGGTCAAAGCCAGGAGACGGCGATCTCCAAGAAGCTTGCCTCATGGGCCGCAATCTTGGCCGTGCCGACGGCATTCGCCGGCATTTACGGCATGAATTTCAGCGACATGCCGGAACTGAGGATGGAATATGGCTACCCGGCCGTCCTGGCGGCAATTGCCCTGATCTGCACGTTTCTTTACTGGCGGTTTCGCAAGAATGGGTGGCTATGAAGTGGGTGAATGATCAATAGTGAATAGGGCTAGGCAAGAGCCTTGCTTTCTTACTCCAAGCTCAGCCCGCCACCATTCACCATTCACCATTCACCTGCTCCGCCGCCGCTCCGATGCCGGCTGGAACGCCACGCGGGCGTGGTACTTGCAGTAGGGGCCGGTTTCGGCGGCGTCGTTGCCGCAGAAATGGAAGTCTTCCGAAAGCGGATCGCCGTTCGGCCATTTGCAAGTGCGCTCGTTGAGTTCGACAAGTTGCAGATGCCGCGAGATCGGCACGACGACGTTCTCGACCGGGCGGATATAGTGGCGCGCCACCGGTTCGGCATCGAACTGCGCCTTGAGCGCGGTCGCACCGATCGACATCGAGGTGGTGGCATGGCGCGTGGCGCTTGCTGCCCGGGACACCGATTTCTGGATCGTCGATCCCTGCACCGTCTTCTTCTGGCGTGCCGGTGAGGCGGTCGTGCGTCCGCGACCGGACAGTTTCAGCCGGTGCACTTTGCCGATGACCGCATTGCGGCTGACCCCGCCAAGCTGTGCGGCGATCTGGCTGGCGCTGAGGCCCTCCGACCACAATTTTCTGAGAAGTTCGACTCGCTCGTCAGTCCAGTTCATGAGACCGCGCTCCTGCTGAAACGTGCGGCAATCGGAATCCATTCCCGACCCGGCTTCTGCCGGGCAGACACCACATATATCGGGTGATTAGGTCCGCCGCACGAAATCTAGTTATTTCTCTGCTACAATTACCTTATGCGCTGACTCGGTGACAAGAGTCCCAAGGCCAACACGAATCGGTTTTTTCGGTTTTCCCCAACTTGCCCGGTCGCTTAGGAGCCGGCGTTATGCTGGGGGGCTTGCCGCGCGACCTTGCGCGACCTTTTCGTTGACTTCACGGCCGAAAAACACGATAAGCCACAAGGGCCGCCGCTTTGGCGGCTTTTTGATTTTTCCGGTTCCGGAGACGCATATAATGAGCGGTTCGGCGCTTTTCGAGACCTTTGTTCGCGCACCCCTGGCTTTCGACCACGGTGAAGGCACCTGGCTGGTCACCGACAAGGGCGAGCGATATCTCGATTTCGCCGGCGGCATCGCCGTGAATTCGTTGGGCTACAGCCATCCGCATCTGGTCGCGGCCCTCACCGAGCAGGCCGCCAAGCTCTGGCACGTCTCCAATCTGTACGAGATTCCGGGACAGAGCCGGCTCGGCGAGCGGCTGGCCGACGCAAGCTTTGCCGACAAGGTGTTCTTCACCAATTCCGGCGCAGAGGCGCTCGAATGCGCCATCAAGACGGCGCGGCGCTACCACTTCGTCAAGGGCCATCCCGAACGCTACCGCACAATCACCTTCGAAGGCGCCTTCCACGGCCGCACCCTGGCGACCATCGCCGCCGGCGGTCAGTACAAGTATCTGGAAGGTTTCGGCCCCAAGGTCGACGGCTTCGACCAGGTCGGTTTCGACGATGTGGATGCCGCCGAGAAGGCGATCACGCCTGAAACCGCGGCGATCCTGATCGAGCCGGTACAAGGCGAGGGCGGCATCAGGCAAGTGCCGACGCAATCGCTGAAGCGGCTCAGGCAGCTCTGCGATCAGCACGGACTGCTCCTGATTTTCGACGAGGTCCAATGCGGCGTCGGCCGCACCGGAAAGCTGTTCGCGCATGAATGGGCGGGTGTCACACCCGACCTCATGGCGGTGGCCAAAGGCATCGGCGGCGGCTTCCCGATGGGTGCCTGCCTCGCCACCGACGAGGCAGCGGTCGGCATGACCGCCGGCGTGCACGGCACCACCTTCGGCGGCAATCCGCTGGCAATGGCGGTCGGCAACGCCGTGCTCGACGTGGTGCTGGAAGACGGCTTTCTCGAAGACGTCCGGCGCAAGGCACTGCTGTTGAAGCAGGGGCTCGCTGGTGTCGCCGACGAATTTCCGGATGTTATCGAAAGCATCAGGGGCACCGGCCTGATGCTCGGGCTTAAATGCGCGATGCCCAACACCAAGGTCACGGTGGCACTGCGTGACCAGCATCTCTTGACGGTTCCGGCCGGCGACAACGTTATCCGCCTGCTGCCGCCTCTCACCGTCACCGACGCCGAGATCCGCGAAGCGCTCGAGCGCATTCGTGCCGGCGCCAAGAGCCTGGCAGATGCCATCGTCGCTGCCGCTGCGAAGTAATCCTGGAATTCCTGATGTCCCTTCGCCATTTCACCGATCTTTCCGCCGTTTCCGAAGGCGATCTGCGCTTCATGCTCGACGACGCAGCGGTGCGAAAGGCAAGGCTCAAGGCCGGCGAACGCAGCAAGCCGCTCGAAGGCAAGGTGCTGGCGATGATCTTCGACAAGCCGTCGACGCGCACGCGCGTGTCGTTCGACGTCGGTATGCGGCAGTTGGGTGGCGAGACGATCATGCTGACCGGCACCGAGATGCAGCTTGGCCGCTCGGAGACCATTGCTGACACAGCCAAGGTGCTGTCGCGCTATGTCGATGCCATCATGATCCGCACCACCTCGCATGACCGGCTGCTGGAACTGATGGAAAACGCTACGGTCCCCGTCATCAACGGGCTGACCGACGAGACCCACCCCTGCCAGCTGATGGCCGACATCATGACCTTCGAAGAGCACCGCGGTCCGGTGGCCGGTAAAACGATCGCCTGGACCGGCGACGGCAACAACGTGCTGCATTCGCTGCTGGAGGCATCCGCGCGGTTCCATTTCAAGCTGAATGTCGCCGTGCCAGAGGGCAGCGAACCGGCCCAGAAGCATGTCGACTGGTCGAAAGCCAATGGCGGCAAGCTGAAATTCACCCGTTCGCCCGAGGAGGCCGTTCACAAGGCCGACTGCATCGTCACCGACTGCTGGGTGTCGATGGGCCAGGAGCACCGTGCCCGCGGCCACAATGTCTTCCTGCCCTATCAGGTCAATGCGGCACTGATGGCGAAAGCCAAGCCGGATGCGCTGTTCATGCACTGTCTGCCGGCGCATCGCGGTGAGGAGGTTACCGACGAGGTCATCGACGGACCGCATTCGGTGGTGTTCGATGAGGCCGAGAACCGGCTCCATGCCCAGAAGGCAGTCCTGGCCTGGTGCCTGGGCGTTTGATACGAGCCGCGGTGATCCGCGCCGGCCTGATCTGCGCCGCCTTGATCTGGGCCGCCTTGATCCGGGAGTTGGTGGTGCCTATCTCAGGCGCATCACGCAAATCGAGCGCGTCTCGTCGCATGCGCCCCGGAGGGCGGCATCGCCGCGCCCCGGAGCTTTGTCATGTTGGAAACTCATCAATTGGCTGAACATAAACCCAAGCTCGGCGAATTCGGCTACGCCGGCGACGACCATGTCGTGCCGTTCGAGGTCGGCCCGCTCGACGTGCGCGGTCGCACCGTCCAGCTCGGGCCGATGCTCGATGCTATTCTCAGCCGTCACGACTATCCCGAGCCGGTCGCCCGGCTCCTGGCTGAAGCCTGTGTGTTGACGGTATTGCTCGGAACTTCGCTGAAGTTCGAGGGCAAGTTCATTCTGCAGACCCGCACCGACGGGCCGGTCGACATGCTGGTCGCGGATTTCTCCACGCCGCACGCGCTGCGCGCTTATGCCCGCTTCGATGCCGACCGGCTGCAGGCTTTGACTTCTGCCGGCGAGACGTCACCGCAGACGCTGCTCGGCAGCGGCGTCCTGGCGCTGACCATCGACCAGGGCGCCCACACGCAACGCTACCAGGGCATCGTCCAGCTCGACGGCGTCACACTGGAAGATGCCGCACGCACTTATTTCCGCCAGTCGGAGCAGATTCCGACCGACCTCCGGCTTTCGGTTGCCAAGCTTCTGACGCCCGGCGTCGGCGGTGCCCGCGAACAATGGCGGGCCGGTGGCCTGCTGGCACAATTCCTGCCGCAGTCGGCGGAGCGCATGCGCGTACCCGACCTTCCAGGTGGCGACGGCGATCCGCGTGAGGAAATCCACGACCCGACCGACAATTCCTGGCAGGAGCTGCTGGCGCTGCTTGGTACTATTGAACCGACCGAGCTGATCGATCCGACGATCGGTGCCGAACGGCTGCTTTACCGGCTTTTCCACGAGCATGGCGTCCGCGTGTTCGGCGGGGTGCCGGTCGCCGACCAGTGCTCATGCTCGAGGGAGAAGATCCACGGCATCCTTGAAGGCTTTTCCGCCGAGGAGATCAGGGACAGCACCGAGGATGGCAGCATTCACGTCGCCTGCGAATTCTGCTCGAAGCAATATGACTTCGACCCGGCGGAGTTTGCAGCGGCCGGATGACGGCCGTCAATTGACGGTGCGCCGCATTCCCGGCAAGTCGAGCGAGAAGGCGGGGATGGCGACGTCGAACGTCTCGCCCCGCCTGTTGCGCATGGTGTAGTGCCCGACCATGATGCCGGATGGCGTCGAGAGCGGGCATCCAGACGTATACTGATAGCTGTCGCCGGGGTTGAGTCCGGGTTGCTCGCCGACGACCCCGGGGCCGCGCACTTCCTCGACCTTGCCGGTGCCGTCGGTAATGTGCCAGTAGCGCGACAGAAGCTGCACGAACTCATCCGACTGATTGTCGATGGTCACCTGATATCCCCAGACATAGCGGTTTTGCGGAGGGTCGGAGTGATCCTCCAGATAGAACGGCCTGACCTGCACTTCGATGTTGCGGGTGACGGCGCTGTACATAAACTGCTCCAAAGCAATGTAGATGGAACTTTCGACGCTCAGCGCAGTTTGATCAACGATGCGCGTCATCTCCTTGCCCGACTCGAGCGCAGGTGCCGAAAAACAATGTCATTTAAGTGACACATGACAATGATGGTGTGCAGGCTTGTGCCGGGCGACTCAGCGTTCTGTCGAATTGTTGAAAACGGCCGTCATGCGGCCGGCACTTCTGGAGTGACCAGATCTCGATGGAACCGACATTCGCAGCCGCCCTCCTTTCCATAGCCCTCCTTCTTTCAAATCTCGCCAGCATCCTGTTAGCTTCGCTGAAGCTGAAGCGACCAGCCAGGATCGCACCGCCCGCGGCCAACGCGCCGCCGGTATCGATCGTCATCCCGGCGCGCGGCATCGAGCCGTTTGCCGAAGAGACGCTGGAGCGCGCCTTCTCACTCGACTGGCCGCGCTACGAACTCATCTTCTGCGTTGCCCATGCCGACGACCCGGTGGTCAAGCCGATCACCGCCGCAATGGCGCGCTTTCCAGCTATTCGCGCCCGCCTTCTAGTCGGTGACGACCGCATCAGCGGCAATCCAAAACTCAACAATTGCGTGAAGGGTTGGGAGGCGGGGCGTTATCGCTGGGTCATCCTTGCCGATTCCAATGTGCTTATGCCGAGCGACTACGTCCAGCAGCTGATGGCGGCATGGCGGCACGACACCGGCCTCGTCTGCTCGACGCCGATCGGCTCGCGGCCGGACGGCTTCTGGGGGGAGGTCGAATGCGCCTTTCTCAACACGCTGCAGGCACGCTGGCAGTACGCCGGAGAGGCGCTCGGCCTCGGCTTCGCGCAGGGCAAGAGCATGTTGTGGAACAAGCCGATGCTCGACGCCAATGGCGGCATCCGCGCGCTTGCCGCCGAGATCGCCGAGGACGCCGCCGCGACCAAGCTGGTCAACGGGCTCGGACTGCGGGTCAATCTTGTCGCCTCGCCCTTCGAACAGCCGCTCGGCCGGCGCACGCTTGGCGAGATCTGGTCGCGGCAGGCGCGCTGGGCGCGGCTGCGCCGCGTCACCTTCGCGCTGTTCTTCGCCCCCGAGATCCTGATCGGCGCGGCGCCGCCGCTGGTGCTTGCGCTGATCGCGGCGGCTGACGCCGGCGTCAGCCTGCCGGCAACCGCCATCGCCGTGCTGGTCGCGGCCTACCTGCCGGAATGCGCTTTGGCCTCGGCTAAGGGATGGCACCTGTCGCCGCGCACGATCCCGGCGATGATGGCGCGAGACCTGATGCTTCCCGCCATTTGGGCGCGCGGATGGCTGAGCGGCGCCGTCGACTGGCGCGGCAACGTGATGACTATCCAGACAAAGACCGTCGCGGAGCTGGAAGAGACCCCGTCCGGCGCCTGATCGGGCGCGTTCCCGCTCGCCTCTGTTCGGCCAGCCCTTATCCGGCAACTCTCAGTGCCTGCTCGATGTCTTCGAGCAGGTCGTCGGCGTCCTCAAGGCCAACTGACAGCCTGAGCGTTCCCGGTCCGATGCCGAGCTCGGCGCGGGCCTCATCGGTCAAGTTCTTGTGCGTCGTCGTCGCCGGATGGGTGATCAGGCTCTTGGCGTCGCCGAGATTGTTGGAAATGAGCACGACGTCGAGTGCGTTCTGGAAGGCAAAGGCCGCCTGCTTGCCGCCCTTCACATCCATGCAGATCAGCGTCGAGCCACCCGACATCTGCCTCTTGACCACGGCCGCTTGCGGGTGGTCGGCACGGCCGGGATAGATGACACGGGCGATTTGCGGGCGCTCGGCCAGGAAATCCGCGATGCGGCCGGCACTTTCCGTCTGCTGGCGTACGCGTAGCGGCAGCGTCTCCAGGCCTTTCAGCAGCGTCCAGGCATTGAAGGGCGAGAGGCTTGGGCCGGTGTGGCGGAAATAGTCATGCAGGTTCTCGTCGATCCATTTCTTGTCCGACAGAACGATGCCGCCAAGACAGCGCCCCTGGCCGTCAATATGCTTCGTGGCCGAATAGACGACGATGTGGGCGCCGAGCTGCAGGGGTTTCTGCTGCAAGGGCGTGGCGAACACATTGTCGACGATCAGCCTGGCGCCGATCGCATTGGCAAGTGCCGCGACGGCGGCAATGTCGATCACTTCCAGCGTAGGATTGGTCGGGCTTTCCAGGAAGAACAGTTTGGTGTTTGGCTTGACCGCCTTTTCCCAATTGGCGATGTCGGTGCCGTCGACCAGCGTTGCCTCAATGCCGTATTTCGGCGCCAGCGTCTCGACCACCCAGCGGCAGGAGCCGAACAGCGCGCGCGCCGCCACGATATGGTCGCCCGCCTTGGCGCTGCACAGCAGTGCTGCCGTCACCGCCGCCATGCCGGATGCCGTGGCGCGCGCGTCTTCGGCTCCTTCCAGCGCGCACATGCGTTTCTCAAACATGTCGACCGTCGGATTGGCATAGCGCGAATAGATGAAGCCCGGCTCCTCGCCCTTGAAGCGGGCCTCCGCCGCTTGCGCCGTCTCGTAGACATAGCCTTGGGTGAGATACATCGCCTCGGAGGTCTCGCCGAAGCCGGAACGCAGCGTTCCGGCATGCACGAGTGCGGTCTGAGGCTTCCAGTCGCGCTTCTTGGTCATCATTCCATCCAAACACCAAAATTGGTCCAAACAACAAAAAACCGGTCGCGAAAGTCGCAACCGGTCCATATGGCCTTGCGGCCCGACGGTCCTTTAGCGACTTGTTTAACGTGGCTGCAAGCCGACCGGCCAAATCACCACGGGATAACGAGCTTTAGACCCGCGCCACGCTTGCGTCAATTGCCGGCATGATTAAGAGGGTTGTACCAAGCAGGTGCCAAACGCGTCCACGGTCGGACCTGCGACAGAACAAGACCTCGCCCGGCGTTCGAACGGAGCCAGACCCTTGCGGCAGACAGGCATTCTTCCCGATCAGGATATTTCCGCGCTGTTCCAGACGGGCGCGCTGAAATCGCCGCGCACGCTCGATGCCGATCAGATCCAGCCGGCCAGCCTTGACCTCAGGCTCGGCGACAAGGCCTGGCGGGTGCGTGCTTCCTTCTTGCCCGGCCCGGACCACAGGGTTGCCGACAAGCTCGACCGGCTGAAGCTGCACGAGATCAACCTCGCCGAAGGTGCTGTGCTGGAAACCGGCTGCGTCTACATCGTGCCGCTGCTCGAAAGCCTGGCGCTGCCCGCCCATATTTCCGCCTCCGCCAACCCGAAAAGCTCGACCGGACGGCTCGATATCTTCACTCGGGTAATGACCGACCGCGGCCACGAGTTCGACAAGATCGCCGCCGGCTATGAAGGCCCGCTCTACCTGGAGGTCAGCCCGCGCACTTTCCCGATCGTCGTGCGGACCGGCTCGCGGCTGTCGCAGATCAGGTTCCGCACCGGCAATGCGCTCTTGTCGGAAAACGAGTTGCACGAGTTGCACCGCGCCGAAATGTTGGTCGCCACCGAACCACCCAACATCTCAGGCGGGGGCATCGCGCTATCGATCGACCTCGACGGCGACAAGGACGGGCTGGTCGGCTATCGCGGCAAGCACCACACCGGCCTCGTCGACGTCGACAAGCGCGCCGCGCAGGATGTCGTCGATTTCTGGGAGCCGCTCTACAAGAGCGGTGCCGGCGAGCTGGTGCTCGATCCGGACGAATTCTATATTCTGGTGTCGCGCGAGGCGGTGCATGTGCCGCCGCTCTACGCCGCCGAAATGACGCCCTTCGATCCGCTGGTCGGCGAGTTCCGCGTCCATTATGCCGGTTTCTTCGACCCGGGTTTCGGCCATTCGGCGTCGGGCGGCACCGGCAGCCGGGCGGTGCTCGAGGTACGCAGCCACGAAGTGCCGTTCATCCTCGACCACGGCCAGATCGTCGGACGGTTGGTCTATGAGCACATGCTGAAACGGCCGCGGGCGCTCTACGGCACTGATCTCGGCTCGAACTATCAGGCACAGGGCCTGAAACTGTCCAAGCATTTCCGCGCCGCGCGCTGACCTTCCTCTCACTTCCGGGCTACGCCCGGCTCAAAGTGCCTTCACGGCGACCTTCACCGGCTGCTCGATTTCAAGCGGGTTGCGCAGTGGCAGGCCGAAATCCTGCGCCTCGATTTCGAATACGTCACCGGCCTCGGTCCTGACGCCGTCGGCAAAGGACAGCGTCGCCGTGCCGAACATGTGCACATGCACGTCGCCCGGCTGGCGGAAGGCTGAGTATTTGAAGTGGTGATGCTCGAGATTGCCAATGGTGTGCGACATGTTCGCCTCGCCCGACAGGAACGGCTTTTCCCAAAGCAGCTTGCCGTCGCGCAGGATGCGCGAAGTGCCGCGGATATCGGACGGCAGATCGCCGATCAGGATCTCCGGCCCGAACGAAGCATTGCGCAGCTTGGAATGGGCAAGGAAGAGATAGTTCACACGCTCGGTGACATGGTCGGAAAACTCGTTAGACAGCGTGAAGCCGACGCGGAACGGGGCGCCGTCGTCGCCGATCACATAGATACCGGCGATTTCCGGCTCCTCGCCGGCATCCTGGGCGAAGGCGGGCGACATAAGCGCCGCACCGGGCGCCACCGCCATGGTGCCGTTGCCCTTGTAGAACCATTCCGGCTGCACGCCGATCTGGCCCTTCGCCGGCTTGCCGCCCTCAAGCCCCATGCGGAACATCTTCATGGAATCGGTCAGCTGTTCCTCGCCGTCCGTGCTGAGCTTCTTGTGCATGGAATCGCGGGTCGCGGCGGAGCCGAGATGCGTCAGCCCGGTGCCGGTGAGATGGAGATGCGCCGGATCGGGATGGTTGATCGGCGACAGCAGCCGGCCCTTCTTGTAGGCTGCGTCGAGATCGACGGTTTCGCCGAAGCCCTTGCGCTCGATCAGGGCGACAAGCCCGCTGCCGGTACGCGCGGCTTCCATCGCCAGCGAATAGACGCTGCGGGCGCCGTTGATGACGCGGGTCTTGCCGCCGTTGCGGGCAACGACGCGGATCGTCTCGGCGTCGTCGAGGATTTGTGAGATCAGCATGGTAACCCTCTCTGAATTGTGGGCTGGCCTGCCCTTTCTCGGCAAACCCTACCCTGCGCGGCCCGGACCCCTGTCCGCGCCTCGGTTGAAATTCTTCGTCCGGATTGCGCTCGCGGATCAGGTCCCTCGGGGGACTTCTTTGCGCCCGGCAGCGCCGCGATGTGACCCGTATGCCTCCTGGTTGCCTCTCAAGCCTTGTTCTTGTTGTAGACGTCGAAGACGACGGCGCCGAGCAGCACCAGGCCTTTGACCACCTGCTGCCAGTCGACATTGACGCCCATGATCGACATGCCGTTGTTCATGACGCCCATGATGAAGCCGCCGACCACCGCGCCGATCACCTGGCCGACGCCGCCCATCGCCGAAGCGCCACCGATGAACACCGCGGCGATGACGTCGAGCTCGCTGCCGAGGCCGGCCGCCGGCACAGCCTGCCCCAGGCGCGCTGCGATAATCAGGCCGCCGAGTGCCGACAGCACGCCCATATTGATGAACACCATCAACGTCAGCCGTTCGGTCTTGATGCCCGATAGCTGGGCTGCCTTGGCATTGCCGCCCATCGCATAGATGCGACGGCCGATCGTCATGCGTTTGGTAACGAAGACGAACAACGCGATCAGCACGCCCATCACCATGAGAACGATGGGGAGGCCCCTATAGGTGGCGAATTGGTAGACGAGAAACAGCGCCAGCGCGCTGATCACCAGGGTCTTGACGACGAACAGCGAGAAGGGCTCGGCTTCGTAGCCATGCTTCTCGCGGGTGCGCCGTGCCCTGAGCCCGAAATAGGCATAGGCGAGCACGGCGACGAGGCCGATCACGATCGTCGTCAGGTGCAGCGTCAGGCCGCTGCCGACAATGGTTTTGCCGGCGGCGTTCACGGTTGGCGGTATCAGCGTCAATGGGCCGATCAGGTCCGGAATGAAGCCGGAACTGAGCGCCTTGAAGCCGACGGGAAGCGGCCCTACGGAAGACCCGCCACCCAGCAGCGCCTGGCAGATGCCGCGGAAGATCAGCATGCCCGCCAGCGTGACGATAAAGCTCGGTATTCGGTGATAGGCAATCCAGTAGCCTTGTGCCGCGCCGATCGCACCACCGACGATCAGGCAGATGATCGACACCACCAGCGGATTGCTCAATGGGCCAAGCGGCCAGATGACCATCATCATCGCCGCCAGCGCGCCGATGAAGCCGGCGACGGAGCCGACGCTGAGATCGATGTGGCCCGAAACGATCACCAGAAGCATGCCCAGCGCCATCACGATGATGAAGCTGTTCTGCTGCACGAGATTGCTGAGGTTCACCGGCTTGAACAGCGTTCCGGACGTGGTGAACTGGAAGAACACCATGATTGCGATCAACGCCAGCACCAACCCGTATTCGCGCAGGTTGGTGACCAGCGCCGAGACGGCAATGCGAGGTCCCTGTTGTAGATCCTGGGCAACGCCGGTCTGCGGCCCGGGAGCGCTTTCGGTGCTCATGATGCTTTTCCTTCTCCGCGGACGATGGCGCGCATTATCTTTTCCTGGCTGGCGTCGCTTGCCGCCATTTCGCCGACGATGCGTCCTTCGTTCATGACGTAGATGCGGTCGGTGATGCCGAGCAGTTCGGGCATTTCCGACGAGATGACGATGATTGCCTTACCCTCGGAGGCGAGACGCGCGATGATCGTATAGATTTCATACTTGGCGCCGACGTCGATACCGCGTGTCGGCTCGTCGAGGATCAGCACTTCCGGATTGGCGAACAGCCATTTCGACAGCACCACCTTCTGCTGATTGCCGCCAGAAAGGTTGCCGGTCATCTGGTAGACGCTCGAGGCGCGGATATTGGTCCTGCCGCGATAATCGTTGGCGACCGAAAGCTCGCGCAAATCGTCGATCACGCCGTGGCGCGACACGCCGGGCAGGTTGGCCAGCGTGATGTTGTGCTTGATGTGGTCGATCAGGTTGAGCCCGTAGGTCTTGCGGTCCTCGGTAACGTAGGCGATGCCGTGTTCCACCGCCTTGCTCACCGAAGAGACGTCGATCGGCTTGCCGTTGAGGAACACCTCGCCGGTGATGCGACGGCCATAGGACCGGCCGAACAGGCTCATGGCAAACTCGGTCCGGCCGGCACCCATGAGCCCGGCAATGCCGACCACTTCGCCCTTGCGGGCGTTGAGGTTGATACCCTTGATGACCTGCCGCTCGGCATGGATGGGGTGGTAGACCGACCAGTTTTTCACTTCGAGAACGGTCTCGCCGATCTTCGGCTCGCGCGGCGGATAGCGGTCGTCGAGCGAACGGCCGACCATCGAGGTAATGATGCGGTCCTCCGAGATGTCCTTCTTGGCCAGCGTCTCGATAGTCCGCCCGTCACGGATGATGGTGACCTTGTCGGCGACCCGGTTCACCTCGTTGAGCTTGTGCGAGATCAGGATCGAAGTGATGCCTTGCCGCTTGAATTCGAGCAGCAGATCGAGCAGCGCCTGGCTGTCCTTTTCGGACAGGCTCGCGGTCGGCTCATCGAGAATGAGCAACTTCACTTCCTTGCTGAGCGCCTTGGCGATCTCGACCAGCTGCTGCTTGCCGACGCCGATATTGGTGATCAGCGTGTTGGGGTCTTCCTTGAGGCCGACCTTCTTGAGCAGGGCGCTGGTGCGCGCCTCATTGGCATTCCAGTCGATGACGCCGTATCTGGCGTGCTCGTTGCCGAGAAAGATGTTTTCGGCGATCGACAGCATCGGCACCAGCGCAAGCTCCTGGTGGATGATGACGATGCCCTTGCGCTCGCTGTCATGGATGCCTTTGAAATGGCACTCATCGCCGCGATAGATGATCTGGCCGTCATAGGTGCCGGACGGATACACACCCGACAGCACCTTCATCAGCGTCGACTTGCCAGCGCCGTTCTCGCCGACCACGGCATGGATCTCGCCTTCCTCGACCATGAGCTTGACGTTCGACAGCGCCTTGACGCCGGGAAACGTCTTGGTGATGTCGCACATCTCCAAAATCGTCGATGCCATTGAGAATACCACTCCTGCGAGGTCCGCAAACAATACCGGGCTGGCTCGCCAACGAAAAGGGGCCCTGCCTGCGCAGGACCCCAGGCTTTGTAACCGCGATTACTTCAGCTCTTCGGCCTTGATGTAGCCGGAATCGACCACCAGGGACTGATAGTTCGACTTGTCGACGTCGTGCGGTGTCAACAGGATCGAGGGAACGACCTTGACGTCGTTGTTGTAGGTCGTGGTGTCGAGGCCTTCCGGCTTGCCGCCCGAGAGCACCTTGTCGACGAGTTCGACCGTCGCCTTGGCGAGTTCGCGGGTGTCCTTGAACACGGTCGAATACTGTTCGCCGGCGATGATCGCCTTGACCGAAGCGGTCTCGGCGTCCTGTCCGGTGACGATCGGCCATGGCTGATCGGCGGTGCCGTAGCCTACGGCGCGCAGCGAAGCGATGATGCCGCGCGACAGGCCGTCATAGGGCGAGAGCACGCCATCGACGCGGCTGCCGTCCGAGTAGTTGGCGGAGAGCAGATTGTCCATGCGGGCCTGGGCGGTTGCCGCCAGCCAGCGCAGCGTGCCGACCTTGTCCATGCCCATCTGGCCGGACTTCACGACGAGGGTCTTGTCGTCGATCAGCGGCTGAAGAACCGACATGGCGCCGTTATAGAAGAAGAACGCATTGTTGTCGTCCGGCGAACCGCCGAACAGCTCGATGTTGAACGGGCCCTTCTTCTCGGGATAACCGAGACCCTTGAGCAGCGATTTGGCCTGGATGACGCCGACGCCGAAATTGTCGAAGGTGGTGTAGTAGTCGACATTTGGCGTCTTCTTGATCAGGCGGTCGTAAGCGACGACGACAACGCCGGCGTCATTCGCCTTCTGCAACGCATCGCCCATCGTGGTGCCGTCGATCGAAGCGATGATCAGCGCCTTCGGGCCCTTGGTGATTTCGTTTTCCAGCTGGCTGAGCTGGTTCGGAATGTCGTCCTGCGCGTACTGCAGGTCGACAGTGTAGCCCAGAGCCTCGAGCTGGGACTTGACGGCGTCGCCGTCGTTGATCCAGCGCTGCGAGGTCTTGGTGGGCATCAGCACGCCGATCAGGCCTTCGCCCGCCTGCGCCGGCAGCGTCATGGCCGCGATGCCTAGGGCCGCGACGGCGGCCAGTGTCTTGATAATCTTCACATTAACTCTCCCTGGTTGATGGACGCGTACCCTTGGGTTTCGTGGGCCGCGCAATCGTGCAGGAGCGCCAAACGCGCCGCTGCCGTCAATCGATCTCCGGTATCCTCCCAATCGGCCCCGAGACTCTGGTTTCAATCGATACGAGTTTTCCCTCGTCACCGACCGTCAAGCCTCAGGACGCGCGAAGGGTGTGTCGCTTTGCCATAACTGTCAAATGCGATCTTTGATGGTTGCTATATCGAGACTGATATGGCTTAGGCTAGTGACGACGCTGCCGGATCCTGCCAGGGCGCTGGGCGTAAGAGTAGGGAAGAATCATGGCAGCGCTGCGAAATCCTGGCGGAATATCAGCCAGTTACGATGAAATCCCGGGTGATGGCGGAACCTTGCTGCGCAGCGGCTTGAGCCTGCGTCACATGCGTATGATCGCAGCCCTCGACGAGCACAGCCGAGTGAGCGCCGCGGCCCAGGTCATGAACATCTCGCAGCCGGCGGCCTCGCGCATGATAGCCGAGATGGAGGCCGTGCTCGACGTCAAGCTCTGCGAAAGGCTGCCGCGCGGCATCACGCTGACACCCTATGGCAAGGCGTTGGCACGGCGCGCGCGATCGATCCTGCTCGAGATGCGTGAGGTCGACCGCGAGATTTTCGAGCTCAAGGCGGGCAAGGGCGGCTCGGTATTCCTGGGCGCGGTGACAGCACCGGCGATCGAGCTGGCGGTGCCGGCGATCCGCGAGATCCGGCGCCTTTATCCGCGCATCGAAATCACCATGCAGGTCGAGACCTCGAACGTCCTGGCACGCGAGCTGATCGCCTCGCGCCACGATTTCATCATCGCCCGCATCCCCGACGACCTCAATCCGCGGCTGTTCGAAGCGCGCGTCATCGGCGTCGAGAAAGCCTGCCTGATCGTGCGCCGCGGCCACCCGCTGACCAAGGGCAAGGCGGTGCGGCTGGAAGACACCGCCGCCTATGACTGGGTTTTCCAGTCGGGCGGCTCGCCGCTGCGCCAGGCGATGGAAAGCAACTTTTTGAACCGCAACATCGCGCTGCCGGACCGCATCCTCAACACCAGCTCGCTGCTATTGACTCTGGTCATGGTCGCGCAATCCGACGCCATTGCGCCGGTTTCGATCCAGGTCGCGAAGTTCATCCAGAACCCCGAAGGCCTGGCCGGCGCCATCGATGTTGTCCAGACTGAATTCGACATCGAGGTCAGGCCCTACAGCCTGATCACGGTGAAGAACCGCGCGCTGTCACCGGCAGCCAAGATGCTGCACGACTTTATTCTGCGGGAGGTGGGATAAGGGCTGGAGCGGCAAGCGGAGCGCATCCCGTGGCCGGCCAGACGACCAGACAGGCCCGCCAGCAGCGGCGCCGATGCACGTCGGCCACTACTGCCTGATGCTCAAAAAAGGCCCGCCAGCAGAAGCCAGCGGACCAAGGGTAGACTTTCCGGTTGGGGTCATTCGAGGCCCCGCCGACCCTCAATGTGAGATATTCCACGAACTGGCACATCGGCCAAACAGATGAAAGACGGCCAGCCCGGGCTGTAAAACTGCCTATAAATCCGCTGGTTTTCAGCTTGGCCAGAACAAGTGCAATGCACCGGGGGGCAAAAGCTGGAGCGGGTAGCGGGAATCGAACCCGCGCGTTCAGCTTGGGAAGCTGACAAGCTACCATTACATCATACCCGCGCTGGTTCCTCCGATATCATGGCCCGGCGCCGATGCGCAATCCGGTTTGAGGGCTCGGCTTGATGCAGGGCTATCAACTGCGTATTTCTAGGCATGTGCCCGAATCGCGGCACCCGACTGTGGAGACAGGCTTGTCCGCACTGAACCGCTTTCTCGGCGATACGCCGCTCCGGGTGATCCTGAAGCTGCTTGTGGTGTCGTTCCTCGTCGGGCTGGTCATGAATGCCTTCGGCTGGTCGCCGATGGATGTGCTTTATGGCATTCGCAAATTCTTCATCGACCTGTGGAATTTGGGCTTCCACGCCATCGACCGCTTTCTCGGCTACATCCTGCTCGGTGCCGCGATCGTCGTGCCGGCCTTCATCCTGCTCAGGATCGCTAACTACCGGAAGTGAATTTTCAGGCGTAGCCCGCCGCCACCTCGAACAGGATGGCATGCCGTGCAGCAAGTGCTGCGACATCCGTCGAATAGCCGCCGCCGATAACGCCGCATACCGGTATGCCAAGCGTGCGGAAATGGCGGATCACCATATCGTCGCGGGCGCGCAGCCCGTCATCCGTGAGCGACAACCTGCCGAGCCGGTCCTCGACATGGACATCGACGCCGGCATTGTAGAAGACGAGGTCCCAGCGCCTTCGCGCCGACAGCTCCGGCAGGATGGCGTCCAGCCGCTCCAGATAGGCTGCATCGCCGGCGTCGTCGGGCAGGGCGACATCGAGATCGGAGGCGATCTTGCGCGCGGGGTAGTTGCGGTCGCCATGCATGGAGAAGGTAAACACGCGCGGCTCGTCGTTCAGGATATCCGCCGTGCCGTCGCCCTGATGCACGTCGAGGTCGACGACCAGGATGTTTTGGACAGCAGCTTCGGCGAGCAGCACCAGCGCGGCAACGGCTACGTCGTTGAAGGTGCAGAAGCCGGCGCCTTGCGCGCGCCGTGCATGATGGCTGCCGCCGGCGGTGTTGCAGGCGATGCCGTTCAGCAACGCCAGCCGCGCCGCCAGCACCGTGCCGGCCGTTGCGAGCTGCGCCCTCAGCGAAACCCGCGGTCCGACGGGAAAGCCGATCTCGCGCTCGATCGCCACCAGCACTTTGCAGGCAAGCACCTGGTCGACATAGTCTGCCGCGTGGGCAAGCTTCAGCCATGATGGCCGCGCCGCCTCCGGCTTGTTGAGCGCTTCGGGACGTGCCAGGCCGCGTGCCCGCAACGCATCCATCAGCAGCGGATATTTGCTCATCGGGAAGCGGTGGTTGACGGCGAAGCCGGCGTCATAGTCGGGATGATGAACGATCTGCAAGGGCATGGGGCGGCCGGTGCGCCAGAGGCGGATTTCGGTTGACCATAACGGGGTGGATGGTTGCGCGAGGTCCGCAAACTGGGGCACATCGGCTGGCCGATCAAGCCGCAACAGGAAGCAACACGCGTTTGGAGCAGGCTTTACCCACCGAAGCCCACGCCACCGAAGCCGGGGCCTTCGTCGTCACCAACCGCTCGGTGCTCGCCATCGCCGTGCCGATGACGCTTGCCTATCTGACGACGCCGCTGCTCGGAATTGTCGACACGGCGGTGGTTGGGCAGTTCGGCGACGCCGCCCTTCTCGGCGGCCTGGCGGCCGGCGCCCTGATCTTCGATGTCGTCTTCACCACCTTCAATTTCCTGCGCTCCGGCACCACCGGCCTCGTCGCCCAGGCCTTCGGGCGCGGCGATGCGCTGGAGGAGCAGGCGGTGTTCTGGCGCGCCGTGCTGATCGCGGTCGTCGCCGGCGTCGTGCTTGCCGCGCTTGCGCCGCTGGTCTCCACCGCCGGGCAATGGTTCATAGGCGCCGAACCGCGCGTCAGCGCGGCGATGGACGTCTATATCCGCATCAGGATGCTCGCGGCACCGTTCTCGCTGATCAATTACGCCATCCTCGGTTACGTGCTTGGGCGCGGCGAGGGCGGGCTCGGGCTGATGCTGCAGTTGATGCTGAACGGCATCAACATCGTCCTCTGCTTCCTGCTTGGCCTGGAGCTCGGCTGGGGCGTTGCCGGCGTTGCCTGGGCAACGGTCACCGGCGAATTCGTCGCCATGCTGCTTGGTCTCGCCATTGTCGGCCGGCGCTTTTGGGCGGCGCCCAGGCTGCCGCGCCACCGCGTCCTCGATCTGCCGGCATTCCTGCGCATGATGTCGCTCAATCGCGATATCATGATCCGCTCCTTTTCGCTGCTCGCCGCCTTCGCGCTGTTCACGCGCCAGGGCGCACAATTCGGCACTCTGACGCTGGCCGCCAACGCCGTGCTGATGAACCTCTTTCTGGTTGCCGGCTATTTCCTCGATGGTTTCGCCACCGCTGCCGAACAGCTCGCCGGGCGCGCCATCGGCGCCCGTGCCGCCACGGCGTTTGATCAGGCGGTGCGTCTGACGCTGCTTTGGGGGCTCGGTCTGGCCGGCGCGGCGACGCTCTTCTTCCTGCTGGAGGGCACGGATCTGATCGCCCTGATCACGACCTCGACGGACGTCCGCGCCATTGCCGACATCTACCTGCCCTGGGCGGCGTTCACCGCGCTCAGCGGCGTGCTGGCTTTCCAGATGGACGGTGTCTTCATCGGCGCAACATGGTCGCGCGACATGCGCAACATGATGCTGTTGTCATTCCTGGCGTTCAGCGCCGCGCTGCTGATCCTGGCGCCGGCCTTCGGTAATCACGGCTTGTGGGCGGCGTTGCATGTCTTCCTGCTGGTACGCGGCTTCAGCCTGCTCGCCATATTGCGGCTGCGGGTGCGCACAGCCTTTAACTGATCGCTAAAGCGGTTTCGCCGCCCAGTGATCGAGGCGGCTGTCGCGAAGCTCGCACAGCGACTTCAGCCCTTGATTGTCCATGAAACGGGCCATGCCGGAAAGAATGCGCCCCGGCAGCGCGGGCCCGGCATAGATCATGCCGGTATAGAGCTGGACGAGATCGGCGCCGGCACGGATCTTTTCCAGCGCCGTCTCGGCGGAATCGACGCCGCCGACGCCGATGATAGTGGGATCCGGGCCAAGCAGTTTTCGCATCCTTGCCAGCACGATAGTCGAGCGCTCGAACAAGGGTTTCCCCGAAAGCCCGCCGGTCTCGCCGGCAAGGCCGGCGCTGCTCAGGCCGGCTCGCGCGATCGTTGTGTTGGAGACGATGACGCCGTCCATTTGCTTGTCGCTGATCTCGGCAGCGATGTCCTCAAGCTCGGCCTCGACCAGATCCGGCGCGATCTTGAGGAACACGGGCGGTTTTGCCGGTGCCGCCGCACGCGCGGCCATGACCCGCGACAGGAGCTCGCCAAGCTGTTCGCGCGCCTGCATGTTGCGCAGGCCCGGCGTGTTCGGCGAGGAGATATTGATTGTCAGATAGCCGGCGTATCGCGCGAATCGGATCACGCCGCGCTCATAATCACTGACGCGGTCGGCGCTGTCCTTGTTGGCGCCGATGTTGATGCCGATGATGCCGGGGCGGCCTTTTCGGGCGGCAAGACGCTTCTCTGCGGCGGCGTGGCCTTCATTGTTGAAGCCCAGCCGGTTGATCACCGCCCCGTCCGAAGGCAGCCGGAAGATGCGCGGCTTCGGATTGCCCGTCTGCGGCAGCGGCGTGATCGTGCCGACCTCGGCGAAGCCGAAGCCGAGGCCGAGCAGCGCGTCCGGCACTTCGGCATTCTTGTCGTAACCCGCGGCCATGCCGAGCGGGTTCGGGAAATCCAGCCCGCAACGGCTGACCTTTAACCTGTTGTCGTGCGGCGGACGACCGGCGACCGGCAGCCCGCATCTCAGCGCGGCAATCGACAGCCCATGCGCGGTTTCCGGATCGAGCGTAAACAGCAGTTTCTGGCCGATCCGGTCGAACGCGCTCATTCGGCCTCCAGCGCCGGGAATTCATGCCGGCCGTCAGCGCCGAGCGGCAATGCCTGCACCGAAACGACCGCATCGAGGCCGAGCCCGCCATAGAGATGCGGGAACAGGGCGCCGCCGCGCGAGACCTCATATTTCAGCGCATCGCCGAGGCGCGCGCTATCGACGGCGACCAGCAGCAACCGGCTTTGGCCGGCGAAATGTTTGGCCGCCGTTTCCCGAACCTGCCCGGCGGTAGAAAAATGGATGAAGCCGTCGGCGACGTCGATCGGCGCGCCGGTGAAGCCGCCTTCTCTTTCAGCCTCGCGCCACAGCGCCTCGGGAACTATCTTGTAGATGATCTCGGACATCGTTGCGCTATAGTCCGAACCGACCACGCGGGGAAGGGCAGGCCCGTGTTCTTCCCCATTTCAGGTTCATCCCCATTTCAGGCGCAAACTGTGATAGATTGCGCTGACTGGCTCATGGAGGAAAACATGCGTCTGAAACACGTCTTGATCCCCGCAGCAGTGGTGTCGCTTGTCGCGGCGTCGGCCTTTTCCGAGGAAGCCGATCGCTACCGGTTGGAGAAATCGGCCAATGGCTATGTCCGCATGGATACGCAAACCGGCGCCATGTCGCTCTGCGAGGAACGCTCCGGCCAGCTCGTATGCAAGACGGCGGCCGACGAACGTGCCGCCCTCCAGGATGAGGTCGACCGGCTGCAAAATTCGGTGAAGGCGCTCGACGAGCGCGTCGCCAAGCTCGAAAATTCGCTTGCCGCGCGTTTCGAATCGACTTTGCCCAGCGAGGAGGATTTCAACAAGACGATGGGCTACATGGAGCGCTTCCTGCGCAGCTTCATGGACATCGTCAAGGACATGGACAGGGACGAAGACGGCGCCAAGCCCAATTCGCAAAAGACCTAGGCAATTCGCAAAAAGACCTGGGGCGGGAATAGCAAGCCGGCCACGCCGAACAGCAGGCGTAGCGTTATGATCGTTCAGATCCTGCAAGGCGGAAAATCGCCAACGGGATTCGGGGAGGGATATCACCGTTGGGCTACACATTCGTCATTGCCGACGATCATCCGCTTTTTCGCGGTGCATTGAGGGAGGCACTCGCGGGCATCGGAGACGTTGCCGCCATTCACGAGGCCGGCGATTTCGAAAGCGCCAAGGCGCTGGTCCTGGCCAATGAGGACGTCGATCTGGTGCTACTCGATCTCTCGATGCCGGGGGCAAGCGGCCTTTCCGGCCTGATTTCGTTGCGCGGCATCCATCCGGCGGTGCCGATGATGGTGGTCTCGGCGCATGACGACCCGGTGACGATCCGGCGCGCGCTCGATCTCGGCGCCTCCGGCTTCATCTCCAAATCGGCCAGCATGGAGGAGATCCGCAATGCTGTGCAGTCGGTGCTCGCAGGTGATATCGCGGCACCCGCCGGGGTCGATCTCGGCGTCGAGCGCGATCCTGAGATTTCCGACCTGATCAAGCGGCTGCAGGCGCTGACCCCACAGCAGACGCGCGTGCTCGGCATGCTGGCTGAGGGACTGCTCAACAAGCAGATCGCCTATGAACTCGGGGTCTCCGAAGCGACGATCAAAGCGCATGTCTCGGCTATCCTGCAGAAGCTCGGGGTCGACAGCCGCACGCAGGCGGTCATCCTTTTGTCCAAAATCGGCAGCGACCCGGTTCAGGCGGCCGGCTGATTCCTATTCGGCCGCCGGCGCCAGCGGCCTGACCCTGGCCATCATCGAGCGCAGCATCGCCGGTTTCAGTGGTTTGCTGATCACCGGCACGTCGAGCCTGCCGGCAGCGCCGCGAACCTCGCTGGAGCGGTCGGCGGTGACCAGCACGGCCGGCAGGTCCTCGCCATGGATCGCACGCAACTGGGCGATCAATTCGAGGCCGGTCCTGTTGTCGAGATGATAGTCGGCAAGCACGATGTCCGGCCGATGCATGCCGGACCTGTCGAGATCCTCCGCGCCGGAAAGCGTGTCGACGCTGCAGCCCCAACCCTCGAGCAGGAGCCGCATGCCGTCGAGGATGCGGGCGTCGTTGTCGATGCAGAGCACATTGAGCCCGGCAAGCGAGGCCGCTGCACGGGCAGGCGGCTTCGCCTCCGCCTCACGCCGCGGTGCCTGCACGGCCGCCACCGGCAGCAACACGGAAAAGCGTGTGCCCTTGCCTGGGTTGGAGAAGATCCGGATTTCGAGGCGCAGGACGCGGGCGATGCGGTCGACAATGGAGAGCCCAAGGCCGAGGCCTTCCGCCTCGCGTGCGCCCTCGTCGAGCCGGGTGAATTCGCGAAACACGGTGTTGAGCTTGTCGCCGGCAATGCCGATGCCGGTGTCGATAACCTGGATCTCGGCCAATTCGCCGCGCCGCCGCACGCCGACCAGGATGCGGCCATGGCGCGTGTATTTAATGGCGTTTGAGACCAGGTTCTGGATCAGCCGGCGCAGCAGATTGCGGTCCGTCATGACGCTGAGCGACGACGGCATGATCGAGAGTTCGAGCTTCTTTTCGGCGGCAAGCGGCCGGAAGTCGTTGCCGATCTGGCGCAGCAGCCCGTCGAGGCCGAAGCTCGTATCGTCCGGCTTCATCGCGCCGGCATCGAGGCGCGAAATGTCGAGCACCGCGCCGAGGATGGTCTCGACCGATTCCAGCGACGATTCGATGTTCATCGCCGCCTTGCCGGCAGGTCCCTTGCCAGTCTTCTCGATCAGTGACGAGCAATAGAGGCGGGCGGCGTTCAGCGGCTGCAGGATGTCGTGGCCGGCGGCAGCGAGGAAGCGGGTCTTGCCGAGATTGGCCTCCTCGGCCAGCATCTGCGCCTGCGCCAGCTCCTCATTGACGCGGGTGAGCTCGGCGGTGCGGCTCTTCACTCGCTGTTCCAGGGATTCGTTGGCGCGCTTCAGCGCCAGATCCTGCTCGACGCGTCCAGAGATGTCGGCGTAGGTGGCGACGATGCCGCCGTCCGGCATCGGATTGGAGCGCAATTCCAGGATGCGCCCGCTGGTCTTCAGCTCCATCTGCCATGGGCTGACGAAGCTGGTCAGGCGGTTGAGCATGGTGACGCGCTGGTCTGCCGGTATGTCACCGCGCTCGGCAAGGTGGCGCAGGATACGATCGAGTGAGACGCCGACCTGGCCCATCTCGTCGGGCAGGTCGAACAGCGCCCGGTACTGGCGGTTCCAGCAAATCAACCGGAAATCGCGGTCGAAGACAGTGATGCCCTGTTCCATCTGGTCGAGTGCGATCTGCAGCAGATCGCGATTGTGCTGCAGCGCCTCCGTGGCGTCGTCGAGCAGGCGGAAGGCGTCCTTGGATTCGCGGTCGTTGCGGCGCAGCAGTAGCGACAGGATCAGCCGCGCCGAAGAGGAGCCGACGGCACTGGCCAGAAGCTGCTCGGAGAAGCGGATGACATCCATGCTGGCCTGTTCGTTGCCGTGCAGTGAAGTGCCGCCGCTCTTTTCGAACGACTGAAATGACCGCTCGGTGCGTTCGACACCGAGATAGCGCGCGATCGTGTCCTTGAGGTCGTTGACGGTTATGGTGGTGCGGAAGCGGCGCAGGCTCGGCAGCGGCCCCGCCTCGCGCGGCACGAAGATCGATGCCTGGATGCGTTCCAGCGGCACGGAGGCGCGCGACAGCGAGCCGAACACAAAAAAAATCGTGTTGATCGACAGGCTCCACAGCACGCCATGGTTCAGCGGCTCGGCGACGGTGCCGAAAAGCGCTTGCGGCCGCAATGCATCGAAGCCGAACAGGCCGTGGACGAGGATGCCGGTATCGGGCGCGACGAGCGAGGGAAGCAGCAGCGTATAGCTCCAGACGACGATGCCGGCGACCATGCCAAGTGCGGCACCCCTTCCGTTGGCGCCGCGCCAGATCAGGCCGCCGATCATTGCCGGCGCGAACTGCGCGATCGCGGCGAACGACATCAGGCCGATCGAGGACAGCCGCGCGCTATTGGTGCTCTCGCGGTAGTAGAGAAAGGCGATGAACAGCATGATGAAGATCGCCGCCCGGCGTACATTGAGGATGAGCGTCGACCAGTCCTCGTTCTCGGATGTCGTGGTCCGCAGCAGCCGGCGCACGAACAGCGGAATGACCAGGTCGTTGGAGATCATGATCGACAGCGCGACGCTTTCGACGATCACCATTGCGGTCGCCGCCGACAGCCCGCCGATGAAGGCGGCCATGGCCAGCACGTCGTGGCCGCTGAACAGCGGCAGCGACAGCACGTAAAGGTCGCTGCTGGTCCTGGGGCCGACCAGTTCCAGGCCGGCCAGCGCGATCGGCAGCACGAACAGGTTGATTGCCACCAGATAGAGCGGAAACACCCATGTCGCGGTGCGCAGCTCGGCCTCGCTGCGGTTCTCGACGATGGTGACATAGAACTGGCGCGGCAGCATCAGGATGGCAAAGCCGCTCAGGCATGTCAGCACCAGCCAGGTGGCGAGCGAGGTGTTGTAGCCCATCGCCTGGCGCACCTGCGTGTTTTCGGCGAGCCGGTCGAACATGTCGCCTGGCCCACCGAAGATCAGGAACATGACCATCAGGCCGATTGCCAGGAAGGCGGCGAGCTTGACCACGGTTTCGACTGCCACCGCCAGCACCAGCCCGTCCTGGTGCTCGGTGGCATCGGCGTGGCGCGTGCCGAACAGCACCGCAAACAGCGCCAGCAGCATGGCAACGACCAGCGAGATGTCGCTGACGAACGGATCGAACGACGGCGGCGAGCCGGTATAGTGCTCGACCATCAGGCTGACCGAGCCCGAGATCGCCTTCAATTGCAGCGCCATATAGGGCACCGCGCCGATGGTCGCGATCAGTGTGGCGATCGCCGCGACAGCGAAGCTCTTGCCGTAGCGGGCACCGAGAAAGTCGGCGACCGAGGTGATCTTCTCGGTCTTGGCCAGCCTGACGATGCGCTGCAGCAGCGGAAAGCCGAACACGAACACCAGCACCGGTCCGATATAGATGCCGAGGAACTCCAGGCCGCGCTCGGAGGACAGCCCGACCGAGCCGAAGAAGGTCCAGGAGGTGCAGTAGATGGCGAGGCTGAGCGCATAGATAAAGGGCCGGGCGCGGCCAGGCCCGGATGAAGTCGAGCGCCGGTCGCCCAGGCTGGCGATAGCAAACAGCAACGTCACATAGGCGATCGCGATGATGACGATGAACCAGCCCTGCACGGCTCGAACTTCCTCCCTGCGCCGATTTTTCATCCGGCCTTGCAGACGCAATCACAGCTTGGCCACCGAGTCCATCGCGGCTTTCGGCGCATTATGGCCGCGGCTTCGCGCAATCCAGGCCGGGGAAACACGTCTTTGCGCCTGTCGCAACCGCAGGTTTTTGCTATTCTGCCCGCCGGTCGATGCCGAGGCGTGGACGGCAGCACGGCCGGTCAGGACAAGGAGGGTCGAATGCTGAAAGAATTTCAGGAATTCATTTCCAGGGGCAATGTGATGGACCTGGCCGTCGCCGTCATCATCGGCGCTGCCTTCAGCAAGATCGTCGATTCGCTGGTCAACGACATCATCATGCCGATTATCGGGGCGATTTTCGGCGGACTGGACTTCAACAACTACTTTCTGCCCTTGTCTTCAGCCGTCAACGCCACATCGCTGGCCGACGCAAAGAAGCAGGGCGCGGTCTTCGCCTATGGCAGCTTCATCACCGTGGCGCTGAATTTTCTCATTCTCGCCTTCATCATCTTCCTGATGGTCAAAGCGGTGAACAATCTGCGCCAGCGGCTGGAGCGCGAGAAACCGGCCGCCCCGGTTGCCCCGCCGCCGGCCGATGTCGCGCTGCTCACCGAAATTCGCGATCTCCTCGCCAGAAAGTAGTGCCTGCGGTAACTTTCTGGACCAAAACCCCGGTCGCCTGCGGCCGGGGTTTTCTGTTTTCGTCCGCCCTGAAACACGCTAGCAGTCGAGCAAACGAAAACGGACCCATCCATGACCCTGATCGATACTCTGCGCGCCGAAGCGCGGGCGGCGCCTGAAAGCGGCATTGTCGCCGTCATGAACCGTGGCCGCGGCCGCGACGGCATGATCCCGCTCTGGGCTGGCGAGGGCGACCTGCCGACGCCTGCCTTCATCACCGATGCAGCCGCCAAGGCACTCGCCGGCGGCGAGACCTTCTACACCTGGCAGCGGGGCATTCCCGAACTCAGGCAGGCGCTCGCCCGCTACTACACCAGGCATTTCGGCAAGACTTTCGCCAACGAGGAATTCATCGTCACCGGCTCCGGCATGCATGCCATCCAGATGGCCATCGATGCGGTGGCCGGCAAGGGCGACGAACTCGTCTACCTGTCGCCGGCATGGCCGAACTTCGCCGCCGCCGCCGGCATCGCGGGCGCCGTTCCAGTCGCGGTCACGCTCGATCAGTCGGGCAATGGCTGGTCCTGCGATGTCGACAAGATCGCAGCCGCGATCACGCCACGGACCAAGGCGCTGTTCGTCAACACGCCGTCCAACCCGACCGGCTGGACCGCCGACAAGGAGACGCTGCAGGCGATCCTCGATCTTGCCCGCGAAAGGGGCCTGTGGATCGTCGCCGACGAGATTTATTCGCTGTTTCATTACGGCCACGGCCGGGCGGCGTCCTTCATCGACATCATGGCCGATGAGGACCGCATCCTGTTCGTCAATTCCTTCTCCAAGAATTGGGCGATGACCGGCTGGCGCATCGGCTGGATCAAGATTCATCCCGCCTTGCAGCAGGTGTTCGAGAACCTGGTCCAGTATTCGACGTCCGGCGTTGCGCAGTTCATGCAGCGCGGCGCCGTCGTTGCCCTCGATGAGGGCGACGCCTTCATCGTCGAGCAGGTGGAGCGGGCGAGGGCGGCGCGCGACCTGGTGTGCGGCATTCTCGCCGAAACCGGCAGGGCGCGGTTCACCGTGCCGCAGGGCGCATTCTATCTGTTCTTCGCGGTCGACGGCATCACCGATTCCCGCGCCGCGGCCTTCGACATGGTCGACCGCGCCAATGTCGGCCTGGCTCCCGGCACCGCCTTCGGCCCCGGCGGCGAATCCTTTCTCAGGCTATGCTTCCACCGCCGTCTCGACCAGCTCGAGGAAGCCGCGCACCGGCTGGCGAAATGGATGAAGAATATGTGAGCTGCCTCGAAGCCCCGAGTTCAAACTCGCTCCGGCGAGTCAGCTGGCGTGGGTTTCGAGAACCGGAGCGCAGCGGACATTTGGGTCCGTGAGCACCGGAAGCGCAGAAAGCCGCGTCAGATGGCCGCCGGAGTAGAGTTTCAAACGGGCTTCAGCCGCCCGACTTCGGCACCAGCAACGGAATGACGCGGTCGCTGTTGGCGACCGACGGTCGGCCCGCCGAACCGTAGGGAATCCCCAACGCATCCCATGTCTCGACCAGCGCGTCCTGCAGGGACGCAATCAACGCGTCCGAATGGAACGGTGTCGGCGTGATGCGCAGCCGCTCGGTGCCGCGCGGCACTGTCGGGTAGTTGATCGGCTGGATGTAGATGCCGTGCACACCGAGCAGGCGGTCGCTGGCCATCTTGCAGAGCTCGGGATCGCCGACCAGAAGGGGCACGATGTGGGTAGGCGACTCCATCACTGGCAGGCCGGCCGCGGCCAGCACTTGCTTGGTCCGCGTCGCCTGACGCAGCTGCGCATCGCGCTCGGCCTGCGAGCGCTTGAGATGGCGGATCGAGGTGGTTGCCGCGGCAGCGATCGCCGGCGGCAACGCCGTGGTGAAGATGAAGCCCGGCGCATAGGAGCGCACCGCGTCGATCACGGCGCTGGTGCCGGCGATGTAGCCGCCAAGCGTGCCGAACGCCTTGGCCAGCGTGCCCTCGATGATGTCGATGCGGTCGGCCAGCCCTTCGCGCTCGGTGATGCCGCCGCCGCGCGGCCCGTACATGCCGACGGCGTGGACCTCGTCGATGTAGGTCATGGCGTTGTAGCGCTCGGCGAGATCGACGATCTGCTTGATCGGCGCGATGTCGCCGTCCATCGAATAGACGCTCTCGAAGACAATCAGCTTGGCGCGCTCGCGGCCGGCCGTCTGCAGCAGGCTTTCGAGATGCGCGACATCGTTATGGCGGAAGATCTTCTTCTCGGCGCCTGAGCGCCGCACGCCCTCGATCATCGAAGCGTGGTTGAGCTCGTCCGAGATGATCAGGCAATTGGGAAGCAGCTTTGCAATGGTCGAGATCGACGCCTCGTTGGAAACGAAGCCGGAGGTGAAAACCAGTGCCGCTTCCTTGTCGTGCAGGTCGGCAAGCTCCAGTTCGAGCTCGACCAGCGGGTTGCTGGTGCCGGAGATGTTGCGGGTGCCGCCGGCCCCCGACCCCATCTTGCCTGCCGCCTTCTGGAACGCGGCAATGACGTCGGGATGCTGGCCCATGCCGAGATAGTCGTTGGAGCACCAGACGGTGATTTCCTCGGCGCGGCCATTGGCGCGCCAGATGGCGCGTGGGAATTTCCCGACGATACGCTCAAGGTCGGCGAAGACGCGATAGCGACGCTCCGCATGGAGCTGGTCGATCGCCTCCTCGAAAAACCGCTGATAATTCATGTCGCCTTCCCAGTTTTGCGCGGGATCATAGTCATTGGCCCATTCGTCGTCCACCTGGCCTTTTTGGTCAAAATGCCACGCCCCGAGCCTGTTCCTAACGACCACGGAACGTGGCCTATTCCCTTGATGTGGATCAATCTTGTTTCAGGACAATGCCACGCGCCGATGAGACCGGTTACCGCAGGTTTTAATGGCCTGGCGGCAGATTTTCCAGTACGGCGACGATTGAGACAGTTCCGATAAATCATGAATAGCGAGGATGCGGATGACGGTTTTGGTGACAGGCGGTGCCGGCTATATCGGTAGCCATATGGTCTGGGAATTGCTGGACACGGGCGACAGCGTCGTCGTCCTCGACCGGCTTTCTACCGGCTTTGAATGGGCGGTGGCCCCGGAAGCAAAGCTCGTCGTCGGCGACGTCGCCGACAGGGAACTGGTCGCCTCGATCATTCGCGACAATAAGATCGACGCGATCATCCATTTCGCCGGCTCGATCGTGGTCCCCGAATCGGTCGCTGACCCGCTTGCCTATTACGAGAACAATACCTGCAAGACGCGCACCTTGATCGAGACTGCGGTGCGCGAAGGCGTGCCCAATTTTATCTTTTCCTCGACCGCCGCCGTCTACGGCGGCGCCGGCCTGGAGCCGGTGCGCGAGGATGCCCGGCTTGCGCCGGAATCGCCCTATGGCCTGTCCAAGCTGATGAGCGAATGGATGCTGCGCGACGCGGCGATTGCCCATGGGTTGCGCTATACGGCGCTGCGCTATTTCAACGTCGCCGGCGCCGATCCGAAGGGCCGCACCGGCCAGTCGACGCCCGGTGCCACGCATCTGATCAAGGTCGCCTGCGAGACGGCGCTCGGCAAGCGCCCCTTCATGCAGGTGTTCGGCACCGACTATCCGACGCCGGACGGCACCTGCATGCGCGACTATATCCACGTCAGCGACCTGGCGGCGGCGCATCGGCTGGCGCTTCAGCGGCTGCGTGCCGGCGGATCGAGCCTGGTCGCCAATTGTGGTTACAACCACGGCTATTCGGTGCTCGAGGTCATCGACAGCGTCCGTCGCGTCTTCGGCCATGATTTCGACGTACGGATGGGCGATCGCCGCGCCGGCGACGCCGCCGCGGTCGTCGCCAATTCGGAGCTGGCGCGCGGCGAACTCGGCTGGACCCCGCAGCGCGACAACCTCGACCAGATCGTTGCCGATGCGCTTGCCTGGGAGCGCATCCTGACCAGCAAGAATTCGGCTCTGGGGTGAAGTGGGCTCTCCGCAAAGGTTGGTTCAGCGCGCTGGGGGCGGAATGAAAATCCTGGTGCTTGGGGCCGGCGTCGTCGGTACGGCGGCGGCCTATTATCTGGCCAGCGCCGGCCATGAGGTGATAGTGATCGAGCGCCATCCGGCGGCGGCACGCGGCACCAGCCGGTCGAATGCCGGCCTGGTGTCGCCCGGGGATGCCACCGCCTGGGCCTCGCCCGCCGCGCTGAAGACGTTCCTGCGCGGCCTCTACAACCACGATCTCGGCATCAAGGTGCGGCTGCGCTTCGATCCGTATTTTTTCGCCTGGAGCCTGCGCTTCCTGCGCCAGTGCACGCATAAGCGCATGCGCGCCAACACCGACGTCAAGCTGCGTCTGGCGCTCTATTCGCGCGACTGCATCAACGCCGTCTCCGCCGAAACCGGCATCCACTATGACGAGCGCAAGAAAGGCATTCTGTATTTCTTCCGCTCGCAGCAGAGCTTTGATACCGGCACCGACAATTATCGTTATCTCGGCGAACACGGCCTGCCGATCGAGATCGTCGGCCGCGACCGGCTGGTCGAGCTCGAGCCCGGCCTTGCCGGCGCCAAGGACAAGATAGCCGGCGGCGTCTATTCGCCGATCGACCAGACCGGCGACTCCAGCCAATTCACGCAGAACCTCGCTGCCTATGCCGCCGAGAAACTCGGCGTCCAATTCCTCTACGGCACCACGGTCGAAGGCCTCGACATCGACGGCGACCGGGTGCGCGCCGTGATGACCTCGGCCGGCCCGGTGGCGGGTGACGCAGTGGTCATTTCCATGGGGCCGGAGAGCGGTCTGCTCGGCCGCCGCTACGGCATCGATCTGCCCGTCTATCCCGTGAAGGGCTATACCGTGACTGTTCCGCTGGAAGATGAAAGCAAGGGGCCGATCATGGGTGGCGCCGACGAGGACCGGCTGATCGGCTATTCCAGGCTGGGAAATCGGCTGCGGATGTCCTCGACGGCGGAGTTCACCGGGTTCGACCGCACGTTCAAGCCACGCGATTTCAACTCGATCCTGAACACCGCCAAGGACCTGTTCCCCGGCGCTTTCGACGAGAGCAAGGCCGAGCTCTGGGCTGGACTTCGCCCGATGATGCCGAACTCTGTGCCGGTCATCGGCCGGGCGCGGTACGACAATCTCTACCTCGACACCGGCCACGGTCATCTCGGCTGGACCATGGCCTGCGGCTCGGGAAAGTTCCTTGCCGATGTGGTCGCCGGCCGCAAGCCGGAGATCGATCCGCAAGGATTGCTCTATGCGGGCTAGGCATCTCCGGACATCAGGGCGCCATGAGCTCGGCGGTCAGGCTCGTTCGTCGACCGCTGAACGCCAGGAGCGCACGTAACTTGTCCAGAGTGGATCGGCCGACGGTTCGGTCCTTTCGCCTCTGCCTTGCGGTGTCCCCTGGTCCGATGCCAGCAAGGCGGCGCCGATGCTGGTACCAGTCGCAGCCTCGGAGGCAATGACGGCGCGCGCCGCCGCCGCAGCCAGCATGCGGGTGAACAGCCGGTTGCGGGCGAAGGGTCCTTCGACGATGGTTGGACCGTCCGCGCCGATCAGGTCGAGGCAGGTCGCGGTCATCAGCGCCAGGTAGAACGAGATGGTGACAAAGCGCTGGCCGACACTCATACCGTCCGCGTTAAGCCATGATGCGGTATGATGCGGAAACGGGCCCGAACCCTGTTGGGTCGAGGGCAATAGGGACGTCTTGCGCGCCAGCACCGTGGCAACATCGTCTTCCGTCCAGTTCTCCGATTGGCCCTCGGTCAGCACGGAAAACTCGCGGCCACCCATGAAGCGCGCCGACGGCACGGGATCGCCGAGCGCGTTGACATTGACCAGCGTATCGCGGGCCGGGTCGAGCGCGATCTTGTTGCCGCCAACCGCCATCGACACCACCCAGGTGCCGGTCGAGACCACGGAGAAAGGCGGTCGGTCGGACAGGAGATGTGGCAGCAGCGAGGCGTTGGAATCGTGCAGGCCGCAAAACACCGGCGTTTGCGGGTCGAGCCCGGTCCGTGTCGCAAGCGCGGGCAGGATCGGGCCCAAGCGGTCCTTGGCCTGCCGCACCGGCGCCATTAGCCGGCGCCATTGCAGCCGGTCGACCAGCGACGAAAAATCCGCTTTCCACGGGTTCCACAGATCGGTGTGGCAGCCGAGCGAAGTCACCTCGCTGGCGGCGACGCCGGTCAGGCGCAAGGCCCAGTATTGCGGATACATCAGGATCGCGGCGGTTCTGGCGAAATCCGCCGGAAAGCGCTTCTGCTGCCAGAACAGCTGCGCGCCGAGATTGAGGCCGGCCAGCAGGCGCGGCGTGCCGGTCTCGGAGAACGCCGGACGGATCGTGTCATAGTCCCCGGCAAGGGCATCCGGACCGTCGAATTCGTAGTCGAGCACCGGCAGCGCCAGCTCGCCTGATGCGTCGACCAGCACGGACGTTGCGCCATGGGTGGTGATCGATATCGCATCGATGCGCTGCTCGCGATCGATCTCGGCTAGGCTGCCAAGGATAAACGCCCATAACCGCTCGACGTCATGGTGCGGGTATGGGCCTTGCCGAACCGGCTCGTTCACCATCCTGCGCAGCGTGACTTCGCTTGCTGCGGCAAGATCGACCAGCGCCACCTTGGCGTTGGTCTTGCCGATATCGATGACGGCGACGTGGCGGGTCATTCCATATGGAACATTGTTTCCAGCGGCACCGCCACCGGCTCGTTGTTCGGCTTGGTCTCCATGATGTCCGCCATCTCGGCCCACCAACGCTGCATCACCGGATGCTTCGGCAATTCGTCCATGCCGTGGTCGTCACGGCGCCACAGCACGCCGAACAAGGTGTTGGTCCCTTCGTCGAGATGGATCGAGTAATCGGAGATACCGGCCTGCTTGAGCAGCGCGACCAGCGACGGCCAGATGTCGTCGTGGCGCTTCTTGTATTCGGCCTTCATGCCCGGATTGAGCTTCATCTTGAACGCGTATTTCTCCGGCATCAGGCAAAGCGCTCCCGCCGTACTCGCCGCCACAGGATCGGCAGCGCGATGACGATGATCAGCAGCAGGCCGATGAAGATCGACATAACAATCCCTGGCACATTGAGCAGGCCGAGGCCGAAGGTCACCAGCCCCATGATGAAGGCCGCGAGCACCACGCCCACTATGCTGCCGGCCCCGCCCAGGATGCTGACGCCACCAAGCACCACCATGGTGATGACTTCCAGCTCGTAGCCCTGCGCGATCGACGGCCGGGTCGAGCCGAGCCGCGATGTGATCAGCACTGAGGCGATGCCCGCCATCAGGCCGGTCAGGCAAAACAGGATGAATTTGATACGGCCGACGCGTACGCCGGAAAACTGCGCCGCGACCGGGTTGTTACCGATGGCAAAGACCCGGCGGCCGAAGCTCGTCCGGTGCAGAAGGAACCAGTAGACGACTGCCGCGACCAGTAAAAGCGTCAGTTCGAACGACACCACCCACCAGACATAGCCCTGGCCGAAGAAGGCGAAGCTCGCGGGATAGCCCTTGTAGGCCTGGTCGCCGAGGATGATGAAGGCAATGCCGCGAAATAGGCTCATCGTGCCGATGGTGACGACGATCGACGGCAAGCCGAGCCTGGTGACGAGCAGTCCGTTGAAGGCGCCGCAGCCGAGCCCGACGACGAGGCCGATTGCCACCAGTTCAGGCATGCCGGCGCCGGCCTGCACCGCCATGCCCATCATTGTTGACGCCAGCGCGATGATGGCGGCCACCGACAGGTCGATTTCGCCGGAGATGATCAGCAGCGCCATGGCCAGCGCGATCAGCGCCTTTTCCGTGAAGTTGAAGGTCAGGTCCGACAACGACCACGCGTCGAGGAAGTAGGGCGAGGCAAAGCTGTTGACGGCAAAGATGGCAACCGCCACGACGACCAGCAGCGCCTCCCATGAGAAGATCGCCGACGTCAGCGGCTTGTCGAGCCGATCGGGAATGTGGCGTGGGGCAGGGGTGTCGGTCATGCCGCTTCCGCTTTCTTGAGGATGATGCGGCCTTGCCGGCGTTCGCCGCGCGCGTTGAGCACCACGGCCAGGATGATGGCGCTGCCTGAAATCGCCATCTGCCAGAAAGGTGAGATGTTGATGACCGGCAGCGCGTTGGAGATGATGCCGAGGAACAGCGCGCCGAGCACCGCGCCGCCGACCGAACCGATGCCGCCGGCGATCGAGATGCCGCCGATGACGCAGGCGGCGATGATGTTGAGCTCATAGCCGTTGGCGACCTCGACCGAGGCGATGACGTAGCGCGAAATCCACAGATAGCCGCAGAGGCCGCCGATCATCCCCGAGATGCAGAAGACGATGAATTTCGTCCGGCCGACATCGATGCCGGCATAGACCGATGCGGTCGGGTTGACGCCGATGGCATAGATCGAGCGGCCGAGCGCGGTGCGCGTCATCACGAGGAAAAACAATGCAATGACCAGCAGGGCGATCCACGACAGTACCGGAATGCCGAGGAAAGCCGCACGCTGCAGGCCGATGAACTCAGCGCTCATCTGGTCGGCGTTGACCCAGGCGCCGCCTGAAATAACGAACGTGGCGCCGCGGTAGATGGTGAGGGTGCCGAGCGTTACCACGATCGAGGGAATGTTCAGCCGCCATACCAGCAGGCCGTTGATGGCGCCGAGCACCAGGCCGACCAGCAGTGCGATGACGATCAGCAGCGGGATCGGGATCGCCGGATGCGCGGCGTTCAGCATTGCCACCACCATGCCGGTGAAGCAGAGATTTGAAGCCATCGACAGGTCGATCGAGCGGGTCAGGATGACGACCATCTGGCCGAGCGCCAGGATCATCAGGATCGACGTGTCGTTGAACACCTGGCGCAGGTTGGCCGGATCGGCAAAACCTGGAAACCGCGTGGAGATCAGCCCGATCAGCACGACGATTGCCGCCAGCAGCCAGACCTCGCGGTGTTTGAGAAGAGCCTTCATGCCGCGATCCCCGCTGCCGTCCTGACCAAGGTTTCGGCGTCGAGCCCTTTATTGTCGTAGACCGCGGCAATGCGGCCCTCGCGCATAACGACGACGCGGTCCGACATGCCGAGGATTTCCGGCAATTCGGACGACACCATGATCACCGACAGGCCTTGCGCGACGAGCTCGGCCATGAAGCCGTGCACGGCCGCCTTCGAGCCGATGTCGATGCCCTTGGTCGGCTCGTCCAGGATGATCACCTTGGGCGCGGTCGCCAGCCATTTGGCGATGACGATCTTCTGCTGGTTGCCGCCCGACAGCGTGCCGACGTCCTGGCTGAGCGAGGAGGCGCGCAGATCGAGCCGCTCGGTGTAGGAGCGGGCCAGCGCGAACTCTTCGGCCAGCCGCAATATGCCGGACTTGGATGTCCGTTTGAGCGAGGGCAGCGAGACATTCTGGAAGATCGGCAGGCCGATCACCACGCCTTGCTTGCCGCGCTCCTCCGGCACATAGACGATGCCGGCGTCGATCGAATCCGCCGCCGATTTCGGCGCGATTGCCTTACCCTCCAGCGTGATCGTGCCGCCGCTGGTGCGGGTGATGCCTGATATCGCCTGCATCACCTCGCTGCGCCCGGCGCCGACAAGGCCGTAGAAGCCGAGGATTTCGCCCCTGTGCAGCTCGAAGCCTATGTCGTCGAACTCGGTCGGGTGCGACAGGCCGGAGACGGCCAGCACCGGCGCGCCGATCTCGGCCTTGCGCTGCGGAAAGATGTGATCGACCGAGCGGCCGACCATCATGCGCACGATCTGGCTCTGGCCGGCGTCCTTGATCAGGCCTTCGCCGACCATCTCGCCGTCGCGGAACACGGTATAGCGGTCGGCGATGTGGTAGATCTCATCGAATTTGTGGCTGATGAACAGGATCGCCTTGCCGTCGCTCTTGAGGAATTCGATCAGCAGGAAAAGCTCTTCGATCTCCTTCATCGAAAGCGCTGCCGTCGGCTCGTCCATGATGACGATCCGCGCGTCGATGGACATGGCGCGGGCAACCGCGACTAGGTGCTTGTTGGCAATGCCGAGATCCTTCAGCCTGGCGTCGGCGTCGATATGGCCGGCGCCCATCGTGTCGAGCACCTCGCGGGCATTCTTGCGCATGGTGCGCCAGTCGATGGTTTTGAAACGCGTGCGCGGCGCATGGCCGAGGAAGATGTTTTCGGCCACCGTCAGGTCGTCGAACAGCACGGTTTCCTGGTGGATGGCGGTGATGCCATGCCCGAACGCGGCGTGGGCGCTGGGCAGTGTGACCGGCTGGCCGTCGATGCTGATCGTGCCAGCATCCGGCTGGTAGATGCCGGTCATGATCTTGACCAGCGTCGACTTGCCGGCGCCGTTTTCGCCGATCAGCGCGGTTACCTGGCCGGGATAGAGCGACAGGCCGACATTGTGCAGCGCCCGCACGCCGGGAAAGCTTTTCGAGATGCCGGACAGCGTCAGGCGCGGTCCGGATGACAAAGGCGCTTCATGTGCCACTTCGTGCTGGGCTGTCGTGTCCATAATCGTATCAAGCCCTGTAGCAAGGTTCGTTTGAAAGTGCGGCGGAACCTGAGCCCCGCCGCACCGTTTCGAAGGTCCCAGGATCAATAGATCTTGGAGAACTTTTCGATGTTCGACTTGTCGAACTGGAAGGGCGGAGCCATCGCAGCCGAGTTGGTGTCGTCGAGCGTGACCTTGCCGACGCGGCCGATCGACAGCGTAGCACCGGGCTTGGCCTCTTCCTTCTTCACCGCCAGGTCGTGGGCGAGGTAGACGGCGGAGTAGCCGAGATCGATCGGGTTCCACAGCGCAACCGCCTGGCTGGCGCCATTGTCGATGAACTTTTTGAACTCCGACGGCAGCGCCAGGCCGGTGACGTTGACCTTGCCGATCAGGCCTTCATCGGTCACCACCTGCGCGGCGGCAACGACGCCGACCGTGGTCGGTGCGATGATCGCCTTGAGGTTCGGATAGGACTTCAGCAGGCCCTTGGCTTCGTCCGTGCTCTTGGCCGAGTCGTCGTCGCCATAGACGGTGGCGACGAGCTTGATCTTGGGGAACTTCTCCGGCAGCACCTTCTTGGCCGCGTCGATCCAGGCATTCTGGTTGGTCGCGGTCGAAGAAGCCGACAGGATGGCGACATCGCCGCCTTCCGGCAGGTAGTCGGCGGCCAGCTTGATGATGGTCTCGCCGATCAGGTTGGTATCGGAGGGGTTGAGGTGAAGCTGGCGTCCTTCCGGCGCGACGCCTGAATCCCACGAGATGACGGTAATGCCGCGCTGCATCGCCTTCTTCAGCACTGGCACCAGCGCGTCGGCGTCGTTCGCCGAAATGGCGATGGCATTGACCTTCTGGGCGATCAGCGAATTGACCACTTCGATCTGCGCTTCGGCGGTCGCCTTGGTCGGGCCGGTGTAGATGATGTCGACATCGCCGAGCTCCTTGGCCGCCTCTTCGGCGCCCTTGTTGGCGGCGTCGAAGAAGCCGTTGCCGAGCGACTTCACCACCAGCGCGATCTTGACGTTTTCGGCGTAGGCGGCATTCACGAACATGGCGGCGGAGAACGCCGCCGTAACCATCAGTTTCTTCAGAAAGCTCATCGAATATCCTCCCTTGAGCGTTGCATTCCATCGCCGCTGCGGGCGCGAGTGGTTCTCAGGCCTGCAGCGAAGATTCTTCCTTGTTGGTTGCCGTTGTGCGGGCGATGATCAGCGTCACGCCGGCGGTCTCCAGCATCTTGGCTTCGCGATCCTCGATGGCGTCGTCGGTGATCACCGTGGCGATGCGCGACAGGCCGCACAGGATCAGGCTCGAGCGTTTGCGGAACTTCGAGGAATCGACCAGCACCACCAATTCGTCTGCCTGGTCGATCAGTTTCTGCTCGGCCTGGATCAGCAGCGGGTCGCCTTCCATAAGACCGAGCGGCCCCAGCCCTTGCGCGCCCATGAACATGCGGCGCGCGTAGAAATTGCGCGTCACGTCATTGTCGAACGGCGACAGGATGATGTTCTGCTCGCGGTAGATGGTGCCGCCCGACAGCATCACCGTGTTCTTGGAGTGCCTGAGCAAGTGCTCCGCGATCGGGAAGGAATTGGTGAAGATCGGCATGCGGCGGCCGGTCAGGAAATGCACCATCTGGAAGGTGGTGGTGCCGCCATTGATGATGATCGGCTCGCCGTCCTTGCACAGTTCGACGGCTTCCCGCGCGATTGCCCGCTTCTGCGAAGCGTTGATGGTCTCGTTGACGGAAAAGGGCCGGCCGGCCAGGCCGATGAACTGCGGCGGCGAAAGCGCCTCGGCGCCGCCGCGCACCCGGCGCAGCCGTTTTTGCACATGCAATGCCGCGATGTCGCGCCGGATCGTCGCCTCCGACGACTCCGTCAGGTCGACCATCTCCTGCACCGTCACCACAGGCTTTTCCTGGACGGCGGACAGAATGATCCTGTGGCGCTCTTTCTCGTGCATGGTTCCTCCCTGCCGGAGCATCTAGTCACCCAAAGCGCGCAGTGTCAATCATTTCCGATCAGATAATTTCATTGTGCAATGCAATATGACTGATATTGATCGTTTGTGATTGACAAGGCCGCCGCTTGCGTAGAAATTCGTACAAAAGGGACCCGCGCCGTTTGCGTGTCCCAAAGGGAGGATACCTATGCTCGACAAGCGCTCCGGGACGCGCCTCGCCAATCTTTGGGATGACGCAAAAGCGCAAGCAATGAGCGAGCCCGAACGTCTGGTCTATCGCTCGAATGTTCTTGGCTCCGACAAGCGCGTCACCAATTATGGCGGCGGCAACACCTCCTCCAAGATCTGGCAAAACGATCCGCTCACCGGCGAGAGCGTGGAAGTGCTGTGGGTCAAGGGCTCGGGCGGCGACAGCGCCTCGATCAAGCTCGACGGCTTCGCCACGCTCTACATGGACAAATTGCGCGCGCTGAAAGGTCTCTATCGCGGTCTCGAACATGAAGACGAGATGGTCGGCTATCTGCCCCATTGCACCTTCAACCTCAACCCGCGCGCGGCTTCCATCGACACGCCGCTGCATGCCTTCGTGCCGAAGTCTTATGTCGACCATATGCATCCCGATGCCATCATCGCCATTGCCGCCGCCAAGGATTCGCAGGCGCTGACCAAGGAGATCTTCGGCGACACGATCGGCTGGCTGCCATGGAAACGTCCGGGCTTCGAGCTCGGCCTGTGGCTGGAGAAATTCTGCCGCGAAAACCCCGAAGCCAAGGGTGTCGTACTGGCCAGTCATGGCCTGTTCAGCTGGGGCGACACGCCGAAGGAATGCTACGAGACAACGATCTCGGTGATCAACCAGGCGATCGACTGGTTCGAGCGCAAGAGCCAGGGCAAGCCGATTTTCGGCGGCGAAGTCGTCAAATCCCTCGATGCGCCTGCGCGTCGCGCCGTGGCCGCAAAACTGATGCCGAGGATCCGTGGCCTGATCTCGGAGAACAGCCACAAGCTCGGCCATTTCGACGATTCCCCTGCCGTGCTCGAATTCGTCAATTCCAGGGATTTGCGGCCGCTGGCGGCACTCGGCACGTCCTGCCCGGACCACTTCCTGCGAACCAAGATCCGGCCGCTGGTCATCGAGTTCGACCCCCAAAATCCCGACGTCGATGCCGTCATTGCCCGTCTTGCCGATGATGTGGCGGAGTATCGCGTCGGCTACCGGGCCTATTATGACCGCTGCAAGCACGCGGATTCGCCACCGGTGCGCGATCCGAACGCCGTCGTCTATCTGATGCCCGGCGTTGGCATGTTCACCTTCGCCGGCGACAAGGCGACGGCGCGCATATCGGGCGAGTTCTACGTCAACGCCATCAACGTCATGCGCGGTGCCTCGACGGTCTCGACCTATGTCGGCCTGCCCGACCAGGAAGCCTTCGACATCGAATACTGGCTGCTCGAAGAGGCAAAGCTGCAGCGCCTGCCGAAACCAAAGGCTCTTGCCGGCCAGATTGCGCTGGTCACCGGCGGCGCCGGCGGCATTGGCCGGGCCACCGCCAACCGGCTGCTGCGCGAGGGCGCGTGCGTCGTGCTGGCCGATATCGACGAAGCAGCCCTTGCCGGCGCCAATGACGAGCTTGCCAAGGCCTATGGCAAGGATTTCGTGCGGCCCGTAGTCATCAACGTCACGTCCGAGGATCAGGTGATCTCCGGCTTTGCCGAAACGGCGGTCGAATTCGGCGGCATCGATATTCTGGTCTCCAATGCCGGCCTGGCCTCCTCGGCGCCGATCGAGGACACCACGCTGACGCTGTGGAACAAGAACATGGACATCCTGTCGACCGGCTATTTCCTGGTTTCGCGGGAGGCGTTCCGGCTGTTTCGGGCGCAGAAGATCGGCGGCAACGTCGTCTTCGTCGCCTCCAAGAATGGGCTTGCCGCATCGCCAAACGCCGCCGCCTATTGCACTGCCAAGGCCGCCGAAATCCATCTGGCACGCTGCCTGGCGCTGGAAGGCGCGGAAGCGCAGATCAGGGTCAATGTCGTCAACCCCGACGCCGTGCTGCGCGGCTCGAAGATCTGGAGCGGCGAATGGAAGGAACAGCGCGCCGCCGCCTACAAGATGTCGACCGACGATCTCGAGGAGCACTACCGCTCGCGTTCGATGCTGAAGCGGTCGGTGTTCCCCGAAGACATCGCCGAGGCGATCTATTTCTTCGCCTCCGATATGTCGGCCAAATCGACCGGTAACATCATCAACGTCGACGCCGGCAACGCACAGAGCTTTACGCGATAAGCAGTCGTTTGAGGGTTGGCGCCGACGCCGGAGCTTTACCCTTCTCCCCGTTACCATACGGGGAGAAGGTGCCGGCAGGCGGATGAGGGGCAGCGCCAACCGAACGCATTTGGGAGGAAACTTTAGTGTCCGAAACCATCATCTCCGCCGATGTTGTCGAGAAAGATAATGCCGCGCGCAACGCCAATCTCAAGCGCGACTACGAGTCCCTCGGCGAGCGCCTCGACCGCCGCGGCATCGCCATCGACGCCATCCGCGACAAGGTCGAGAAATTCGCCGTCGCCATCCCGTCCTGGGGCGTCGGCACCGGCGGCACCCGCTTTGCCCGCTTTCCCGGCGCCGGAGAGCCGCGTGACATTTTCGACAAGATCGAGGACTGCGCCGTCATCCGGCAATTGACGCAGGCGACGCCGACCGTCTCGCTGCATATTCCCTGGGACAAGGCCGATCCGAACCGGCTGAAGCAGGCGGCATCCCGCTTCGGCCTCGGCTTCGACGCCATCAACTCCAACACCTTCTCCGACGCCAGGGACCAAAAACTTTCCTATAAATTCGGCTCGCTGTCGCATGCCGATGCAGCAACACGCCGGCAGGCGGTCGAGCACAACCTCGAATGCATCGAGATCGGCAGGACGCTGGGCTCCAAAGCGCTGACGGTATGGATCGGTGACGGCTCGAACTTTCCCGGCCAGGTCAATTTCGCCAAGGCATTCGAGCGCTATCTCGACGCGATGAAGGAGATCTATGCCGGACTGCCGGACGGCTGGAAACTGTTCACCGAGCACAAGATGTACGAGCCGGCCTTCTATTCGACCGTCGTGCAGGATTGGGGCACCAACTACATCATCGCCAACGAGCTTGGCGACAAGGCGTTCTGTCTGGTCGACCTTGGCCATCACGCCCCCAACGTCAACATCGAGATGATCGTGTCGCGACTGATCCAGTTCAAGAAACTTGGCGGCTTCCATTTCAACGATTCGAAATATGGCGACGACGATCTCGACGCCGGCTCGATCGATCCCTACCGGCTGTTCCTCGTCTTCAATGAACTGGTCGATGCCGAGCTTGCCGGTGCCGAAGGTTTCGATCCGGCCCACATGCTCGACCAGAGCCATAACGTCACCGATCCGATAGAAAGCCTGATGTTGTCGGCGGTCGAGGTGCAGCGCGCCTATGCCCAGGCGCTGCTGGTCGACCACAAGGCGCTCGAAGGCTTCCAGGACGCCAATGACGCGCTGATGGCGACGCAGACGCTGAAGACAGCCTATCGCACCGACGTCGAGCCTATCCTTGCCATGGCGCGGCTGAAGACCGGCGGCGCCATCGATCCGGTCGCCGCCTACCGCGCCGCGGGCTACCGGGCGAAGGTCGCAGCCGAACGGCCGGCGGTGGCAAGCGTCGGCGGTGGGATTGTTTGATATTGGCTGAAAAACGAAAACCCGCCTAAGGCGGGTCGTCGGTGCGAATCAATTGCGATTGTTGCGTTTATAAGCCCAGGCTTGGGCGGATCGCATTCCAGTCTTCCCAAGCATTCTCAAGCCTGATGTCATCATAGCCGCGCTTCTCCGCCACCTGCGCGGCGACGTCGTATGGCATCGCCATGCATGCGGCGCTGTCCCTGATCGCCACGACTTCGTCCTCAGTCAAAGGCGAGCCCTTTTGCTGTTCGCGATTGAGCAGAACCGCCACAAGCGATGGGATCGCTACCAAAACCAACTGCTCGTCGGTCACGTCAAATTCTCTGTCGGCTTGTACTTCACCAGCTTCTTGAGCCGCTCGCCCAAGGGCTTCTCGTCGTCGCGTTCAGGCCCGCGGGCTACGTCCTTGAAGTTGTGGATCTGGGATTGCTTCGGATCAGCCATGCTTGCGCCTGTACCATGCTCAGTGGCTGCGGCCTATCCTTGCCATGGCGCGGCTGAAGACCGGCGGCGCCATCGATCCGGTCGCCGCCTACCGCGCCGCCGGCTACCGGGCGAAGGTCGCAGCCGAACGGCCGGCGGTGGCGAGCGTCGGCGGCGGGATTGTTTGATATTGGCTGAAAATGAAAACCCGCCACGAAGGGCGGGTCGTTGGAGCCAATTAGCACCATATCCAAATTAGTAGCATAGCTGCCGGCACAAAGCAAGAACAAAGTTGCTGTATAACTGAAAAATTCTGAGAGCCGCGATGAAGCGTGGCCTTGCTACCAACGCTGCGGCGCTCAGCAGTTACGGCATGGATCCTAGGGTCTCCGCGACGCAGCGGAGACCCTAGGATCCATATGTGGACGGCGCCCTGCCTGCAACGGTTGTTTTGCGTCGTTTTCGATCGCTTGCGTCCATATGTCCGGCCTTTGAGCACGGTCCTTGCGGCCGCTGGCCAAGGTGGGGTTCGCGACGCCCG
>NZ_JAMYND010000021.1:0-119047 GCF_040318885.1 Mesorhizobium sp. M0998
ATTGCGGCGATCTCGGCTCGCTGGCAGCCGGGCTGGTCATCCAGCAAATCGGCCCAAGGCCACGGCAAAATCTGCGCCGAGAGGCCGAGCAGGCGGGGCTTCTGTAGCGGCACCTCTTCCTTCTCCCCCTGTGGGAGAAGGTGGATCGGCGCGCAGCGCCGAGACGGTTGAGGGGTGCTGGACGGAGTGCTGCCGGTGCCAAGCTGGAACACCCCTCATCCGACCGAGCTTCGCTCGGCCACCTTCTCCCCCAGGGGGAGAAGGGAGAGGCGCTGCTGCTGCCCCCGCTCGTCAAGCTCCCGCGCTATACGCCGCAATCGCTGCCATGTTGACGATGTCCGAATCCTTGGCATTGAGCGAGACGATCTGAACCGGCTTGTTCAGGCCGACCAGCAGCGGGCCGATGACGGTCGAGCCGCCGAGCTCCTGCAGCATCTTGGTCGAGATCGAGGCCGAGTGGAAGGCCGGCATGATCAGCACATTGGCCGGGCCGGTCAGCCTGATGAACGGGTACTGCGCCATGGCGCGGGCGTTGAGCGCCACGTCGGCGGCCATCTCGCCGTCATACTCGAAATCGACGCGGCGCTTGTCGAGGATGCGCACCGCTTCCTGGACGCGCTCGGAGCGCTCGCCCTGCGGATGGCCGAAGGTTGAATAGGCGAGCATGGCGAGCCTCGGCTCGTAGCCCATGCGGCGGGCGAAACCGGCGGCCTCCTCGGCGATGTCGGCGATCTCGACGGCATCCGGCATGTCATGCACCGCGGTGTCGGCAACGAGGACGGTGCGACCGCGCGCCAGCACGATCGACACGCCGATGACGCAATGGCCAGGCCTTGCGTCAATGACGCGGCGGATGTCGTCGAGCGCCGTCGAATAGTTACGGGTAACGCCGGTGACAATGCCGTCGGCATCGCCCAGCGCCACCATGCAGGCGGCGAAATGGTTGCGGTCGTTGTTGATCAGCCGCTGGCAGTCGCGGAACAGAAAGCCTTTGCGCTGCATGCGCTCGTAGAGATAGTCGGTGTAGACCGAGTTGCGCCGCGACAGCCGCGCATTGATGATCTCGATGCCTTGCTTGCCGAGATCGATGCCGGCGTTCCTGGCGTTTTCCTTGATGATGTCGTCGCGGCCGAGCAGGATGGCGGTGCCGAGCCGCTGGTTCACATAGGAGACGGCGGCGCGCATCACCTGCTCCTCCTCGCCCTCGGCAAAGACGATGCGCTTGGGCTGGCGGCGGACGCGGTCGTAGATGCGCTGCAGCGTCGAGGCGATCGGGTCGCGGCGCGCGGAAAGCTCCTGCGCGTAGCGGTCGAGATCAAGGATCGGCTTGCGCGCGACGCCGGAGTCCATCGCCGCTTTGGCCACCGCAATCGGAATGGCCGAGATCAGGCGCGGGTCGAACGGCACCGGGATGATGTAGTTGGGGCCGAATTTCGGCCGCATGCCCTGGTAGGCGGCGGCGACGTCGTCGGGCACGTCCTGGCGCGCCAGTTCGGCGAGCGCTTTAGCCGCGGCGATCTTCATGTCGTCGTTGATGGTGGTCGCCCGCACATCGAGCGCGCCGCGGAAGATGTAGGGGAAGCCAAGCACGTTGTTGACCTGGTTCGGGTAATCCGAGCGGCCGGTCGCCATGATGGCGTCGGTGCGGATCTCGGCGACCTCCTCCGGCGTGATCTCGGGGTCGGGATTGGCCATGGCGAAGATGATCGGGTTTTTGGCCATCGACTGCACCATCCTGGTGGTCAGCGTGCCTTTGGCCGAGAGGCCGAGGAACACGTCGGCGCCGTCCAGCGCCTCGGCCAGCGAGCGCGCGCCGGTTTTCACGGCGTGCGCCGATTTCCACTGGTTCATGCCTTCGGTGCGGCCCTGGAAGACGACGCCCTTGGTGTCGCAGAGAATGATATTTTCGGACGCAAAGCCCATCGCCTTCATCAATTCGATGCAGGCGATGCCGGCAGCACCGGCGCCGTTGCAGACCATTTTCGTGGTCTTCATGTCGCGGCCGGTGATTTCCAGCGCGTTGATCAGGCCGGCGGCCGAGATGATGGCGGTGCCGTGCTGGTCGTCATGGAAGACCGGGATGTCCATCAGCTCGCGCAGCCGCTGCTCGATGATGAAGCATTCCGGTGCCTTGATGTCCTCGAGGTTGATGCCGCCGAAGGAGGGTCCAAGGAAACGCACGCAGTTGATGAATTCGTCGGCATCCTCGGTGTCGACCTCGAGGTCGATGGAATCGACATCGGCGAAGCGCTTGAACAGCACCGCCTTGCCTTCCATCACCGGCTTCGAGGCCAGCGCGCCGAGATTGCCGAGGCCGAGGATGGCGGTGCCGTTGGAGATGACCGCGACCATGTTGCCGCGAACCGTGTAGTCGAAGGCGCGGCTCGGGTCCTCGGCGATGGCGAGAACCGGCACGGCGACGCCCGGCGAATAGGCAAGGCTGAGATCGCGCTGCGTCGCCATTGGTTTTGTGGCTACGATCTCCAGCTTACCGGGGCGGCCCATGGCATGGAATTCCAATGCCTCCTGGGCGCTGACGGAGGGCCCGTTGCTTTCGGTTTTCTTGGCCATGGTACTTTTGGTTTCCTCGCCCGTACGGCACCGCTTGAGATGGGTGCGCATGCTTTCTTTTGTGGAAGGTTCGGGATTAAGGCTACACTTCGCCGCTGTAAACCGCCAAGCATGGCTTGCAAAATTTTGGAAGCAGCTTCTTGAACGACGAGACGCCCATTCGAAGCGACAACGCCACGCCGGCCTTCGCGCCGGCGACGCCGATGATGGAGCAGTATATCGAGATCAAGGCGGCGAATCCGGATTCGCTGCTGTTCTACCGCATGGGCGATTTCTACGAGCTGTTCTTCGACGATGCCGAGAAGGCAAGCCGGGCGCTCGGCATCGTGCTGACCAAGCGCGGCAGGCACCAGGGGCTCGACATCCCGATGTGCGGCGTACCGGTGCATGCCGCCGACGATTATCTGCAGAAGCTGATCGGCCAGGGGTTCCGCGTCGCCGTCTGCGAGCAGATCGAGGATCCGGCCGAGGCGAAGAAGCGCGGCGGCAAATCGGTGGTGCGCCGTGATGTGGTGCGGCTGGTCACCCCAGGCACCATCACCGAGGACAAACTGCTGGCGCCGTCGGAATCGAGTTTCCTGATGGCGCTGGGACGGGTCAAGGGCGGCAGCAGCGATACAAGAGGCGGGGAGCGCGGCAGCGCGACAGGGAACCAAGGAAGTTTCGCCCTAGCCTGGATCGAGATCTCGACCGGCGTCTTCCGCGTCGCCGAGACAACTGCCGACCGGCTGCTCGCCGATGTCTTCCGCGTCGATCCGCGCGAGCTGATCGTCGCCGAACCGGTGTTTTACGACCCGGAGCTGAAACCGGTCTTCGACGTGCTCGGCCGCGTCGCCAGCCCGCAGCCGCCGTCGCTGTTCGATTCGGCTTCGGCCGCCGGCCGCATCGCCCGCTTCTTCGAGGTGGCAACGCCGGATAGTTTCGGCACGTTTTCGCGCGCCGAGCTGTCGGCGATCTCAGGCGTCATCGCCTATGTCGAGAAGACGCAGAAAGCCGAGCGTCCGCCGCTGTCGCGGCCGCAGCGCGAGGAGCAGGGCTCGACGCTGTTCATCGACCCGGCGACGCGCGCCAATCTGGAGCTGCTGCGCACGCTGTCCGGCAGCCGCGACGGGTCGCTGTTCAAGGCGATCGACCGCACGGTGACCGGCGGCGGTGCAAGGCTGCTCGCCGACCGGCTGATGGCGCCGCTCACCGATCCGGCGGCAATCGCTGCAAGGCTGGACTCGGTGTCGTTCTTCCGCTCCGAGACGCGCCTTTGCCAGGCGGTGCGGGCAAGCCTGAAGAGCGTCGCCGATATGCCGCGCGCGCTGTCCAGGCTGGCGCTCAACCGCGGCGGCCCGCGCGACCTCGGCGCGCTGCGCGCCGGTTTCGAAGCGGCCGGCGCCATCGCCGAACTGTTCGGCCAAACCGCCTTGCCGGGCGAACTGGCCGCGGCGTTGGGAGCTATCAAGGCGCTGCCGAATGAACTGGCGACGCATCTGGCGCAGGCGCTCAGCGACGAGCTGCCGTTGCTCAGGCGCGACGGCGGCTTTGTCCGTTCCGGCTACCATGCCGAACTCGACGAGATGCGGGCACTGCGCGACGAGTCGCGAAAGGTGATCGCCGGGCTGGAGCGTTCGCTGATCGACGAGACCGGCATCCGCTCGCTGAAGATCAGGCACAACAATGTGCTCGGCTACTATATCGAGGTCACCGCTAACCACCATGCGCTGATGACCGGCAGCGACGGCGCCAAGGCGCGCTTCATCCATCGCCAGACCATGGCCAACGCCATGCGCTTCACCACCACGGAGCTCGCCGAGCTGGAATCGAAGATCGCAAATGCCGCCGACCGGGCGCTGGCGATCGAGCTTGCCGCTTTCGAGGCGCTGACGGCGGAAGTCGTCGGCCAGGCCGACAGGATCCGCGCCGGCGCCGAAGCGCTCGCCGTGCTCGACGTTTCGGCCGCACTTGCCTTGCTTTCCGAGAGCGAGGCCTGGTGCCGGCCGCTGGTCGATGCGAGCCTTGCCTTCGAGATTGCGGGCGGACGTCATCCGGTGGTCGAACAGGCGCTGCGGCGTTCCGGCGAAGGCCCGTTCGTCGCCAATGATTGCGATCTGTCGCCGCAAGGCGATGCCAAGGCCGGCGCGATCTGGCTGCTGACCGGCCCCAATATGGGCGGCAAATCGACCTTCCTCAGGCAAAACGCGCTGATCGCCATCCTCGCCCAGACCGGCTCCTTCGTGCCGGCGGCATCAGCCCATATCGGCGTCGTCGACCGGCTGTTTTCGCGGGTCGGCGCCTCCGACGATCTGGCGCGCGGCCGCTCCACCTTCATGGTCGAGATGGTCGAGACGGCGGCGATCCTCAACCAGGCAGGCGAACGCGCACTGGTCATCCTCGACGAGATCGGCCGCGGCACCGCCACTTTCGACGGCCTGTCGATCGCATGGGCGGCGGTCGAATATCTGCACGAGAAAAACCGCTGCCGGGCGATCTTCGCCACGCATTTCCACGAGATGACGGCGCTGGCCGGAAAACTGCCGCGGCTCTCCAACGTCACCATGCGGGTCAAGGAATGGGAGGGCGACGTGGTCTTCCTGCACGAGGTCGGCAAGGGTGCGGCCGACCGTTCCTACGGCGTCCAGGTAGCGCGGCTGGCCGGCCTGCCGGAAGCGGTGGTCGGCCGGGCCAAGGAAGTGCTGCACCAGCTCGAAGCCGGCGAGGTTTCGGGCAAGGCCAACCGCCTGGTCGACGACCTGCCGCTGTTTTCCGTGGCGGCGCAGCGGGAAGCGTCGAAGCCGGCGAAGAGTGACGGGCTGGGTTTGGCGCTAGCGGAGATCAATCCCGACGAGATGACGCCAAGGGAGGCGTTGGAGGCGCTGTACCGGCTGAAGGGGATGGTGGGGCAGTAGCCGTCGCTGGGTGAGCCCGCCGTCTGTCGGCATTCCTTCGCGCCCCCCTCTGTCCTGCCGGACATCTCCCCACTTGGGGACCACTTGGGGGGTGGCAGCTTCGCTGGCAGCGTCTTTTCTTCGTTTGAAGTTGGCGAAAGCCGATGCGACGTCCAATCTCCCCACTCGTGGGGGAAATGTCCGGCAGGACAGAGGGGGCGCGAAGGATCGCAACCTTGTACTGCGCGAACCCTCAAATCATCGCCAGGCCCGACTTCCGCCTCGGCGGTGGGAAGGCGCGGTCAATTTCGGCAAAATCTTCGCTCTTGAGCGCGATGTCCAACGCCGCGACATTCTGCTGGATATGCTCCGGGCGACTGGCCTTCGGAATGGCAATCACCCCGTCCTGCGCCATCACCCAGGCAAGCGCGATCTGCGCCGGTGTCGCACCGTGGCGAGCGGCGATGGCATCTAACCTGGCGTTGCGTGCCAATACCCCCTGATCGACCGGCGAATAGGCCATCAGCGGCATGCCGCGTTGCCGGCTCCACGGGGCGAGGTCGAACTCGACGCAGCGCTGCGACAGATTGTAGAGCACCTGGTTGGTCTGGACGTTGCCGCCGGCCGGCAACCGAACCAGCTCTTCCATCTCGTCGGTATCGAAATTGCTGACGCCCCAATGGCGGATCTTGCCGGCCGCCTTCAACGCTTCGAACGCCTCTACCGTTTCCATCAAAGGAACGCTGCCCGGCCAATGCAAGAGATAGAGATCGATGCGGTCGGTGCGCAGGTGTTTCAGGCTGTTCTCGCATGCCCGTTTCACGCCGGCGCGCGAGGCATTGGACGGCAGCACTTTGGAGACCAGGAAAACCTCGTCGCGGCGACCGGCGAGGGCCTCCGCCACCACCTCCTCGGCACCGCCGCTGGCATACATTTCGGCGGTGTCGATCAGCGTCATGCCGAGATCCAGCCCGAGCTTCAGGGCATTGGCCTCGTCGCCACGGCGGCGGCCGTCTTCGCCCATATTCCAGGTGCCCTGGCCGAGCACCGGCACGGCTTCGCCGCAGGGCAGGGTGGTCGTTCTTATCGTCGACGGCATGGCATGCTCCAGTCCGAGGCCCGGATAGCACCATAGCCGCCAAGGGAAATCCAGGTGAAGCAGAAATCCAGGTGAAGCCTCTCGCCCGGATTCCCCGACAGCGTGACGCCTACTTCACCGGATGGGCGGCGAGCCAGTCCTGCATCTGCTTGATCTCCGCTTGCTGCGCGGCGATCACTGCTTCCGCCAGCTTGCGGATTTCCGGATCCTTGCCATTGGCGAGCTCGATCTTGGCCATGTCGATGGCCGCCTGGTGATGCGGGATCATGCCGCGGGCGAAATCGACGTCGGCATTGCCGGAATATTCGATCGCCATCATGTCGGCGTGCATCTTGTCCATCGCCGCCTTGTAGCCCTCGGTCGAGGGACTCTGCGCGCCCATTGCGCCCATGTCGTGCTTCATCTCCTCGGCTTGTGCCGGAACGCTTTCGAGGAAAACGGCAAGCAGCATTCCCGCCGCCATCATCAACAGCACGATCTTCTTGGCCAAGGTCATTCGTCGTCTCCTTTTTTGAACAGGGTCTATCTGGAAGTTTTACTCAGAGTTTCAACGTCCTGAGCCGCAATGCGTTGGCGATCACCGAAACCGAAGACAGGCTCATCGCCGCCGCCGCAATCATCGGCGACAGCAGCGTGCCGGTGAGCGGATAAAGCACGCCGGCAGCAACCGGCACGCCGAGCACATTGTAGAGGAAAGCAAAAAACAGGTTCTGGCGGATGTTGCGGATCGTCGCGCGGGCCAGCGTCCTCGCCCTGACGATGCCGTTGAGATCGCCCTTGACCAGCGTAATTCCCGCACTTTCGACCGCAACATCGGCGCCGGTGCCCATAGCGATGCCGACATCGGCAGCGGCCAGTGCTGGCGCATCGTTGACCCCGTCGCCGGCCATGGCAACGCCGGCACCGCCGGCGCGCAATTCCTCGACCAGCGCGTTCTTCTGTTCGGGCAAAAGTCCGGCACGCACCGCGTCGATGCCGAGCTTGGCTGCGATGGCCTTGGCGGTGCGCTCGTTGTCGCCGGTCGCCATGACGATCTTCAGCCCGCTGTCATGCAGCGCCTTGATCGCCTCGGCGGTGGTCGCCTTGATCGGGTCGGCAACGGCGACGAGGCCGGCGAGCCGGTTGCCGACAGCAACGAACATCGCGGTCTTGCCGTCGGCCTGCAGCGCCTCGGCGCTGGCCTGGACCGATGTGCTGTCGATGCCGAGATCGGCCATCATCGCAGCATTTCCGAGCGCCACCTTCTGTCCCGAAACCGTGCCGGAAACGCCTTTGCCAGTGACGGCCTCGAAACCGCCGGCATCGGGAATATTCACGCCGCGTTCGCGGGCGCCTTCGACGATCGCCTCGGCCAGCGGATGCTCCGAGCCCTTTTCCAGCCCGGCGGCGAGCGCCAGCAGCTCGTCTTGCGCCATGCCTTCGACGGCAACGACATCGGTCAGTCGCGGCCGGCCTTCGGTCAGCGTTCCCGTCTTGTCGACGATCAGCGTATCGACCGAGGCAAAGCGCTCGAGCGCCGCCGCTTCCTTGATCAGCACGCCGGCATGCGCGCCGCGCCCGGTGGCGGTCATGATCGACATTGGCGTGGCAAGCCCGAGCGCACAGGGGCAGGCGATGATCAGCACCGAGACCGCCGAGACGATGGCAAAGACCAGGCTCGGCTCAGGGCCAAGGATAGCCCAGGCGACGAATGCAATGATGGCGACCAGCACGACGGCCGGGACGAAGTAGAACGAGACGCGGTCGGCCAGCCCCTGGATCGGCGCGCGCGAACGCTGCGCCTTGGCGACAAGCTCGACGATCCGCGCCAGCGTCGTCTCGGCGCCGACTTTGTCGGCGCGCATGATCAGCGAGCCGTTCTTGTTGAGCGTGCCGCCGGTGAGGTTGTCGCCTTCGGTCTTTTCGACCGGCAGCGGCTCGCCTGTGATCATCGATTCGTCGATGGAAGAGCGCCCTTCGAGCACAATGCCGTCGACCGGCACGGCATCGCCTGGGCGGATGCGCAAGCGGTCGCCGGCCTTGACGGTTTCGAGCGGCACGTCGTTTTCGGAACCGTCCGCGCCGATCTGCCGCGCCGTCTTCGGCGCCAGGTCGAGCAGCGCGCGGATCGCCGAGCCGGTTTTCTCGCGGGCGCGCAATTCCAGCACCTGGCCGAGGAACACCAGCGCGACGATCACCGCCGCCGCCTCGAAATAGACCGGCACGGTGCCGTCATGGCCGCGGAACTGGTGCGGAAAGAGGCCCGGAAACAGCGTGGCGACGACACTGTAGAGGTAGGCGGCACCGACGCCGAGCGAAATCAGCGTCCACATATTGGGGCTGCGGTTGAGGATCGAATCCCAGCCGCGGTGGAAGAACGGGAATGCCGCCCACAGCACCACCGGGCTGGCCAGCGCCAGCTCCAGCCAGACCTTCGCGCGGTCGTCGATGAAGGCCTGAAACGTCAGGCCGAGCATCGGTGCCATGGCGATGACCAGCAACGGCACGGACAGCGCCGCGCTCACCCAAAAGCGCCTGGTGAAGTCGACCAGTTCCGGGTTAGGCCCCTCGTCGCCGGTCGGCACGCCCATCGGTTCCAGCGCCATGCCGCAGATCGGGCAGGAGCCGGGCTTGTCGCGGATGATTTCGGGATGCATCGGGCAGGTGTATTGCGTGCCCTTGGGCATCGGCTGCGGCGCCGGCCTGTCGCCGAGATATTTTGCCGGCTCAGCTTCGAACTTCGCCTGGCAAGCGGCCGAGCAGAAATAGAAGCCTCGGCCCTCGTGCCGCAAAAAGTGCTTGGCCGTGGCGCGATCGACGCTCATGCCGCAGACGGGATCGGTTGCGGTCAGGTATTTTTCCGGCTCGGCGACGAATTTCGCGCGGCAGCTCTCGCTGCAGAAATGATAGCGACGGCCGTCATGCTCGGCGGTCGGCTTGCCGGCAGCCGGATCGACGTTCATGCCGCAGACCGGATCGCGGACGACGGCGTCCGCAGCAGAGGGGGCGCCTTTTGCCGAGCAGCAGTTGCCATGGGCGTGATGATGGTGATCGGAATGCGTCATGCCGAAAGCCCCTGTATTTCGATGTTGCGGCGGAGGTAGTGCTTCCAGTAACTGGAAGGTCAAGGGCCGATTTCGATTTTTCGTGGCCAGGCCCCAAACTGCACCGGCCGCGGGCATGAGACGATCGTGCCGTTCCACGGCTGCGGAGAACGCGTCCGTCCGCCCCATACCCAGCGCCGCGAAAACGCGCTATAGACGCCGCCGAAACGGCGAGGCCGAACGGCATTTATGGCAAGAATATCCCTGAAGCTCGAGGAACTGATCGACGGCGAAGCCTTGCGCCGCGAGATGACCGAACTGACCGCGGCCACGGCAGGCGACGGCTCCGGCAAGGCGGCGCGCAGCGGCGTCCTCAAGCTTCTCAAAAGCCGGCTCGCCGACGGCCGCACGGTCGCCGAACGCATGCTGATGGACGATGGCAGCGGCACCGCCTGCGCCGCCCGGCTGTCGCATCTGATGGATGAGATCATCCGCGCGCTCTACGATTTCGCCGCCACCCATGTCTATCGCGTCAAAAACCCGTCATCGGCCGAGCGCATGGCGGTCGTGGCCGTCGGCGGCTATGGCCGCGGCACGCTGGCGCCCGGGTCCGACATCGACCTGCTGTTCCTGCTGCCCTACAAGCAGACGCCCTGGGGCGAGCAGATCGTCGAATACATGCTCTACATGCTGTGGGACCTCGGGCTGAAGGTCGGCCACGCCACCCGCAACATCGACGAGTGCCTCAGGCTGTCGCGCACCGACATCACCATCCGCACCTCGATCCTGGAGGCGCGCTTCCTGTGGGGCGAGCAAAAGCTCTATGACGAGCTTTTGCAGCGCTTCGACCACGAGGTGGTGCGCACCACCGGCCCCGAATATGTCCAGGCCAAGCTCGCCGAACGCGACGAGCGCCACGCCAAGGCCGGCGAGAGCCGTTACCTGGTCGAACCCAACGTCAAGGACGGCAAGGGCGGCCTGCGCGACCTGCAGACGCTGTTCTGGATCGCCAAATATTTCTACCGCGTGCGCACCGGCGAGGAACTGGTCGACAAGGGCGTCTTCACCGACGCCGAATACAGGGAATTCCAGAAGGCCGAGGATTTCCTATGGGCGGTGCGCTGCCACATGCATTTCCTCACCGGCAAGGCCGAGGAGCGGCTGCATTTCGACATCCAGCGCGACATTGCCGAGCGGCTGGGCTACACCACCCATCCCGGCCTGTCGGCGGTCGAACGCTTCATGAAGCACTACTTCCTCGTCGCCAAGGATGTCGGCGACCTGACCCGCATTTTCTGCGCCGCGCTGGAAGAAGAGCAGGCCAAGCATGTGCCGGGCTTCAACCGCATCTTTCTGACCTTTTCGCGCCGCAAGCGTAAGCTCGCCGGCACGGCCGATTTCATCGTCGACAACCACCGCATCAACATTGCCGACGACGAGGTGTTCGAGCGCGATCCGGTCAACCTGCTCAGGCTGTTCTGGTTTGCCGACAAGCATGGCCTGGAATTTCACCCCGATGCGCTGAAGCTTTTGACCCGCTCTCTCGGCCTCGTCGGCAAGGCGCTCAGGCGCGACGAGGAGGCCAACCGGCTGTTCCTCGATATCTTGACCTCGGACCGCAACGCCGAGCTCAATCTGCGGCGCATGAACGAGGCCGGACTGCTTGCCAAGCTGATCCCGGACTTCGGCAAGATCGTCGCCATGATGCAGTTCTCGATGTACCACCACTACACCGTGGACGAGCATTTGATCCGCTGCATCGGCGTACTGGCCGAGATCGAGCGCGGCGACGGCGAAAAGGTCCATCCACTCGCCCACTCGCTGATGCCGGGGCTGAAGAAGAGCCGCGAGGCGCTCTATGTCGCCGTGCTGCTGCACGACATCGCCAAGGGCAGGCCGGAGGACCATTCGCAAGCCGGCGCCAGGATCGCCCGGCGCATCTGCCCGCATATGGGGCTGTCGCCGGCCGACACCGAAACGGTTGCCTGGCTGGTCGAGAACCACCTCGTCATGTCGATGACGGCGCAGACCCGCGATCTCAACGACCGCAAGACGATCGAGGATTTTGCCGCCATCGTGCAGTCGGTCGAACGGCTGAAGATGCTGCTTGTGCTTACCGTCTGCGATATCCGCGGCGTCGGGCCTGGGGTCTGGAACGGCTGGAAGGGCCAGTTGCTGCGTACGCTCTACTACGAGACCGAGCTTTTGTTGACCGGCGGGTTTTCGGAGGTGTCGCGCGCCAAACGGACGGCGGCGGCGCGCGAACAACTGGCCGAGGCGCTTGCCGACTGGCCGGAAAAGGCCCGCAAGCGTTATGTCGGCCAGCACTACGAGAACTATCTGCTGGCGGTCGATCTTCCCGACCAGCTCCGCCATGCCGAATTCATCCGCGAGGCCGATCACGCCGGCAAGAAGCTCGCCACCATGGTCAAAACCCACCAGTTCGAGGCGGTGACCGAGATCACCGTGCTGGCGCAGGACCATCCGCGCCTGCTCTCGGTGATTGCCGGCGCCTGTGCCGCGGCCGGCGGCAACATCGTCGACGCGCAGATATTCACCACCTCGGACGGCCGCGCGCTCGACACCATCCTGATCTCGAGGGAGTTCGACCGCGACGAGGACGAGCGCCGCCGTGCCGAGCGCGTCGGCCGGCTGATCGAGGACGTGCTGTCGGGCAAGAGCTGGCTACCCGAAATGATCGAGAAGCGGACCAAGCCGCGGCGCGGCGCCAAGGTTTTCCGTATTCCGCCACGCGCCGAGATCCGCAACACCCTGTCGAACCGTTTCTCGGTGATCGAGGTCGAGGGGCTGGACAGGCCGGGCCTTCTGTCGGAGATCACCGGCATGTTATCGGACCTGTCGCTCGACATCGCCTCGGCCCACATCACCACCTTCGGCGAAAAAGTCATCGACACGTTCTACGTCACCGATCTCACCGGCCAGAAGATCGACAGCCCGTCGCGTACGGCGACCATCCGCAACAGGCTGATCGCGGTGCTCGAGGGCACGGCGTCCGAGCGCGGCAAGACCAAAACGGCCGCCGAGTGACTGTTACCTTCCATTTGCCCCAATCGCACAGGCAGTCTTCAAGCGCATGAGCCTTGTCAAGAAATTCGCCACGGTCGCTTCCGGCACGCTGATGAGCCGCGCCCTCGGTTTCGGCCGCGAGATGCTGATGGCTGCCGCACTCGGCACCGGGCCGATCGCCGACGCCTTCAACGCCGCCTTCCAGTTTCCCAACACCTTTCGCCGGCTGTTCGCCGAAGGCGCCTTCAATGCCGCCTTCGTGCCGCTGTTCGCCAAGGAGATCGAGACGCACGGCACCGACGGCGCCAAGCGCTTTTCCGAAGAGGTGTTCGGCGTCTTGTTCACGGCGCTTCTGGCGCTGACCATCGCCATGGAACTGGCGATGCCGCTGATCGTGCGCTATCTGGTGGCGCCGGGCTTTGCCGACACGCCGGGAAAATTCGAGACGACGGTGGCGCTGGCGACCGTCATGTTCCCCTACCTGATCTGCATGTCGCTCGGCGCCATGATGGCCGGCATGCTGAATTCGCTGCGCCGCTATTTCGCCGCTGCGGTGGCGCCGGTGTTCCTCAACGTCATCCTTATCGCCGTGCTTGCCTATGCCTGGTACAAGGGTTCGGACGCCCGCACCGTTGGTTTCGGCCTGGCTTGGGGCGTGCTGGCGGCCGGCCTGGTGCAGCTGGCGATCGTCTGGGCGGCGGTGCGCCATGCCGGCATTTCGATCGGCTTCCGGCGGCCGAAGATGACGCCGAACGTCAAGCGGCTGCTGATCCTGGCGCTGCCGGCGGCGATCACCGGCGGCATCACCCAGATCAACCAGCTGATCGGCACGGCGATCGCATCGGCGCAGGACAGTGCGGTGTCGTCGCTGGCCTATGCCGACCGCGTCTACCAGCTGCCGCTGGGCGTCGTCGGCGTCGCTGTCGCCATCGTGCTGTTGCCGGAACTGTCGCGGGCGCTGAAATCGGGCAATCTGGTCGAGGCCGCCAATCTGCAGAACCGCTCGGTCGAGTTTACCCTTTTCATGACCTTGCCGGCGGCGGCCGCGCTGCTGGTCATGTCCGAGCCGATCGTGCGGCTGGTCTATGAGCGCGGCGCCTTTGCCGCCAACAATTCGACGCCGACGGTCGCGGCAATCCTGGCGATCTTCGGGCTCGGCCTGCCGGCCTTCGTGCTGATCAAGGCGTTCACCCCAGGCTATTTCGCCCGCGAGGACACGCGCACGCCGATGATTTTCGCCGCCATCTCGGTGGCGGTTAACATTACGACGGCGCTGACGCTGTTTCCGACGATGGGCGCGCCCGGCATTGCCGTTGCCTCCGCTGTCGCCGGCTGGGTCAATGCGGCGATGCTGCTCGCCGTGCTGATCCGGCGCGGCCATTGGGGCCGCGACGTGCCGCTCATGAAACGCATCCCGCGGCTGGTGCTGTCGGCGGCGGTGATGGCGGCGGCGCTCTATTTTGCCGAGCACTGGTTCGCCGCAAGGCTCGCCTCCGGCTCGCCGCTGGTGATCAAGGCCGTAACGCTGCTAGCGCTCGTCGCCGGCGGGGCGCTGCTTTACTTCGTCACCGCCTTCGCCACCGGCGGTGCCGATTTCGGCATGATCCGCCGCAATATCGGGCGCAAGGGCTCCCAGCCGGTCAAGGAGCAATCTCCGGATCCGTGAGGGGGAAAATTCATCAGCGCCAATTTTGTTCTTGCTTTGTGCCGGCAGCTATGCTATTAATGTTGATATGGTGCTAATTGGCTCCAACGACCCGCCCACCGAGGCGGGTTTTTGTTTCTGGTCGGCGCCATCCCTCAAACAGCCTTCTGTTCGGCCGACGTCAAAGCCTGCGCGCCCTGGCCAACGCCCCTCTTGATCGTCTCCTCGCTCTCGTCCATAAGCGCGCCGTCGCAAGACTTTCGCCGCGCGCGAAACGGCCCTCCACAAGCCAGGGAAACACCATGACCGATCAGCCCCCCTTCAAACCGCTCGTTTTTTCCGGCGTCCAGCCAACCGGCAATCTGCATCTCGGCAATTATCTCGGCGCCATCAAGAAATTCGTCGCCCTGCAGGACACCTCCGACTGTATCTATTGCGTCGTCGATCTGCATTCGCTGACCGCACAGCTCGTCCATGAGGATCTGCAGGACCAGACGCGGTCGATCACCGCGGCGTTTCTCGCCTCCGGCATCGACCCGACCAAGCACATCGTCTTCAACCAGTCGCGGGTGATGCAGCACGCCGAGCTTGCCTGGATCTTCAACTGCGTGGCGCGCATCGGTTGGATGAACCGCATGACGCAATTCAAGGACAAGGCGGGCAAGGACCGCGAGAACGCCTCGCTCGGCCTGCTCGCCTATCCCTCCCTGATGGCCGCCGACATCCTGGTCTACCGCGCCACCCATGTGCCGGTCGGCGACGACCAGAAGCAGCATCTGGAGCTGACCCGCGACATCGCGCAGAAATTCAACAACGACTTTTCGGACCGCATCGCCGCGCTTGGCGTCGGCGTCGAGATGCAGGTCGGTGAGGAGACGGTAAACGGCTATTTCCCGCTGACCGAGCCGGTCATCGGCGGCCCGGCAGCGCGCATCATGTCGCTGCGCGACGGTTCGAAGAAGATGTCGAAATCCGATCCGTCGGACCTGTCGCGCATCAACCTGACCGACGATGCCGACGCCATCTCGAAGAAGATCCGCAAGGCCAAGACCGACCCGGAGGCTTTGCCCGGCGAACTGGACGGGCTTGCCGGCCGGCCGGAAGCGGAAAACCTCGTCGGCATCTATGCCGGCCTCGCCGAAATCTCGAAAGAGGCGGTGCTGAAGGAATATGGCGGCCAGCAGTTTTCGGTGTTCAAGCCGGCGCTGGCCGACCTTGCGGTGGAAAAGCTGGCGCCGATCGCCGAAGAGATGCGCCGCATCTCCGGCGACCGCGCCTATGTCGACGCGGTGCTGCGCGATGGCGGCGAGCGTGCCGGCACATTGGCCGAAGCGACCATGAAGACCGTGCGCGACATTATCGGGCTGCTGCAAGGCTAATGCAAGTCGCGCAAAAGTGTGCAGCGGTTTTGCGATAACGACATGCATAAAACAAGAACCTGAAGCGCGTCGCTGGTCGAACGCGACGCGCTTTAAGCTGCACCAGCATTGCCACAGCCGCCGGTCGCTTGCGGGCGGGCTGTGGCGGTGGCAGATTGCGGCCGAAACCATCGAACAGGGTGAATATGGTCTCCAAACGCCTCAGCCGCGAAGCCGGTCATCGCCGCAAGTTCCTGGCGATCATCGACGACACGCCCGAATGCGAGCGCGCCGTCGCCTACGCCTCGAAGCGGGCGCAAAGCACGGGCGGCGTGCTGGTGCTGCTCTATGTCATCGAGCCGGATGATTTCCAGCACTGGCTGGGCGTCGAGAAGATCATGCGCGAGGAGGCGAACGCCACGGCGCGCGCCGCACTCGACAGCTACGCCAACAAGGTGCGCCAGAAGCTCGGCATCGAGCCGGAACTGGTGGTGCGCGAAGGCAAGCCGACCGAAGAGATCCACAAGCTGATCGAGGAAGACCAGGACATCGCCATTCTGGTGCTGGCGGCAGGCGCCGGCAAGGAAGGGCCTGGGCCGCTGGTCGGCGCGGTCGCCGGCAAGGGCGCCGCCTTTCCTATCCCGGTCACGGTGGTGCCGCAGAACCTGTCGGACGAGGAGATCGACAGCCTCGCCTGAGATGTGCTGATATTCAGGTGAGGCCGGCCTGCAAATGGCGGCTTCCTGCGCTTCCGGTGCTCACGTACCAAAGTACGCTCCGCTCCGGTTCTCGGAAACCACCATTTTCGGCTCGGCCTGACCTGAATCTCAACACATCTCCAATCGTTTCAGCGAACTAGCAAAACATTCCGCCTGCCGCTACCGCCGGCGATGCCTTTCCCTTGAATGTCGGGCGGATAAAGCCTAATTAGAATTATTCCAAACTAGCTGCCCCAACGGGCACGGAGACGGCCATGTTCATCCAGACCGAGTCGACGCCAAACCCGGCGACGCTGAAATTCCTGCCCGGCAAGGAAGTGCTGCAAGAAGGCACCGCCGATTTCCGCGATGCCGATAGCGCCGCGACGGCTTCGCCGCTCGCCGGCCGGCTGTTCGAAATCCCCGGCGTCACCGGCGTCTTCTTCGGCTATGATTTCATCACCGTGACCAAGGACGGCCCCGACTGGCAGCATCTGAAGCCGGCTATCCTCGGCGCCATCATGGAGCATTTCATGTCCGGCGCCCCGGTGATGGCCAAGGCCGGCCCCGCCGCCGAGACCAGCCAGACCGGCGAATTCTACGACAAGGCCGACGAGGAGCTGGTCGTCACCATCAAGGAGCTGCTCGACACCCGGGTGCGCCCGGCGGTGGCCCAGGACGGCGGCGACATCACCTTCCGCGGCTTCGAGAACGGCACCGTGTTCCTGCACATGAAGGGCGCCTGCGCCGGCTGCCCGTCGTCGACCGCGACGCTGAAGCACGGCATCCAGAACCTGCTCCGGCACTTTGTGCCGGAAGTGCAGCATGTCGAACAGGTCTCCTGACGCGACGTTCCATCGTCAACATCGATACAACAAAAAACCGGGCCAAAGTGCCCGGTTTTCTGTTTGCGACGTCTGTGTTGTTGCCTAGACGGTCCGCGTATAAGGGTTTTATATCACAATGACCTTGGCGCCGACCGAGGTGCGGTCGTAGAGGTCGATAATGTCCTGGTTTATCAGCCGGATGCAGCCCGACGACATCGCCTTGCCGATCGAATTCCATTCCGGGCTGCCATGCAGGCGATAACCCATGTCGCCACCCTTGTTGAACAGGTACATAGCGCGCGCGCCGAGCGGGTTCTTCAACCCCGGCTCCATGCCACCGGCAAACTTGGCCAACTCCGGCTGGCGCTTGATCATCTGCGAAGGCGGTGTCCAGGTCGGCCATTCGCGCTTCAGCGCGATATGGGCGGTGCCGTGCCATTCGAAACCCTCACGGCCGACGCCGATGCCGTAGCGCATCGCTTCGCCGTCGCCCATGACGAAATAGAGGAACTTGTTCTGCGTATCGACGATAATGGTGCCCGGCTTTTCCCTGGTGTCGTAGTCGACGATCTGCCGGCGGTATTTGAACGGCACCTTTTCGATCGGAACGCGCGGCAGGTGATAGCCGGCGTCGGTCACCGCGCCGTAGTTGTTGGTGAAGATCTGCGAGCCGATGGTGCTGCAACCGGCGACAGCCGTCGACAGCGCCAGGGCCGCGACGATTGCAAGTGACTTCATGCGCATGAAAAGGTCCGATGCCTGCCCAAACAACAGCGGCTCGAGTCGGCCGCTTTTTTCATCTTCATTCATGCTGGCATTTGCTTTGCTTGCCAAGCGGGCGATGCCTATATCCTTGGACTTGCGTGCTGGTAAACCCGCGACTATGGCATTTCGGCAACAGCCCCCGCAGGATTATGTTGCAAAATCAATGGGCCGGGAACAAGGACCAGGAGACGAAGAAATCACCCATGAAGTCGGCGACGCTGCCCGGCGCTCTGGCCTGCGGCCAAGACCATCCGTTGCTACGAGGAGATCGGCCTGAGACGCGGCCGCCGCAGGGGAAAGTCCAGACGGGCCCGGGTTCAATAAAGGACGCCGCGAAGCACGGTCCTAGCCAGAAGCCCGAACGTGCCGATCACCACCAATGCACCAAGGACCGTGCCGATCTTTTCAGGCAATCCATCGGGGCGACCAGGATCGTTGGCCATTCAACTATCGATCATGACGTAGGCCGCACCAAACACGGCAACGATAATTGCCCCAAGCACCGCCCAGCCTCCGATGGCCGAGCGGATTTCCTCCGGCGTCGCCGATTTCCGGTCGTCATCTTCCGTCATCTAATGCTCCTCCTAAAATCCGTGGCAGACATTGAAAGCGCAAGCTGCAACGTGCGCCGTCCGAGAGCAAGCGTTCCCCAGCCTTCGACACTCCGCAAAGCGCGGGCGGCGGTCACGATCCCGGCGGGCGGTACCGGATCGACTTCGCTTTGCCAAGCGCGTCCATCGTCTCTTCGACACTTAACAGGACGGTGGTCTCGTACGAGCTGAGCGCGCCTCCCGCACCGATGGCCAGCATGACAGAGGCCATGGACACGTTGTCCGGCGCCTCCCACAGGTTCCAGCCATCGTACTCTCCGAAGGCATACCAGAACCCGTGCAGCTTTCCGCCGACTGATTCAATGTAGGAACGGGCAGCCTCGCGTCTGTCCTCGGGATTATCCATCAAGCGCGCCCAGGTTTCGGGCCTGTAGCTGAATCGCGTGAGATACATCGGCATGGTTCGTCTCCTCCCAGAGCTGCCCCCACCAAGACAGTTAAGCGCCCCAATCCGGGAGAACGCGAGTCGTTTCCGAGGCGTAGTACCGCTGGCTTAGTTGCGGGGCCGCTAATAGACCTGTTTCAATTGCCTTTTCCCAAGGGGAGTAAGGTCAATGGCCGCATATCTCATTGCTGATGTAGACGTAACCGACGCCGCCGTTTTCGAGGAATACCGCCGGGACGTGCCGGCAACCGAAGCCCGCTACGGGGGAAGGTACATCGCTCGCGGCGGAGCCACCAAAGTTCTGGAGGGCGATTGGGAACCTCATCGCCTCGTCATTGTCGAATTCCCGGACATGGCCTCCCTCCTGGCATGGTACGACTCTCCAGAATACGGCCGTCTCAAAGCCATCCGCGAACGCTGCGCAAAGACCAGGATCATTGCCCTGGAGGGCATGATGCCGGTTAGTTAAAAGTCGAATATCTACGCATGTCACGGCGAGGACAGGCCCGACTGCCCGATTTTGGAGGATATGCCGGGCGGCGGACGGCTTGCGACAAGCGTGCTTCGGCGACGGCTGGGTATCCTGGCATCGACGGGTTGACTGCGCTGATGGATTGGGCATAGAGGCACCGAGGTCTGAGGGCGGGACGGTGACGCATCGGTCTGCAAAACCGACGTAGTGGGTTCAATTCCCACTCAGACCTCCAGCCGCGCAACACCCGGCGCTGATTTGTTCCGCTGTAATCAATTATAGACGCATCCTAAAATGTTGATGCCGGCCGGTCGAGGACCATATTCCTGTTCGTCTTTGGGTTCGTCGAACAGATAATCGCCGGAAAAGTCCGCACGATCTTCGTCCGCAGTACCGCCCTCATAGGCAGGGCGCGCAGGGTGAGACCAAACGCATCTATGCGCTCATTGAACGGGACCTCCATATCAATATGGACCCAACACCGGATCGGCAGGCGATGTTTGACCTAGGGTTGTGTCATGGCGTTGAAAATGCCGGCGCCAACTATCGCACATAAGGCTGCGGCCCCAAGCCCTCCCACAATGATGCACCACCAGGCGCGGCCATTTCCCCGAAGCATGGGATTCATTTTTATCATCCGTCGCGCCAGAAGCCCCTGGCAAAGCGCATAAGAAGACCCGAAACCGGCAAGCCAAACGACGGAAAATACGATGCCCCGCATGAGCATCCTATTGAGCCTAGTCTGCTCGACCGTCAAACTTGCATTCTCAGTAACCATGCTTCGCCACCTTTTTTGATTACGCTGCGACCACTATCGGGCCTGCAGCGGTGAATATTAGATCAACGGCGACGCCTCGCGAAAACATAGCTCCCCTCACCCGTAGGAATTGCATTGCCACCACCGGCTACAAACATTTGCGGGTGCTTGCTGCCGCCAAAGCTATCCTCGACGCTGTTAAGTTGTTGGAAGGGGGCGCGCTCTGCCAGCCATTCCTGTATGCTCTCGAAGAGAATGGGCAGGCCGTTCGGGCTCGATCGATCTTCAGCAGAAGACGTACAAAGCACCACACCGCTCACGACGCTCATTGTGACTTAGCCATTGCCTAACGGGCCTTCTTGCCCGTCTCCAGTCGTTCGAAAGCAGCTTCTTCGTTGTGGAAGTGTGGCTCGAAAAGGACACCCATAACCCGGATTCCTACTGTGGATTCAAGGTATCAGGCACATCGCCGTGTTTGTAAAGTGCGTAATCGCCCGCAAAAACCGGTTCAAACCGTGAACAAAATCTGGCATGGTGGTCGCCATGCCGATCATTTCACCTCTACCTCTCAACCCGCTCATCGACGGCCGCCAGTCGGAGCGCGCCATGCTGGTCCGGCGCGGCGTGCAGCGGCTGCTCAGGCAGATGGGCGCGCATGTCTTGCCAGAACTGTCGCTGGCCACCGGCCGCCGCGCCGACCTCGTCGCGCTGACCCGCCACGGCGACATCTGGATCATCGAGATCAAATCCTCGATCGAGGATTTCAGGGTCGACCGCAAATGGCCGGACTACCGGCTGCATTCCGACCGCTTCTTCTTCGCCACCCATCCCGGCGTGCCTTCCGAAATCTTTCCGCAGGAATGCGGCTTCATTCTCTCCGACGGCTATGGCGCCGAGATCTTGCGCGATGCGCCCGAGCATCGCATGGCGGCGGCGACGCGCAAGGCGCTGATGCTGCGGATCGCACGCGCCGGTGCGTCGCGGCTGCTCGCGGCCGAGCTTGCCGGCGTGTCGGTGCCGGCGCTGGACGGCGAGAGCGAGTAGGGGGGTGCGCTCGTCGTGATTTCAGACGTCGTGCTGCCCCTCGTCGGGCCGCTGCGCGGGTGAGGGGGCATCTTCCCAAATGCGATAGCCCTGCGGAAGCGAGGATGAGAACCGCTATTCCACGATGCGGTAGATATTCCACAGGCTGGTGCCCGACACCACGTAAGGCTCCATCTCCTTGCCCCATTTGGCGTGCGCGTCGATCTTGTCGATCCTGGCGAAGAACGCCTCCAACTGGCGAGGCTTTCGACCTGGTGATGTGACTCGACCGTCGCTTCGCGCGCGCCGATCGATCCGGTCATGATCTGGAACTTGAGGTCGTCGACACCGACCAGCGAGCCGATCTCGCGTTCCCATTCTTTAACAGTTCGAGCACGGTCTGCTTGTGCCCGAATTTGGCGTCGATCTGCCATCTGGCACTGAACATCGCCGCCTCATTCGTCCCAGGCCTGCACGACCGTCTGCCGTGCGATCTGGCCGTTCTTCAGCTCCAGCATCGCCGCGCAGAATACCTTGGTCCCGTCCGGATAGGAGCAGGCCTGGGTGAAGGCGAGGTTGTTGCCGTCGGCAATGGTGGTGTCGACCTTGTGGGTCATCGCCCGGCTGCAGATGTCGTCCCAGAACGTGGTGATCGCAGCGCGCCCGCGGATTTCGCGCGGCTTGCTCGGCGGGTTGTTGCGGTCGATCACCCGCACCAATGCGTCGTCGGCATAGAAGCTCGCCAGCAATTTTCCATCACGGCCCTCAATCGCCTTCTTGATCGCAGCGCCGTCTATCGTCTGTGTCTTGGTCAGCATTTTATTCCTCCATGGGCCCGTCTTCTCGGATCGGGTGGTTGCTTGATCATGCACTGCCCGGCGCTCGCCGCCGGGCAGTGGCTTCTTCACTGCGACTTCGCCTTGACGGCCGCGAACACCTCGTCGGACTGTTTCTTGAAAGTGGCGAGATCGACCTGGCTGCCGTTGAGCATCGTCGACCAGTGGCGCACGATCGCCGCCATCGCCACCGCCTCCTTGATCTCCTCGTCGCTGGCGCCATTGAGCTTGGCCGCCTGCGTGTGGAAATAGATGCAGTACTGGCAGGGGATCTGCGAGGCGACGGCGAGGCCCATCAATTCCTTGGTCTTGCCGTCGAGCGCGGTGTTCGGGTTGAGCTGCACGCCCTTGATCTCGGCCCAGGCGCCGGCAACGGCGACGTCCGGCAGCGTCTTGAACATGTCCGGTACCGAGCCGAGCGTTGCCTGGATGTCCTTGTAGGCAGCCGTCGCCGAGGCGTCTTCGGCCTTGGCAGGAACGATCGCCAACAGCGCGCCGACGCCTGCCGCCAGCACCAGTGATTTGAGTGTCGACTTCAGCATTTTATTCCTCCCTTTGCAGCGCCTTTCCCGGCGACATCCGCCTGGCCTGCATGGGACGAAGTGATAGCGCTTACGCATGCCCGGCCGCTTCGCCCGAAAGCGCCATGGCTCCTATGGCCCGTGCGGGCCAGCGTGCCGCGCCGAGAACGCCGCCGCCGCCGCCCGCGACGGCAGGTCCAGCTTGAGCAGAATATTGGCGACGTGGCGCTTGACGGTGTGTTCGCTCAGCTCGAGTTCGGCGGCGATCGCGGCATTGCTCTTGCCATCGGCGATGAGGTTCACCACCTCGCTTTCGCGCGCCGTCAGTGCGGCCGGCTCGGCAGCTTTGGCCTTCGGCCGGCAGGCCGGCTCCAGATGCTGTTCCGAGGTCGCCTGCACCAGCGCCAGCGGTTCATCCAGCTCGTCAAGCGCGATGCGCCCGGCGTCATTGAAATGAAGCCCTGAACCGGCGGCGAGGTCGGCGACCAGCCGCGAAGCGAGGATGTCGCCGCGCCCGGCATGCGCGGCAAGCTGCATCGTCACGCGCGCCGTCAACCCCGTCGGCGGCCCACGCAACTCGACCTCGCCGACATGCACGCCCTGCGCGCTGGCGACGCCGATCTCCTGCGCCGCATCGCGCAGCGCCGCCGCGCAGCGTACGGCCCGCGCCGGGCCGTCGAAGCGCGCCATCATCAGCTCGCCATGCGTGCCGGCCGGGCGGCCGCCATGGCGCCCGACCAGCAGGCGCCATGTTTCCTGAAAACGTCGGCTGCGCTCGCTCCACATACGGTCGCCAAGCCGCGCCGTGTCGTAGATCCGGGTGACCAGCAGTGCAGCCAGCACGCGCTCGGCCTCGGCAACGGCGCGCGCTCCGGTCAGGAATTCCTCGATCAGATCGGCCACCCGGTCGACATCGCCGGTCCAGATCGGGTGGTCGCGCCCGGCCACCTCGACCAGCCGCGCATTCGGGATCTTCCTTGCCAGGAAGCGGCTGGCCTCCGGGTCGACGCGCGCATCGTTGCGGCGATGGATAAGCAGCGTCGGTGCGCTGATCGCCGCCAGCACGCCGCGCACGTCGATAGCCGCATTCATGCGGGCCAGGGCGATTGCCGCGGTCGGGCTCGCCGACAGCCGCTCGAAGCGCGCCCACCATGTGGCGAAACGCGGATCGTCGACGCGGCCGGGCGCGAAATGCGGCAGGGTGGCGCCGGTGCCCCATGCGGTCTCCGCCGTCGCGATGAACGCCTCAAGGCGTTCCGGCGGCATCACCCATTTGTGGAAATGCGCATAGCCGCCATAAAGCGCCAGCGCCCGCGTCCGCTCCGGGTAGGTGGCGGCGAACAGCATTGCCATCGGCGCGCCTTCCGAAGCGCCGAGCAAGGCGGCGCGGCCGCTGCCGGTCGCATCCATCACCGCGCGTACATCGTCCATGCGGGTTTCGAGGCTGGGCAGGTGGTGGACATCGACGCGGTCGGACAGACCGGTGCCGCGCTTGTCGAACAGGATCAGCCGTGAGAACGCGGAAAGCCGCTTCAACAGCCGGGTGTAGCCCTCGTCTTCCCAGTGCAGGTCGAGATTGGAAATGAAACCCGGCACGAAGACGAGATCGAGCGATCCCTGGCCGACCACCTGATAGGCGATCCGCACGTCGCCACTGAGCGCGTATCGAGTTTCGATCGGCCTCACGAGTTGTCCGCCCGACCCGACGATTTCTTATCGCCGGATCATAGCAGAGGCGCGCGGCCTGCGGCAGATGAAACTTCAGAGAGTGTGAATGTGGGCCCGCGGCGCCTACTTCTGTGACGCGGCGGCAGTCTCGGTGTTCGCTCCGCCGACGCTAAAACCTGCGCCCTCCGGCGCGCCCGGCCGCTTGATGTGTGGCGCGGCCGCGACGACAAGCTCGTTGAACCCCTCGCCACCGCTGTCCAGCATCTCGAACAATTGCCGGCGCATCCTCGGCTCCCAGAATTTGTTGATGTGCTCGGCGACGCCGGCAATGCCTTGCTCGCGCGGCTTTGAGTGGAAAAAGGCGGCAATCTGGTTGGCCATGCGAACCAGCTTTTCGCTGGTGCTCATGAGGTGGCCCTCGTCATGCGACATGCTTGGCAACTCCGGAAACCACGCGGTCAGGATGGGTGAAAATATCGAAATCGTCGCCGCGCACCAGCGCCACCAGCGTCATGCCGGAATCGTTCGCGGTGCGGATGGCAAGTGCGGTCGGCGCCGAGACGGCAATGATGACGGCCGAGCCGATCGCCGCGGTCTTCTGCACCATCTCGACCGAAACGCGCGACGTGACGACGACGGCCCCCGACCTGCCGTCGATACCGGCTTTGGCCAGCGCGCCAGCCAGCTTGTCCAGCGCGTTATGGCGGCCGACATCCTCGCGCGCCATGACGATGCCCTTGCCGGGAAGGTAAAAACCGGCGGCGTGGACGGCACCGGTCTCGGCGTGCAGCGGCTGCAGCTTCGACAAAAGCTTGACCGAGCGGACGATGTCATCGGCCTGAAGTGTAAGTTGCGACGCACCGACCGGGTTTACCGAGCGCATCGCCTCCTCGATCGATTCGATGCCGCACAGCCCGCAGCCGACCGGGCCGGCCAGGCGTCTGCGACGCGCTTCGAAGCGGGTGTTGGCCTGGTCCTTCAGCCGGATCTGGATATCGATGCCGGCGCCGTGATCCTCGACCTCGATCGCTTCGATTTCGTCCGGCGAGGCAATGATGCCTTCGGTCAGCGAGAAGCCGAGCGCGAAATCCTCGAAATCAGCCGGGCTTGCCATCATCACCGCATGCGTGGTGCCGGCAAAGGAGAACGCCACCGGCGTCTCTTCCGGCACCATGCGGTTGGCGGCCGCAGTGCCGCCGGCGCGGCGCGCCAGGCGGCTGATCTGCGCAATGGCTTTGCGGCGCGCGGTCAAGGACTACTCCGCCGCTTCCAACTTCGCGATGCGGCGGCTTTGCTTTGCCTGCTCGTCATAGTCGCGCTGCCATTCCGACGGGCCGTTGGATGCACCCACCTGCACCGCGGTCACCTTGTATTCCGGGCAGTTGGTCGCCCAGTCGGAGAAGTCGGTGGTGATGACGTTAGCCTGGGTGTCGGGATGGTGGAAGGTCGTATAGACGACGCCCGGCGACACCCGCTCGGTGATCAGCGCGCGCAGCGTCGTCTCGCCCGAGCGGCTGGTCAGCCGCACCCAGTCGCCATCGCGCAGGCCGCGATTTTCGGCATCGTGCGGATGGATCTCCAGCCGGTCCTCGCTATGCCAGACCACGTTGTCGGTGCGCCGGGTCTGCGCGCCGACATTGTATTGCGACAGGATGCGGCCGGTGGTCAGCAGCAGCGGGAAGCGCGGTCCGGTCCTTTCGTCGGTCGCGACGTATTCGGTGCGGATGAACTTGCCCTTGCCGCGCACGAAGCCGCCGATATGCATGATCGGCGTGCCTTCCGGCGACTTCTCGTTGCAGGGCCACTGCACCGAGCCCACCCGGTCGAGAAGGTCGAAGGAAACGCCGGCGAAACTTGGTGTTGTCTTGGCGATCTCGTCCATGATCTGGGACGGATGCGTGTAGTTCCAGCCGAGGCCGAGCGCCTTGGCGAGCTCCTGCGTCGCTTCCCAGTCGGCATAGCCGCATTTCGGCTCCATCACCTTGCGCACCATGTTGATGCGGCGCTCGGCATTGGTGAAGGTGCCGTCCTTCTCGAGGAACGTCGAGCCGGGCAGGAACACATGCGCGTAGTTGGCCGTCTCGTTGAGGAAGAGGTCGTGCACGACGACGCATTCCATCGCGGCGAGACCGGCGGCGACATGCTTGGTGTCGGGGTCCGACTGCAGGATGTCCTCGCCCTGCACATAGAGCCCCTTGAACGAGCCGTCGACGGCGGCGTCCAGCATATTGGGGATGCGCAGGCCGGGCTCGTCGTCGAGCTTGACGCCCCACAGGCTCTCATAGATGGCGCGCACCGCGTCGCCTGAAATGTGGCGATAGCCGGGAAGCTCGTGCGGGAACGAGCCCATGTCGCAGGAGCCCTGCACATTGTTCTGGCCGCGCAGCGGGTTCACGCCGACGCCCGGCCGGCCGATATTGCCGGTCGCCATGGCGAGGTTGGCAATGGCGATGACGGTGGTCGAGCCCTGGCTGTGCTCGGTCACGCCGAGGCCGTAATAGATCGCGCCGTTGCCGCCGCGAGCATAGAGCCGCGCCGCGCCGCGTATGTCGTCGGGATCGACATTTGCAAGCTCGCCGACCACTTCCGGGCTGTTTTCCGGCAGCGCCACGAACGAGGCCCAGTCCTGGAACTCGTCCCAGTCGCAGCGCTCGCGGATGAAGGCCTCGTCGAACAGGCCCTCGGTGACGATGACATGGGCAAGTGCGGTCAGCATGGCGACGTTGGTGCCCGGCTTCAGCGGCAGATGGAACTGCGCTTCGACATGGGCCGAGCGCACGATGTCGGTGCGGCGCGGATCGAGCACGATCAGCTTGGCGCCCTGGCGCATGCGCTTCTTCATGCGCGAGGCGAACACCGGATGCGCATCGGTCGGATTGGCGCCGATCAGCAGGATCACGTCTGTCTGCTCGATCGAATCGAAATCCTGCGTACCGGCGGAGGTGCCGAAGGTCTGGCCGAGACCATAGCCGGTCGGCGAATGGCAGACACGGGCGCAGGTATCGACATTGTTGTTGCGGAAGCCCTGCCGGACCAGCTTCTGGACGAGGTAGGTCTCCTCGTTGGTGCAGCGCGACGAGGTGATGCCGCCGATCGAGGTGCGGCCGTACTGGTACTGGATGCGGCGGAACTCATTCGCCGTATGGGTGAGCGCCTCTTCCCACGACACTTCGCGCCACGGATCGCTGACCTTTTCGCGGATCATCGGTTTCAGGATCCGGTCCTTGTGCGTCGCATAGCCATAGGCGAAGCGGCCCTTGACGCAGGAGTGGCCGTGGTTGGCCTTGCCTGCCTTGTAGGGCATCATACGAATGACCTCGTCGCCCTTGACCTCGGCCTTGAACGAGCAGCCGACGCCGCAATAGGCGCAGGTGGTGACGGTCGAGCGCTCGGGCAGGCCTTTCGCCAGCACGGTCTTCTCCCTCAGCGCATCGGTCGGGCAGGCCTGCACGCAGGCCCCGCAAGAGACGCACTCGGAATCGACGAACGCCTCGTGCATGCCGGCCGAGACCCTGGATTCGAAGCCGTGGCCCTCGATGGTCAGCGCGAACGTGCCCTGCACCTCCTCACAGGCGCGCACGCAGCGCGAGCAGACGATGCACTGCGTCGGATCGTAGGTGAAATACGGGTTCGATTCATCGCGGGCGATGTAATCGATGGTCAGCGAGCCATGGCCGGGCGCCACGCCGTTTTCCTGCTTCACGTGGTTGCGGCCGTCCACGCCATAGCGGTTCTCGGTCAGGCCGACCGTCGTGACGACCTTGTCGAACTCGCTGGCGCCGGTGCCAGCCTTCTCGCCCCACGCCGCCGGGTGGTCGGAGACGTAGAGTTCCATCACGCCGCGGCGAATGGCGTTCAGCCGATCGGTCTGCGTATGCACGACCATGCCTTCGCCGACCGGCGTAGTGCATGAAGCCGGCGTGCCGCCGCGCCCGTCGATCTCGACGAGGCAGACCCGGCAGGAGCCGAACGAGTCCAGCATGTCGGTGGCGCAGAGTTTCGGGATTTCGACGCCGGCTTCCATCGATGCGCGCATGATCGAGGTCCCCGCCGGCACTGTTATCGACTTGCCGTCGACCGTCAGCGTCACTTGCTGCTCGGCTTCAGAGGCAGGTGTGCCGTAGTCGATTTCCTGGACCAGCGATTTGATGTCGAATGCCGCGTTCATGGCTGTCCGCTCCTATTCCGCTGCTTCGGCGACCGGCGTCGGCCGAAAGTCGTCCGGGAAATGGTTGAGTGCACTCATCACTGGATATGGGGTGAAGCCGCCGAGAGCGCAAAGCGAGCCGAACTTCATTGTGTTGCAAAGGTCGGTGACCAGCGCGATCTGCTTTTCCGGTTCGACGTTCTGGGCGAGCCTGTCCAGCACCTCGACACCGCGAGTCGAGCCGATGCGGCACGGCGTGCACTTGCCGCAGCTCTCGATGGCGCAGAATTCCATGGCAAAGCGTGCCTGCTTCAGCATGTCGGCGCTGTCGTCGAAAACGACGATGCCGGCATGGCCGATCAGCCCGTCCTTGGCGGCAAACGCTTCGTAGTCGAACGGCGTGTCGAACAGCGCGCGCGGGAAGTAGGCGCCGAGCGGGCCACCCACCTGCACCGCTTTGACCGGGCGTCCCGTCGCCGTGCCGCCGCCGATATCGTCGACGATCTCGCCCAGCGTCATGCCGAACGCCGCCTCGTAGAGACCGGGATACTTGACGTTGCCGGCAATCTGGATCGGGATGGTGCCGCGTGAACGGCCCATGCCGAAATCCTTGTAGAAGGCAGCGCCCTTATCCATGATCACCGGCACCGAGGCCAGCGAGATGACGTTGTTGATCACCGTCGGCTTGCCGAACAGGCCCTTGTGCGCCGGCAGCGGCGGCTTGGCCCGCACCTGCCCGCGCTTGCCTTCGAGGCTGTCGAGCAGCGCGGTCTCCTCGCCGCAGACATAGGCGCCGGCGCCGACCCGCACTTCCATGTCGAATGAATTGGCCGAGCCGAGCACATTGACGCCGAGCACGCCGGCCTTGCGGGCGATCTCGACGGCCTTCTGCATCACCGCCACCGCATGCGGATATTCGGAGCGGATATAGATGAAGCCCTTGGTCGCGCCGGTGGCGATGCCGGCGATCGCCATGCCTTCGATCAGCACGAAGGGGTCGCCTTCCATGATCATGCGGTCGGCGAACGTGCCGGAATCGCCTTCATCGGCATTGCAGACGATGTATTTGCGGTCGGCCGACGTATCGAGCACAGTTTTCCATTTGATGCCGGTCGGGAAGCCGGCGCCGCCACGACCGCGCAGCCCGGACTCGGTCACCTGCTTGACGACCTCGGCCGGCGTCATCGCCACTGCATTCTGCAGGCCCTTCAGCCCGCCATGCGCCTTATAGTGATCGAGCGACAGCGGATCGGTGACGCCGCAGCGCGCAAAGGTCAGCCGCGTCTGCCTGGCAAGGAACGGGATCTTGTCCGGTGCGCCCAGCCAGCGCCTGTGGTGGCCCCCGGTGAGGAAGCCGCAGTCGAACAGGCTTTTGACGTCGGATGGCTTCACCGGCCCGTAGGCGACGCGGCCAGTGGCTGTCGCAACCTCGACCATAGGCTCGAGGAAATAGGCGCCGCGCGAGCCGTTGCGCACGATCTTGGCCTCGATGCCGCGCTCGGCCAATTCCGCACGAACCGCCTTGGCAACCTTTTCCGCACCGAGCGCCAGCGCGCCGGAATCGCCGGGAATATAGATACGCGGGATCATGAGCGCACCTCGGCAACGATCTCGTTGAGCTTTTCGTCGTCGAGCCGCCCGATCACCTCCCCGTCCAGCATTGCCGACGGCGAGCAGGCGCAAAGGCCGAGGCAATAGACCGGCTCCAGTGTCACCGAACCGTCGCGGGTTGTCTCGTGGAAACCGATGCCCAGCAATGATTTGAGCTTGGCGGCAATCGCATCCGAGCCCATCGACTGGCAGGCTTCCGCCTGGCAGAGCTTCAGCACATGGCGGCCGGCGGGCTGGCTGCGGTAATCGTGATAGAAGGTGACGACGCCATGAACCTCGGCCCTGGAGATGTTCAGCACCTCGGCGATCATCGGCAGTGCGTCCTGCGGCACATAGCCGAACTCTTCCTGTATGCCGTGCAGGATCGGCAACAGCGGGCCTTCGAGGCCTTTCAGCTCGTGGATGATCGCCGCGGTGCGCGATGCGATCTCGGTACTTGCAGGCTGCATCGTCATGCAGCGCCCTCCCTGGTCGTGGCGGTCTTCCGCTAAGTGCTTAGGAAATCAGAGGAAACCCGCTAAATCAATAAAGCCGATCCGTTGCTCGATAGAAATCTTCGATCGATCGCGTTCACCAGCATTGTCTATCCTAACGGCGGCCGTGGAAATCGTCAGCCAGCGCCATTGCCTCGTCCAACAGCGCCGAGACCAGCGGCGTGTGCGGTTCGCGCCGCGCCGCCACCAGCCCGACCGTGTGGCTGGCATCCGGCTCGACGATCGGGATCGCCCGGATCGGCTCGGAAAAACCGAAGGTTTCCGAGAGGTTAAGCGGCATGATCGACGACCATTTGCCGGTGCGGATATGCGAAAACAGCACGATCATCGAGTTGGATTCCAATGTCGGCCGCACCTGCACGCCGGCTTCGGCCAGATGCTGGTCGATGATGCGGCGGTTCTGCATGTCCGGCGTCAGCAGGCAGAGCGGCAGCTGGCTGAGTTCCGCCCATGTCACTTTGTCGCGGTCGAAATAGGGGTTCCCGACCGCGGTGATCAGCTGATAGCGCTCGTCATAGAGCGGCACGCTAGTGACGCGTCCGAGCGGCTCGTTGTCGAGATAGGTGATGCCGGCGTCGATGTCGAAATTGCCGAGCAGCGATAGCACCTCGATCGAGGTGCGCGACAGCACCGAGAAGGTGACGCCGGGATGCTTTGCCCGAAACGGCGTCGTCAGTCGCGCCACCATGGCCAGCGCCGTCGGGATCGCGGCGATGCGGATGCGCCCCGACAGGCCGTGGCGCGCCGCCCGCATCTCCTCGCGCATGGTCCTGCTGTCGCCGACGATGCGGCGCGCCCACACCAACACCTGCTTGCCTTCCGGCGTCAGCCCCTGGAAGCGCGAGCCGCGCAGCACCAGCATCACGCCGAGCTGACCCTCCAGCTGCTTGATGCCGGCCGAAAGCGTCGGTTGGGTGACGCCGCACACCTCCGCCGCCCGGCCGAAATGTTCTTCCCTGGCAAGTGCTATGAAGAATTCCAGCTTGTCGATCATGCCGTCGGAGCCTGTCACGGACGCTGTGTCCGATTGTAGCGCGCAAGGTCGGGGAAATCGCCTTCGGCCGCAAGCCGCGTGTGTAAATCGTCCGCATCCACATCTTTCAGCCGGCTTACTGTTTCCCGCGATGGAATGCGGCGCTATGTGAATGAGACGGGGTCGTGGACTGGACACGACGGGAGACCGAACATGCTGGGCTGGTTCCGCAAGCTTTTGCCGCGCGAAGATCGCTTCTTCGACCTGTTCGAGCGGCATTCCCGCACCGTGGTCGGTGGCGCCGAGGCACTGCAGCGGCTTTTGCAGGGCAACGACATCGACCGCTGGTGTCAGACGATCATCGATCTCGAGGGCGAAGCCGATCAGATCACCGCGGAAGTGCTGCTGGCCGTGCGCCGCTCCTTCATTACGCCCTTCGACCGCGGCGACATCAAGGACCTGATCCAGTCGATGGATGATGCCATCGATATGATGCACAAAACCGTCAAGACGGTAAAGCTGTTCGAAAAGAAGGAATTCGACCCGCTGATGCAGGAAATGGGGGGCGTCATCGTCGAGGCCGCCAAGTTGGTGGCCGAGGCGATCCCGCTGCTCGGCAAGGTCGGGGCGCATACGGTGCGCCTCAACGCCATCGCCGAGGAGGTCATGCGCGCCGAAGGCCGGGCCGACGACCTGCACGAGCAGGGCCTGAAGGACCTGTTCAAGCGGCACGGCCGCAGCGATCCGATGGCCTATCTGATCGGCAGCGAGATTTACGGCCAGCTGGAAAAGGTGGTCGATCGCTTCGAGGACGTCGCCAACGAAATCAGCGGCATCGTCATCGAGAACGTATAGTGTCAGAAGCCGCAATAGCCTTTCCCGTGCTGGTCGGCCTTGTCGTCGTCGCGCTGTTCTTCGATTTCCTCAACGGCCTGCACGATGCCGCCAACTCCATCGCCACCATCGTCTCCACCCGGGTGCTGCGGCCGCATTATGCGGTGTTCTGGGCAGCCTTCTTCAATTTCATCGCCTTCATGTTCTTCGGTCTCCACGTAGCGGAGACGCTCGGAACCGGCATCATCGACGCCAGCATCGTCACGCCGGCAGTAATCTTCGCAGCACTTGTCGGCGCCATCGTCTGGAATGTCGTCACCTGGCTCGTCGGAATCCCGTCCAGTAGCTCGCACGCTCTGATCGGCGGTTTGGTCGGCGCCGGCGTTGCCAAGGCAGGCACTGGTGCCATCGTCTGGGCCGGGTTGGGCAAGACGACGGCGGCCATCGTGCTGTCGCCGGCGGCAGGCTTTCTGCTGGCGCTTGTCTTGATCCTTGCGGTCTCGTGGCTGTTCGTGCGGCAGACGCCGTTCGCCGTCGACAGCACATTCCGCGTCATGCAGTTCTTTTCCGCCTCGCTCTATTCGCTCGGCCATGGCGGCAACGACGCGCAGAAGACCATGGGCATCATCGCCGTGCTGCTCTATTCGCAAGGCATGCTCGGCGCGAATTTTTACGTGCCGCTGTGGGTCGTCATCACCTGTCAGTCGGCGCTGGCGCTGGGCACGTTGCTCGGCGGCTGGCGCATCGTCCACACCATGGGCTCGAAGATCACCCGGCTGAACCCGATGCAGGGTTTCTGCGCCGAGACCGGCGGAGCGATCACCCTGTTCGCCGCCACCTGGCTCGGTATTCCGGTATCGACCACGCACACGATCACCGGCGCTATCATCGGCGTCGGCGCCGCCCGCCGCGTCTCCGCCGTTCGCTGGGGCATTGCCGGCAACATCGTGGTCGCATGGATCGTCACCTTGCCGGCAACCGCGGCGATCGCGGCTCTCACCTACTTCGCGGTCGGTCTGGCAAGGTGATGTGAGCATCATGGCGCCTGGAGCCGCCTCTGGCACGGCGACTACCGGTCCACAAGATTCAGGATGTTGCCGTCCGGATCCCTGAACCATGCGACCTTCATGCCGTGACCGACATGGATGTCACCCTCAAGCGTCAGCCCGGGCATGTCGTAATGCTCGAAGGTCACGCCCTTCGATTTCAATGCCTCAACGATCTTGCCGAGTTCGTCGCCGACCGTCCATGTCACAGCCGTCGCCTTGTTGGTCCCAGCGAAGTTCGAACGGTAGACGTTGATGCTGGTGTCGCCGCTTTTATAGACGATCAGTTCGCCACCTTCATTGTGCACCTCTTTCAGGCCAAGGACCCCTTCGTAGAATGCCCTGGCCTTGGCCAGGTCCTTCACGGCGAGATTGGCCGTCGCGTTGCTGTTTGCGAGCATGATTCGTCTCCTTCCCTGGCTGTCATTCCATGCTCATGAAATAGGCTGCGCTGACGATTTGGCGACGGCTGCTCCCACTGGAAATGCCGTCATATGCTCGCTGCCTCCCCGATACGCCGCTGCAATTGGTGGTCCATCGCTTGGTTCTGTTCCGGAACTGCATTATCTGGAGCGGAAAAGTAGAGGAAAAACTCATGCCCGCCGCCAATGAAAACGTGACCAAGGAAATCGTTATCGAGCGCCTGAAGACGGTCAATGGGCCGGATTTCACCGGCAATATCGTCGACCTCGGCCTGGTTTCCGAGATTTTCATTGCCGATGCCAAGGTGTTCTTTTCGATAACCGTTCCCGCTGCCCGTGCCCAGGAGATGGAACCGCTGCGTGCGGCGGCCGAACGTGTCGTCAAGGCGATCCCCGGTGTTGCCGGCGCCGTGGTCGCGCTGACGGCGGAAAAGAAGGGCGGCGGCATGGAGGCGCCGGTTCCGCAAAGACCGGCTCAGAGGCCCGCTCCGCCGGCCGCACCTGCGCGTCCCACGCCGCAGGCGCCCGCCTCGCACAGCCAGGGCAAGCGCGGCGTACCCGGCATCGAAGCGATCATCGCCGTCGCTTCCGGCAAGGGCGGCGTCGGCAAGTCGACCACCGCCGTCAATATCGCCCTTGGGCTTGCCGCCAACGGGCTGCGGGTCGGGGTGCTCGATGCCGACATTTATGGCCCTTCCATGCCGCGTCTGCTCAACATTCGTGGCAGGCCGCAGACCGTCGACGGCAAGATCCTGAAGCCGATGCAGAATTATGGCCTCAAGGTCATGTCGATGGGCTTCCTCGTCGATGAGGAGACGCCGATGATCTGGCGCGGGCCGATGGTGATGTCGGCATTGACGCAGATGCTGCGCGAGGTCGAATGGGGACCGCTTGATGTGCTCGTCGTCGACATGCCGCCCGGCACCGGTGACGCCCAGCTGACCATGGCCCAACAGGTGCCGCTGGCCGGCGCCGTCATCGTCTCGACGCCACAGGACCTGGCCCTGATCGATGCGCGCAAAGGCCTCAACATGTTCAGAAAGGTCGACGTGCCGCTATTGGGTATCGTCGAAAACATGAGCTATTTTCTCGCCCCCGATACGGGAAAACGCTACGACATCTTCGGCCATGGCGGCGCCCGCCGCGAGGCCGAGCGTCTCGGCGTCACCTTCCTTGGCGAAGTGCCGCTCGAGATGGGCATCCGCGAAAGCTCCGATGCCGGCACGCCGGTGGTGATCTCCAAGCCGGATGGCGCTGAGGCGAAAATCTATCGCGACATCGCCGCCAAGGTCTGGGACCGCGTCAATGAAGAGCGCGGCGCGGCCGAGGCTGCAGTGCCGAGCATCGTGTTCGAGTGATGCGGATGTGCCTCCCCAAGTGGGCCCCTTGAGGGGGAGGGTGGCCGGAAGGGTCAGGTAGGGTCCGCGGCGACGCGCTCCAACTCTCCGGGATAGCGGGCTGACAAACCACGATCCCGCCTGGCGCGGAGGCAGATGTATGTCTTTCGTACCAAAGAGCGGATTCGGATGGCGCGTGCCCCTTGCCTGCTCCCGCGCGTTGTCATATCGATTTGTCATACAAATACGGAGACCACGATGGCAGGCGCCCCCACCCACAAGAAGAAATTTCGCTCGCAGGAGTGGTTCGACAATCCCGACAATCCGGGCATGACGGCACTCTATCTGGAGCGCTACCTGAATTACGGGCTGACGCGGGCCGAACTGATGTCCGGCAAGCCGCTGATCGGCATCGCCCAGACCGGCTCGGACCTGTCGCCCTGCAACCGCCATCACATCGAACTGGCCAAGCGCGTGCGCGAAGGCATCGTCTCGATGGGTGGCATCCCTTTCGAGTTCCCTTGCCACCCGATCCAGGAGACCGGCAAGCGGCCGACTGCTGCACTTGACCGCAACCTTGCCTATCTCAGCCTGGTAGAGGTGCTCTACGGCTATCCGCTCGACGGCGTAGTGCTCACCATCGGCTGCGACAAGACGACGCCAGCCATGCTGATGGCCGCGGCCACCGTCAACATTCCGGCTATCGCGCTTTCGGTCGGCCCGATGCTCAACGGCTGGCACAAGGGCAAGCGCACCGGCTCCGGCACCATCGTTTGGGAATCGCGCCAGCGCCTGTCGGCCGGCGAGATTGGCTATGACGAGTTCATGGATATCGTTGCCTCCTCGGCGCCGTCGACCGGCTATTGCAACACGATGGGTACCGCCACCACGATGAATTCGCTGGCCGAGGCGCTCGGCATGCAATTGCCGGGCTCGGCCGCTATCCCCGCCCCCTATCGCGAGCGCGGCCAGATCGCCTACGAGACCGGAAAGCGCATCGTCGACATGGTGCATGAGGATCTGAAGCCGTCCGACATTATGACCCGTAAGGCCTTCGAGAACGCCATCGTCGTCAACTCGGCGATCGGCGGCTCGACCAACGCGCCGATCCACCTCAACGCCATCGCCCGCCATCTCGGCGTGCCGCTCGACAATGACGATTGGCAGAAGGTCGGCCTCAACATACCGCTCATCGTCAATCTGCAGCCGACGGGCGAATATCTCGGCGAGGACTATCACCATGCCGGCGGCGTGCCGGCCGTGGTCGCCGAACTGATGAAGGGCGGCCTGCTGCCCTATCCGGAAGCCATGACAGCTAATGGCAAGACCATCGGTGACAATTGCAGGGGCGCCGTCAACGAGAACCTCGACGTCATCCGCACGGTTGCCGAGCCGCTGAAAGCCAATGCCGGCTTCATCAATCTCAAGGGCAATCTGTTCGATTCGGCGATCATGAAGACCAGCGGCATCTCGCCCGAGTTCCGCGAGCGCTATCTGTCGAACCCGAAGGACCCCGAAGCCTTCGAGGGCAACGCCATGGTGTTCGACGGGCCCGAGGATTACCACGCCCGCATCGACGATCCGGCACAAGGCATCGACGAGCACACCATCCTGTTCATGCGCGGCGCCGGCCCGATCGGCTATCCGGGCGGCGCCGAAGTCGTCAACATGCAGCCGCCGGCCTATCTGATCAAAAAGGGCATCCACGCGCTGGCCTGTATCGGCGACGGCCGCCAGTCGGGCACGTCGGGTTCGCCCTCGATCCTCAACGCCTCGCCGGAAGCCGCCATCGGCGGCGGGCTGGCGCTGCTGAAGACCGGTGACCGCGTCCGCGTCGATCTGCGCAAGGGCACCGCCGATATCCTCGTCAGCGACGACGAGATCACGCGGCGGCGCACCGAACTGCAGAACAATGGCGGCTATCACTATCCCAAGCACCAGACGCCGTGGCAGGAGATCCAGCGCGGCATGGTCGACCAGTTTTCCGAAGGCATGGTGCTGAAGCCGGCGGTAAAATACCAGGATGTGGCTCATACAAGCGGGGTGCCGAGGGACAATCACTGACCAGGGTCCGTCGCATGAGCCAGCCGCCGGTGCAGGCAATTTGCCGAGGTCAGCGCCAGGAGGGGTAGGGGTGGGGTCACATCGCAGAGCGAAAGCCTCGGCTTTCCACCTGCGATAGCCTGCCGCTAATGGGCAGAAATGCCCGGCACAGGGTTGGACGCGGTCATTTGTCAACAGCGATTGCTCCCGCGAGAACGGCAATGCTTGACAAGCGAGCGCGACAAATCCACGATCATCGCAAGGGGTTAATCGCGACGACCCCGTGAGGCGTCAGCCCAATGTTCGCGTCCAAGCTTCTCTTTCCAGGAGGTGGACGCCATGCCGTCGACAACAATCATCACCGTACCGCAACTATCCCGTCTGATTGGTCTGCCGGGTGCACCCGCGATCATCGATGTCCGCATCGACGATGACTACAACGCCGACCCGCGACTGCTGCCGGGGTCGGATCGGCGTGATTTCAGGACTGTCTCGAACTGGGCTGCCGACTTCGCCGGCTGGCAAGTGACAGTCGTCTGCCAACAGGGAAAAAAGCTCTCGCAAGGCGTGGCCGCATGGCTGCGCCACGAGGGCATTGCCGCCGAATCGCTCGACGGCGGGTTTGAAGACTGGCGCGACGCCAAGGGGCTTCTCGTTGACGCCCGCAAGATACCGCCCCGCGATGCCAAGGGCCGCACCGTTTGGGTGACGCGTACGCGCCCGAAGGTCGACCGCATCGCCTGCCCCTGGCTGATTCGGCGCTTCATCGATCCTCACGCGGTCTTTCTCTTCGTCGAGCCGGCCGAAGTGTCGGCCGTCGCCGATCGCTTTCAGGCCGTGTCTTTCGACATTGAGAACGTGTTCTGGAGCCATCGCGGCGAACGCTGCACCTTCGACACCATGATCGAGGAGTTCGGGCTTAAATCCGAAGCACTCGATCGCTTGGCCACGATCATACGCGCCGCCGATACTGCGAGCCTCGATCTTGTTCCACAGGCGGCCGGGTTCCTGGCCGCCTCGCTTGGCCTGTCACGGATGTTTCGCAACGATCTGGAGCAGCTCGAGGCCGGCATGCTGCTCTATGATATGTTCTTCCGCTGGTGCCGCGATGCCACCGAGGAGACGCATAACTGGCCGGCCGCCGGCACAGTCAGCGCGGGCAAGCCATCGTGAGCGCCGTCCTATCGAAAAAGCCGGCGGAGATTCAGGAGCCCGCTGTGCCGAGCTTCCGGCAGGCCGTGAAGGTCTGGGCAAAAATCGGCGTGCTCAGCTTTGGCGGCCCGGCCGGGCAGATCGCGCTCATGCACAAGGAACTGGTCGAGGAACGGCGCTGGATCGGCGAACAGCGCTTTCTGCATGCGTTGAACTACTGCATGCTGCTGCCTGGCCCTGAGGCCCAGCAACTCGCCATCTATATCGGCTGGTTGCTGCACAAAACGGCCGGCGGCCTTGTTGCCGGCATTCTCTTCGTCGTGCCGGGCGCGCTTGTCATGCTCGTCCTGAGCAGCCTTTATGCGCTCTATGGCGATGTACCACTCGTCTCGGCGCTGTTTTTCGGGGTCAAGGCGACCGTGCTCGCCATTGTCATCGAGGCGGTGATCCGGATCGGCAAACGCGCGCTGAAAAACCCGGTCATGGTGTCGATCGCACTCGCTGCCTTCATCGCCATCTACGCGTTGAACGTGCCGTTTCCGCTGATCGTGCTGCTTGCCGGGCTGGCAGGCTGGATCGGCAACCGTAGTGCGCCGGCATTTTTTTCCGGCGCCTCGCATGGCAAGGGCGATGTTCCCGACATAAAGGGCGTGGTCGATCTGATGTTCGAGCGCGGCGAACTGACCCACGTCAGGCCGACACGATGGCACGCGCCGCGCACTTTGGCGATCTGGCTGCCGATCTGGCTGGGGCCTGTTCTGCTGGTCTGGGCTTTCACTGGCCCTGCCAGCGTTTGGACGCAAATCGGTGGCTTCTTCAGTGTCATGGCGGTCGTCACCTTCGGCGGCGCCTACGCAGCCCTTGCCTATGTCGCGCAGGCAGCGGTCGAGTACTTCGGCTGGCTGGCACCCGGTGAAATGGTCGACGGCCTTGGACTTGCCGAAACCACGCCGGGTCCGCTCATCCTGGTCTTGCAGTTCGTCGGCTTCGTTGCCGCGTTCCGCCAGCCGGGCTTGCTGGCGCCGCTGGTTGCCGGACTGTTTGGCGGGCTGTTCACGCTGTGGGCGACGTTTACCCCATGTTTCCTATGGATATTCCTTGGCGCGCCTTACATCGAAGCGCTGCGCGGCAACAAGGCGCTGTCGGCGGCGCTCGGTGCGATCACCGCCGCCGTCGTCGGCGTCATCATGAATCTCGCTCTATGGTTCGGCTTGCACGTCATCTTCGGCGAAGTGCGCAATGTCGGGCTTGGAATGGACGTGCCGGTGCTTTCATCGATAGACTGGCGCGCGGCGCTGCTTTCCTGTGCCTCGATGATCGCCATTCTGAAGCTGAAGATCGGTATGCTGCCGACGCTTGCCGGATCGGCGCTGGCCGGTGTCTTGTTGCTGGCGGTAAGTAGCTGATGCCTGCAAGGACTTGAAGCGCATCGCCTGAATCTACTTAAACGCGACGCTTTGGATGCCGCTGCTTTTGTATTCCGCTTGTGAACCACCTAACTGGTTGGGAACGGTTGGACCATTATGGCGCAACGGCGTTCTTCCCTCGGCTTCCTTGGAATGTTCGGTCGCTCGGGCGACTTGAGGCAGCTCGACGATGCATTGCGCGGCGCCGATCTGCATCCCGCCCTTGTGCCGGAGGGGGTAAAACTCACGATCGTCAATCTGATGAAGGATCACTGGCCCGACGAGCCGCCGCCGGGCATCTATGCGTCGGTGGCACAATTGTGCAGCTATTGCATCGCGGGTCCCGAAACCTTCGAGCAAGCCAATGGCCATCAACGGACGCTGGAAGCCGAGCGCCGCATCGAGGCGGCACTTGAGGCCGGCGACAGCTTCGACGCACAGATCGTGCTGATGACGCTGCATGCCAAGCTGATCAACGCCGAAGTCGTCGACCGATACGGGCTCAGCGCGGAATGACGCGACAGGCAAGATCTGCCGGATCCCCCCGCGGCAGCCGAGTCGATCAAGCCCGGCTGATCTCCTCAAGATACCAGCCGATGTAGCGCAGTTCGTTGTATTCCATCGGCGCGATCGGCCCCGGCACGAAATAGTGCGAGCGCACGCCACGCGCTGTGTGCTCGATGATCTTCTTGTCCTCTTGGGTGGTGACCTTCCACAGCCAGGTCAGCTTCTCGAGATCGTAGTCCTGGCCCTCGACCGCGTCGCCGCGCACCAGCCAGATCAGCTCCATCTCGCAGGTGCCCGCGGTTTTCGGGATGAAGCGGTAGATCATGCCGTGATCGGGATAGCACACGAGGAAGGTCGTGCCGCCGAGATGGATGGAGGTGACGCCACCGTCATAGTCGGTGAAGCGGCCCATCAGCGGGGCCACCGGCGAGCCATCCTGGCTGCCGCTCGAAACGCCATCATAGAGCGCATAGCGGAAGGTATGGATTGCTTCCTGACCGGCCGCCGAGTTCTGCCAGCGGTTGGCGCTGCCGATCTCGATGCCGAGCGCGCAGGTGCGCTGCTCCATCGCCGCGTTGAGCTGCTCGATCATCTCGGCCGGCTTTTCCAGCGCATGCGTCTGCGAATATTCCGGATGCGCCGGCCCGCAATGGTAGCATTCGACATAGTTCTCGACGGCGAGCTTCCAGTTGGCGTCGAGCGGATAGGACTGGCGATACGCCACCTTGGCGTCGCCCCAGCCATACTGGCCGCAGCTTGTGCGCAGCGACTGTTCGATTGGATCGAAATCGAGCGGCGTCTCCGCGAAGGAAATGAAAACCAGCCCGGAGGCAACGCGGACATGAAGCTTCTTCAGCCCGTGCGCCGTGCGGTCGAAATCCTTCGGCATCAGGCGGGCAGCGCGCAACGACCCGTCATTGGAATAGGTCCAGGCGTGGTAGGGACACACGAACATCTTCGCGTTGCCCTTCTCCTTGGTGCAGACCTCGGCGCCGCGGTGGCGGCAGACATTGAGCATGGCATGCACGGTGCCGTCCATGCCGCGCGTCAGGATGACCGCCTCATCGCCCAATTTGAACAGCTCGAAATCGCCGGGGTTCGGGATAACGCTGGCATGGGCCAGGCAATGCCAGTGGCGGCGAAAGACACGTTCCATGTCACGCTCGAAGATCGCCGGGTCATGATAGAAGGCACGCACCAGGCCGTGGCCGGGCCGGTGAGACGCCACCAGCCGATCGATCGCGTCGCCGTCGGTGTGGGCTTGCAGGATAGGATGCGCACTCATTTGTCGTTCTGCCCGATGGTTGGTCCTGGGGCAATTCCAGGAAAACTGTGAAGCGGTTTTCCGTCCGGAATTGGCTCTGGGTGGTGGCTGTATGGCTGCACGAACTCGTCTCCGGTCAGCCGCCCATATACGTGCGCGGCAGGTGGATCAGGCTGCCGAAGCGGGCACGCAATCTGTCGTCGACCTGTTTTGGCACGTGGCGCGGAAATCGTTCGGCAAGAATGCGTTTCTTCTCGGTGATCGCCCGCAGCAATATATCAGGTCGGCCTTTTTCGTTCCATTCCTTCGGTGAGGAACGATCGGCGAAGGCGGGATAGAGATGATCGGTCTGCATCAGCTTGAGCGTTTGTTCGCTGTCGAGATAGTGGCCTGGGCCTTTGAGGCAGACCTCGGTGATGCTGTCGATCGACAGGGCCTCGTCAGTCACGTCGATGCCACGTGCGCAGCCCAGGCAATGACCGAGCATGTCGTTGTCGATGACCAGGCTCTCCAGGCAGAAGCCGAGCAGCGAGGCATGCATGCCGGCCGCCTCGTAGACGAGGTTGAGGCCGGAGAGGCCGGCCATCACATTGGTGATGCCCTTTTCGTAGCCGGATTGAATGTCGGGCAGTTTCGAATCCGTCATGCCAGCGGCCGAGCCGCCGGGCAGATCGTAGAATTGCGCCATCTGGGCGCAGGCCGCCGTTGCCACCGACTGCTCGGCCGACCCGCCGGCCATGGCGCCGGTACGCAGGTCCGACATGAACGGCCAGGCGCCGAAGATCGCCGGATGGCCCGGCTTGAGCGCATTGACATAGACCAGGCCGGCCAGTACTTCGGCCACCGCTTGCACGACGGCGCCGGCCATCGCCGCAGGTGCTGTGGTGCCGGACTGGCCGGTCGAGAGCAGCAGGATCGGGATGCCGCCTTCAACGCAAGCCTCGAGCACGCCGCAGGCATCCTCGGCGAACTTCATCGGCGGCACGACGAATGAGTTAGAGTTAGAAACGAATGGCCGGGCGCGGAAATTCTCCTCGCCGCCGGCGATGGCGTACAGCATTTCAAGCGCCGGCTTCACGTTCTCACGCACGGTGAAGGATGTTCCGACGTGCTTCGATGTCCCCATCACACAGGCATAGAGCGTGTTGAAATCCATCTCGAGCGGATCGGCGATGTCGCGCGCCACCATCGGCCGCTGGAAGAAATGGATGTTGTCCAGCCCATCGACGATGCGGGCAGCATCATAAATGTCCTGCAGCTTGGATTCGCGGTACTCGCGCTTCTCCAGATCCACCAGGTGCACGGCGATACCTGCCGTGCCGTAGTGCACGCGCTTGCCCTGGACCACCATGTCGTGCCTGGCGTCCTGGCCATGAAGTGTGAAATGTCGTGCCGCCCGCTTGATGGTGTCGAGCACTAGCGCGCGCGGAAAGCGCACACGGTCGTCGTCGCCATGGACCGCCCCCGCCTTGGTCAGCACCTTTATGCAGGAAGGGATGGCATTGGCGAAACCCACCGTCTCCAGGAGCGTCAGCACGCCCTCGTGGATGCGCTCGCAGTCATCCCCGCGCAGCGGCCCGTAGCTGCCGCTCTCGATGGCCTGGTGTCGTGGTCCGGTGTCCTCCATCAGAGGAGCTGATCGCATGGCATGTCCTGTTTCGCGAAGACCGGAGCGCTGTGGACGACGGTTCGCCGGCGTGTCCTGCTGTTCGACAGCCACTGGCATGGAAGCACTCCACCTTCATCGGCAGGAACTCGCGGCGGTTGGTCCACCATCGGCCTGCTTCGTCCCTCTACACAGCGACTATGCCGCCGGCATTGGCACAGCCTATGTGCCAGCCGGTCCCGTCGAATATGCCAAGGAGCTAAAGAACCGGAGCCGCACCACATGCGCCAGGCTCCGGTCGGGGAAGGGAGATCAGGCCGCTGCCGGCCTGCGTCCAGCTGCCGTCGCCAGTTCGCGGATGCCGGGTTCGATGTGCTGCAACGCGATCGAGGAAATGCCCAAGCGCATGAAACGCGATGGCTTTTCGGTGCGGTCGAAGAAGCGGTCGCCAGGCTCGATGATGACGCTGCGCGAGGCCGCGGCCTCCGCCAGCCCGCGCGAATCGGTGCCGCGCGGCCCCTCGAGCCAGAGGGACGTGCCGCCGGCCGAATCGGTCGAGCGCCACTCCGGTAGGAAGGCGGAAATCGCATGGACCAGACGCTTGCGCCTCTCGTCGAAGGCGCTCGACAGCCGCCGCACCAGCGCCTCGTGATGGCCGAGCGACAGGAAGAGCGCCACGGCGCGCTGGTTGTTCGCCGGCGGATGGCGCAGCATGAAGCGGCGTAGCGCCCGAAGCTCGGAGATCAGCCCGGCCGAGGCGACGATGTAGCCAAGCCTCAGGCCGGGAGCCAGCGTCTTCGACATCGAGCCGACATAGACGACGCGGCCGGAGCGATCGAGGCTCTTCAGCGCCTGCTGCGGCGCCTCGTCCAGGAGCTGGCTGTCATATCCGTCCTCGATGATGATCTGGTTGTGCCGGTTGGCGCGCGCCAAAAGCTCCTGCCGCCGCTCCGCCGACAGCGGCACCATGGTCGGGCAATGGTGGCTGGGCGTGACGAAGACGAAGCCGGAATCATTGGGAATGGCCGAGGTTACGATGCCGGAGTGGTCGACCGGAACCGGCTGGATCTCGGCGCCGGCCAGCCGGAAGATCGAACGTGCATCGGGATAGCCCGGGTCCTCCATCGCCACCTTGGAGCCCTTGGTCATCAACAGCGTCGCCAGCATGTAAAGCGCGTTCTGCGCGCCCAACGTCACGATGATCTCGTCCGGATTGGCGAAGATGCCGCGTCGCGGCAGCAGCCGTGCCTGGATCTGCTCGATCAGGAGCGGATCGTCGCGGTCGACCATGTCGGATGCCCAGTTGCGGATTTCGAGCACCGCCAACGCCATGCGGTTGCACTCGCGCCATTCGGCGGTCGGGAACAGCGCCGGGTCGAATTGGCCATAGACGAAGGGGTATGACGACTTGATCCAGTTGTCGTGCTTGGCCGGCGGCGGCATGTCGCTCGCCGCGATCTGCCGACGCGCCTTCCAGTCGATCTCGTTGGCCTGGTCGGGCGCCTTCTGGTGCGGCTTGGCCGGCGTCGCCAGCACTTCGGGATTGACGAAATGGCCGCGGCGCTCGCGCGCCACCAGGAAGCCCTGGTCGACCAGCTGCTGGAAGGCCAGCACCACGGTGCCGCGCGCCACGCCGAGTTTTTCGGCAAGAATCCGGCAGGACGGAAGCGGCATGGAAGCCGCGATCTGCCGGTCGAGGATGGCGGCGACGATCGCCTGGCGGATCTGCGCCTGCAGGGTCTGACCGGATTCCGCCGAAATCCGGAACAGGCCGGACCAAATGGCCGTGTCGTTTCGCTGTGGCATGGGAGATGTTCCTCGATGGCCAGCTTTTTTCACATGGCTGGACCAGTCGAATGTACCGGTGGCACAAGGTGTTGCGCCAATCAATTTTTCTGATCGCTGGGATTTATGCCAGTGATCCTTTGAGCCGGCCCACGCTGCGCTGCGGCATCGCTGCGCATTGAAACAGATGGGATTCGACCCGATAGTTTGCCGCGACGACACGCGCCGGAAACATCCGGCCTGATAAGATGCATCTCAAGAGACCGGAGCGAAGCAGTGGATCAATCGTCCTTTCAAAAGCAGCTCGACGCATTGCGCGATCACCGTGCGGCCAAATCGGGCTCGATGCGCGAGGCTTTCGCTGCCGATCCGCAGCGCTTCGAGAAATTCTCCGCCAGTGAGGGCGACCTGCTGCTCGACTGGTCGAAATGCGCGGTCGATGCGCGGACTATGGAGTTGCTGGAGAAACTGGCTGAGGCCGCTGACCTCGAAGGCCGGCGCGACGCGATGTTTGCCGGCAAGAAGATCAACGTCACTGAAGGCCGCGCCGTGCTGCACACGGCGCTGCGCAACCTGACCGGCAAGGGCATCGTGCTCGACGGCCAGGACGTGAAGGCGGAAGTCCTTGCCGTACTCGACGCGATGGGTGCCTTCGCCGACGCGGTGCGTTCCGGCAAGGCGGCCGGCGCGACCGGCAAGAAGATCACCGACATCGTCAACATCGGCATCGGCGGCTCCGATCTCGGCCCGGCCATGGCGACGCTGGCGCTGGCGCCCTATCATGACGGGCCGCGCGCGCATTACGTATCCAATATCGACGGTGCCCATATCCACGACACGCTGAAGGGTCTTTCCGCCGAAACCACCCTGTTCATCATCGCCTCCAAGACCTTCACCACGGTCGAGACGATGACCAATGCCGAAACCGCGCGCAGATGGGTCGAGAAGGCGCTCGGCAAGGAAGCGGTCGGCAAGCATTTCGCCGCCGTCTCGACGGCGCTCGACCTGGTCGCCAAATTCGGCATCGCGCCCGATCGCGTCTTCGGCTTCTGGGACTGGGTCGGCGGGCGCTATTCCGTCTGGGGTGCGATCGGTCTGCCGGTGATGATCGCCATCGGCCCGAAGGATTTTCGCGCCTTTCTCGACGGCGCCCATGAGATGGACGAGCATTTCCGCACCGCCCCGCTGGCGAAGAACCTGCCGGCGCTGATGGGGCTGATTGGCTGGTGGCACCGCGTGATCTGCAAATACCCCGCTCGCGCCGTCATCCCCTACGATCAGCGTCTGTCCAGGCTGCCGGCCTATCTGCAGCAGCTCGACATGGAATCGAACGGCAAGAGCGTCACCCTGGACGGCGGCGCTGTAACGACGCCGACCGGCCCGCTGGTCTGGGGCGAGCCCGGCACCAATGGCCAGCATGCCTTCTTCCAACTTCTGCATCAGGGCACCGATTTCATTCCGGTCGAATTCCTCGCCGCTGCCGTCGGCCACGAGCCGGAACTGAAGCATCACCACGACCTTCTGCTTGCCAATTGCCTGGCGCAGTCGGAAGCCTTCATGAAGGGCCGCACGCTTGAGGAAGCCCGAGCGCAGATGCTGGCGAAAGGCATGAAGCCGGCCGATGTCGACAGGATTGCTCCGCACCGCGTCTTCTCCGGCGACCGCCCCTCAGTGACGATCCTCTACAGGAAACTCGACCCCCACACGTTCGGACGGCTGATTGCGCTTTACGAACACCGCGTCTTCGTCGAAGGCACGCTGTTCAACATCAACTCCTTCGACCAGTGGGGTGTCGAGCTCGGCAAGGAACTGGCGACCGGGCTGCTGCCCGTCGTTGAAGGCAAGGAGAACGCCGCAAAGCGGGATGCCTCGACTGCTGGACTGGTGGAATACATCCACCGCTTGCGCGGCCCGGAGTGAAAAGCTTGGCGGACATCAAGGGAATATTGTTCGACAAGGACGGCACGCTCGTAGATTTCAACGCGACATGGCTGGGCATCGCCGACTTCATGGCGATGGATGCGGCCGAAGGCGATCGCTGGAAAGCAGACAGGCTGCTTGCGGCGGCGGGCTTCGACTTCGCCACCAAGCGCTTCAAGCCGGATTCGATTTTTGCCTCCGGCACCAACATGGACGTCGTCGAGCTGTGGTTTCCACGGCTGTCCGACGAGGACCAGATGCTTGCCGTCGCCCGCTTCAACGCCATCACCTCGGCGCAAGGATCGGCAATGGCGGTGGCGCTGCCGGGCGTGGTCGAGACGCTTGGCCTGCTTCACAGAAAATCCTACCGGCTTGGTGTCGCCACCAACGACTCGACCAGCGGCGCGGAAAAGACCCTGGTCACGCTGGGCGTCGCGCAGCTTTTCGACGCCGCCTATGGTTACGACGCGGTGGCCAATCCAAAACCGGCGCCGGATACGATCCTTGCCTTCTCTGATCTGACGGGGCTCAGGCCCTCGGCAATCGCCATGGTCGGCGACAACCGTCACGATCTTGAAATGGCGCGGGCGGGCGGCTGCGGTCTGGCGGTCGGCGTGCTGTCCGGCACCGGCACACGTGAATCGCTGTCCCAGATAGCCGACGTCATTCTGGATTCGGTGGCCGACCTGCCTGATTTTCTTTCGGCGCGGGTCAGCGAGACAGTCTAGACTCGCAGCTAGCTAGTCCGAACGAGAACACGCCGCTCGGTTTCATCGCCGCATTCCTGCCTTCGCCGACATCCGGCACCTCGTATTCGGCCAGCAGGCGAAGCCGCGAGCGGGGCAGATAGGCGCGGCCCGGATCGCCGATCAGCACGGCGATGCCGGCTGCAAGGCAGCGGTCGAGGAAGGGGACGACCCGGCCGGCGAGATCATTGGCGTAGAACAGGTCGCCGACCACCACGACATCCACCGGTGGCGGCGGACCGCTGGTGATGTCTTCGCCAATGATCATGATAGCGACGCCGTTCGCAGTCGCGTTGAGGCCGAGCGCAACCACACTGTTGCGATCGATCTCGGCCGCGACGACCGCGCTTGCCCCGGCTTTTGCCGCTGCAATGCCGACGAGACCCGAACCGGCGCCGAGGTCGAGCACGCGACGGCCGGCCACGGTCTCCGGCCGGTCGAATATGTAGCGGGCGAGCACCGCGCCGCCGGCCCAGACATAGGCCCAGTACGGTGGCTCCGGTTCAGGTCCGTCTTCTTCGGTCGCATGTTGGTTCCATTCGAGAAGCCGCCTGAGCCCGCTTCCCGGATGGGCGGTGTAAAGCCGAATTTCGGGAAGCGCGGGCACGGGGGCGATCCGCATGTTCGCCCGGATGAACTGTGCCGGGTCCGGGCGCGAACCTATGCTCACGGCGTTGGCGCCGGCGATGCAATCGCTCAAGCTGCGCCTAGCCCCGCAACGCCCGGCGCAGGATCTTGCCGACCGGTGTCTTCGGCAGCTCGGTGCGGAACTCAATATACCTGGGACGCTTGTAGCCGGTCAGGTTCTCACGGCAATAAGCCGTCAGCATGTCGGCGGTCAGTGCCGGGTCCTTCTTGACGACGAACAGCTTCGGCACTTCACCCGAATGCTCGTCCGGCACGCCGATCGCGGCAACTTCGAGTACGCCTGGATGCTGCGCCACCACTTCCTCGAGTTCGTTCGGATAGACGTTGAAGCCGGAAACCAGGATCATGTCCTTCTTGCGGTCGACGATCTTGGTGTAGCCAAGCTCGTCCATGAAGCCCATGTCGCCCGATTTGAAGAAGCCGTCCTCGGTCATCACCTTGGCGGTCTCGTCCGGCCGGTTCCAGTAGCCGGCCATCACCTGCGGTCCGCGGATGCAGATTTCGCCGACTTCGCCGAGCGGCAAATTGTTGCCGTCGTCGTCGCGGATCGCGATCTCGGTCGAGGGCAGCGGCAGGCCGATCGTGCCGGTGTAAACGCCGTCGCTGAATTTGTTGATCGTTGCTCCCGGCGAGGTCTCGGTGAGCCCGTAGGCCTCGCTGATCGGGCAGCCGGTCAGCACCTTCCAGCGTTCGGCGATGGCCCTCTGCACCGGCATGCCGCCACCCAGCGTCAGGATCAGCGGCTTGAAATCGAGCTTGCGAAAATCCTCATTATTGAGCAGCGCATTGAACAGCGTGTTGAGGCCCGGAAAGATGTGGATCGGGTATTTCTGCAGCTCCTTGACGAAGCCGGGAATGTCGCGCGGATTGGGGATGAGGACATTCTGCGCGCCTTGCTGCATGCCTACCAGCACGTTCGCCGTCAGCGCAAAAATGTGATAGAGCGGCAGCGCGCAGAGGAAGTTCAGATGCGCCGGCTTCGGCTTGACGGTAAAAGCGTCTTCGGCCCACAGCGCGTTCTGCGCGACGTTCGCCAAAATGTTGCTGTGCAAAAGCATCGCGCCCTTGGAGATGCCGGTCGTGCCGCCCGTGTATTGCAGGAAGGCGATGTCGTCGGCCGCGACCCTTGCGGGCCTGAAGGCCTTGCCGGTGCCCGCCTTCAGCGCGGCGTTGAACTTGACATGGCCGGGCAGCGACCATGCCGGCACCATCTTCTTGACGCGGCGCACAACGAAGTTGACGATCGTTCCCTTGAGCCCGCCGAGCATGTCGCCCATCGAGGCAACCACGACATGCTTGACCGCGGTCCTGGCGATCACCGCTTGCAGGGTGCAGGCAAAATTTTCGAGGATGACAATGGCTTGAGCGCCGGAATCCTTGAGCTGGTGCTCCAGCTCGCGCGGCGTGTAGAGCGGATTGATGTTTACCACGACATAGCCGGCGCGAAGCACTGCCATCATCGCCACCGGATATTGCAGCACATTCGGCATCATCAGCGCGACGCGCGCGCCCTTCTGCAGCCCCGTTGATTGCAGATAGGCGCCGAAGGCGGCCGACTGTCGCTCGAGGTCGGCATAGGTGATCGATTTGCCCATGCAGACGAAGGCCGGCCGGCTTGCAAACTGCTTGCACACGGTGACGAGAAAGTCGCCGATCGAGCTGGAGGGCAGGGCGCCGATCTCGGCCGGCACGATCTTTGGATAACTCTTGAGCCACGGTTTTTCCGGCAGGCCGGCGGCCAGCGACGTGATCGCCTTTGGTAATCTCTTGGCCGGACCTGCCGGCAGTCGTGGCGCTGTCGGCACTGCCTTCGCCGCCGGCTTGGCGGCAGACTTTGCAGCAGGCGCCGTCTTGCCGGTTGCCGGTTTAGCAGCCGCTCCAGCCGTGGTCTTCGCCGCCGGCTTCGCGCTTGCCTTCGCGGTGGCCGTCGGCTTGGCGGCCGCCGCTTTTGACTTGACTGCTTTCGATGTTGCCTCGGCCTTTGCTTTCGCCGCGTTGGTTGTCTTTGCCGGTTTTGCCACCTGTCGCTCCCTCAATCGTTCTTATTGTTTCGGCATGCTTGCGCGCCACCACCGCCCTGATCACAACGATATCCCACGCTTGCCGCAATGTCCGGAACGTGGGAAAATCCGGCACGCTGCCCACCTATCTATGTATTGCCACAAGCGACGGCCGTGCAAGCCTCGCCACCTGGAGTGCGGTAAGACTTGCCGTCAAACCTCTCGGCCGCGACCGGTTTTCGGATGCGCATCTCTTGAACCGAACGGCTCGATTCCCACAATTGGCGGCATCGCCGATCAACAAAAAATTGAAGTCGCTAATAATGTCGTGATCTGCGGATTCGGCTCGTTTTTTCCACAATTTGCCGCGTGCCGGAATTTTTTTCTGCTTCCCGTGGGTTAGGCAAACAAGCAGTTCCAAAGCTAGAAAAACGGTGCTTATATGCGGCCTTCGCGAGCCTGATAGAGGGGCTTGGAAGAACATCAGGGAGTGCTCAATGAAAAAGAAACTGACTTTTGCAGCCGCGTTGCTGGCTGCAAGCGTCCTCGGCGGCATGGCCAATGCAAAACAACTGGTCTATTGCTCGGAGGCTTCGCCGGCCGGCTTCGACCCGTCGCCATGGAGCGGCGGCAACGACTTCGACGCCTCGTCGCGCACCATCTATTCGCGCCTGGTCGAGTTCGAGCATGGCAAGACCACCATCTCGCCCGGCCTGGCCGAGAGCTGGACGGTTTCCGACGACGGTCTCGAATACACCTTCAAGCTTCGCCCGGGTGTGAAATTCCAGACGACCGATTATTTCACGCCGACGCGCGACCTCAACGCCGACGACGTGATCTTTTCCTTCGAACGCCAGTGGAAGAAAGAAAGCCCGTGGTACAGCTATCTGGAAGGCACCGGCTGGGAATATTTCACCGGCATGGGCTTTCCCGATCTCCTGAAGGAAATCGTCAAGGTCGACGACCTGACGGTGAAATTCGTGCTGAACAAGCCTGAAGTCGCGTTCCTGCCGGACCTCGGCATGGATTTCGCCTCGATCGTCTCCAAGGAATATGCCGACCAACTCGACAAGGCCGGCACCAGGCAGCAGTTCACCCAGAAGCCGGTCGGCACTGGTCCGTTCCAGTTCGTCGACTATCAGGTCGATGCGGTCGTGCGCTATGCAGCATGGGACGGCTACTATGGCGGGCGACAGAAGATCGACGATCTGATCTTCGCCATCACGCCCGATCCGGCCGTACGCGCGCAGAAGCTGAAGGCGGGCGAGTGCGATATCATGTCATACCCGGCGCCGGCCGACATTGCCGGACTGCAGGCTGACGCGAACCTCAAGGTCGACGAGCAGGAAGGCCTGAACATCGGCTACATGGCTTACAACACGACGCAGCCGCCCTTCGACAAGGTCGAGGTCCGCAAGGCCCTCAACATGGCGGTAAACAAGAAGGCGATCATCGACGCGGTCTATCAGGGCGCCGGCGCGCCGGCCATCAACCCGATCCCGCCGACCATGTGGTCCTATAACAAGGACATCAAGGACGATCCCTATGATCCGGAGGCGGCCAAGAAGATGCTGGCCGATGCAGGCGTCAAGGATCTGTCGATGAAGATCTGGGCTATGCCGGTCAGCCGCCCCTACAACCCGAACGCCCAGCGCGTCGCCGAGTTGATCCAGGCCGACTATGCCGCCGTCGGCGTCAAGGCGGAGATCGTCAGTTACGAATGGACCGAGTATCGCCAGCGCGGCAAGGCTAAGGATCGCGACGGCGCCTTCCAACTGGGCTGGACCGGTGACAATGGCGATCCGGACAACTTCTTTTTCCTGCTCGGTTGCGATGCCATCGGCCAGTCCAATTATGCGATCTGGTGCAACCAGGAATTCGAAGCCCTGCTGAAAAAAGGCAAGGCGACGACGGACGTCGCCGAGCGCACCAAGATCTACGAGGAAGCTCAGGTGGTGTTCAAGCGTGAGGCTCCGTGGCTGACCATCGCCCACTCCAAGGTCTTCATGCCGATGAACAAGAAGGTGTCGGGCTTCGTTATGGACCCGCTCGGCATTCATCGGTTTGACGGCGTCGACGTCACCGAATAAGTCCTGAGAAATTGAACGGCGGCGCTGGACTTCCCGCGCCGCCGTTCTATGAAGCAAGATGCTCCGTTATCTCCTCCACAAGCTCGCTTTGATCATCCCGACCGTGTTCGGCATATCGCTGGCGGCGTTTGCTTTCGTCCGGCTTCTGCCCGGCGATCCTATCCTGGCCCTGGCGGGCGAGCGCGGCGTCAGCCCCGAGCGCTACGCCCAGCTCATCGAGCAGTTCGGCTACAACCGGCCCTATGTCATCCAATACCTGGAATATATCGGCAGGGTCCTGACCGGCGATTTCGGCATATCTATTGCCACCAAGCGGCCAGTGCTCGGCGAATTCCAGGCGCTGTTTCCAGCCACGCTGGAACTGGCGACAGTGGCGTTGATCATCGCCGTCCTGCTCGGCATTCCTGCCGGTATCTTCGCCGCGGTCAAGCGCGGCTCGTGGTTCGACCAGGCTACGATGGGTGTCGCGCTGACCGGATATTCGATGCCGATCTTCTGGTGGGGGTTGCTGCTCATTATCTTCTTCTCCGGCTATCTCGGCTGGACGCCGGTTTCCGGCCGCATCGGCCTGCAGTATTTCTTCAGGCCGACGACCGGGTTCATGCTCATCGACAGCCTGATCTCCGGCAGGAGCGGCGCTTTCAAATCTGCCGTCAGCCATTTGATCCTGCCGTCGATCGTGCTGGCGACGATCCCGCTTGCCGTCATAGCGCGCCAGACGCGCTCGGCGATGCTCGAGGTGCTGGGCGAGGACTATGTCCGCACCGCGCGCGCCAAGGGCCTGGCGCCGCGCCGCGTCATCGGTCTGCACGCTTTTCGCAACGCGCTGATCCCGGTAGTCACCACCATTGGACTGCAGGTCGGCACCTTGATGGCGGGCGCCATTCTGACTGAGACCATTTTTTCCTGGCCGGGCATCGGCAAATGGATGATCGATGCCATCGGCAAGCGCGACTATGTCGTCGTCCAGAGCGGATTGCTGATCATCGCGCTGATCGTCATGGCGGTGAACCTGATCGTCGACGTGCTCTACGCCGTCATCAATCCGCGCATCCGGGTGCAGTGAGATGACCGACGAATCCGCCGCCGAAGCTACCGCCGCCTCCATCCCGACAGGCGGCAGGCAACGCGCTTTCGCCGAGTTCTGGCACTACTTCTCGATGAACACCGGCGCGGTCATCGGCCTTGTCGTGTTTTCGGCGCTGGTGCTGGTGGCGATCTTTGCGCCGTTCGTCGCCCCACATTCGCCCGACGAGCAGTTTCGCGATGCGCTGCTGGCACCCCCTGCCTGGCAGGAAGGCGGCAAATCGATGTTCCTGCTCGGCACCGACGCGGTCGGCCGCGACATGCTTTCGCGGCTGATCTTCGGGGCGCGTTTCTCGCTGTTCATCGGCCTGGTGGTCGTCGTCTTCTCGCTCACCAGCGGCATCGTGCTTGGCGTGCTCGCCGGCTATTTCCGCGGCTGGGTCGACACGCTGATCATGCGCATCATGGATATCATCCTGGCCTTCCCGTCGCTGCTTCTGGCGCTGGTGCTGGTGGCGATCCTTGGCCCCGGCCTGTTCAATGCCATGCTGGCGATCGCGCTGGTGCTGCAGCCGCATTTTGCGCGCCTCACCCGCGCCGCCGTGATGGCCGAAAAGAACCGCGAATATGTCATCTCCGCCAAGGTGGCTGGTGCCGGTCATCTTCGCTTGATGGTGAGGACGATCCTGCCGAACTGCCTGGCACCGCTGATCGTGCAGGCGACGTTGTCCTTCTCCAATGCTATTCTCGAGGCTGCGGCGCTCGGCTTCCTCGGTGTCGGTGCGCAGCCGCCGACGCCGGAATGGGGCACGATGCTCGCCTCGGCGCGCGAGTTCATCCTGCGCGCGCCTTGGGTGGTGACCTTCCCCGGCCTTGCTATCCTGATCACTGTGCTGGCCATCAATCTGATCGGCGATGGCTTGCGCGATGCCTTCGATCCCAAGCTGAAGAGGTCATAATCCAATGCCTCTTCTCGAGATCAAGAACCTGACCGTTTCCTTCGACACCGCCGCTGGACCATTCATGGCGGTACAAGGCATCGACCTGTCGGTCGAACCGCGCGAGGTGCTGGCGATCGTCGGCGAATCCGGTTCGGGCAAGTCGGTGGCGATGCTGGCGGTGATGGGGCTTTTGCCCAACACCGCGACGGTGAGGGCCGACCGCATGGCCTTCGACGGCATCGACCTGCTCAAGCTCGGCCCATCCGAGCGGCGCAAGATCGTCGGCAAGGACATTTCGATGATCTTCCAGGAGCCGGTCGCCAGCCTCAACCCGTGCTTCACCGTCGGCTTCCAGATCGAGGAGGTGCTGCGCTTCCATATGGGCATGGACCGCGCCCAGCGCCGGGCGCGTGCCATCGAATTGATGAAGTTGGTCGGCATCGCCGACCCCGAGGAACGGCTGGGCTCCTTCCCGCACCAAATGTCGGGTGGTCAGTGTCAGCGCGTCATGATCGCCATCGCCATCGCCTGCAATCCCAAGCTTTTGATCGCCGACGAGCCAACCACGGCGCTCGACGTCACCATCCAGAAGCAGATCCTCGATCTGCTGGTCGGCCTGCAGGCCAAATATGGCATGGGCCTGATCATGATCACCCACAATATGGGGGTGGTTGCCGAGACCGCCGACCGTGTCATCGTCCAGTACAAGGGCCGCAAGATGGAAGAGGCCGACGTGCTGTCGCTGTTCGAGTCCCCCAAGAGCAACTACACGCGCGCGCTCCTGTCGGCGCTGCCGGAAAACGCCGTCGGCGACCGATTGCCTACTGTTTCCGACATGCTGTTCGAGCCGGCCCCATCTGTAGTCGCAGCCCGGTCCGCAGGAGGAACCGCCTCATGAGCGTGACGGTAGTCGAAGGCAAGAACATCGTGCGCGACTATCATGTCGGTGGCGGGCTTTTCCGCCCCTCCCGTACGGTTCATGCCGTCAAGGGTGTTTCGTTCAGCGTCGACAAGGGCAAGACGCTGGCCATCGTCGGCGAGAGCGGCTGCGGCAAGTCAACACTCGCCCGCATCATCACCCTGATCGACCCGGCGACCTCCGGCGAGCTTTTCATCGACGGCAAGAGGGTAGACATCGGCAGGAACGGCCTGTCGAAGGAAATGCGCCGCAAGGTCCAGATCGTCTTCCAAAACCCTTATGGTTCGCTCAATCCACGCCAGAAGATCGGCGACGTGCTTGCCGAGCCGCTGCTCATCAACACCGACAGCACGGCCGACGAGCGGCGCGATCTTGCCATGAAGATGCTAAAGAAGGTCGGTCTCGGCCCCGAGCACTTTAATCGCTACCCGCATATGTTTTCGGGCGGCCAGCGCCAGCGGATCGCCATCGCCCGCGCGCTGATGCTCAACCCCAGCCTTCTGGTGCTGGACGAGCCGGTCTCGGCACTTGATCTTTCGGTGCAGGCGCAGGTGCTGAACCTGCTCGCCGACCTGCAGGACGAGTTTCAGCTGACCTATGTTTTCATCAGCCACGACCTGTCGGTGGTACGCTACATCGCCGACGACGTGATGGTAATGTATTTCGGCGAGGCGGTCGAATACGGCTCGCGCGACGAGGTCTTCGCCGACCCCAAGCACAGCTACACCAGGACGCTATTCGCGGCGACGCCGCGTGCCGACGTTGCCAGCATCAAGGCAAGGTTGGCGAAAAAGAAGGCCGCCTGATCCGGCGAGGTTTGCCGGCCGGCTACCGCTTCTCGATCCCCGGAATGCCGGAGATCTGCTCGGCGAGAAAGTCGACCAGCAGCCGCACCCGGGCAATGCCCGCACGCTCCGGAACGATCAGCATGCTCAGCGGGACGGGAGGCGGAAAATAGCCCGGCAGGACCACTTCCAGCCGGCCGGCCGCCAGGAGATCGTCGACAAGCCAATGGTGGGCGGGTGCGATACCGCGCCCGGCGACAATGGCTTCGCGCGCGGCAAGCCCATGGTCGACGCGAAATCGACCGCCAAAGGGCACCGCAAAGCGTTTGCCGACCGGCCCCTGCAGGGCGAGTGTGTCGCTTCCTGCGATGTTCGACATCCGGATGCCTTCATGGCCAGGCAGATCCTGCGGGACAGCCGGTCTGCCCCGCGCCGCCAGATAGGCCGGCGCCGCCACCAGCAGACGCCGGGATTGCCCGAGCGCCCGCAGTTTCATTGAGCTGTCGGTGAGCGGACCCAGGCGAAGCGCAATGTCGACGCCCTCCCGCACAAGATCGATGCGCTCGTCGGTGAGGCTGAGATCGATGCCGATATCGGGATAGCGGTCCTGAAAGGCGAAGATCAGCCGGCTGACGTGCAAGACCCCGAGCGCCGCCGTGCAGGATATCCGGATCGTGCCGGCCGACGCGCCGCGCGTGCCCCGCGCCTCATCGCCGGCCTGCTCAACGAGGCGCAGGATCTGGACGCTGTCGCCATAGTAACGGCTGCCTTCATCGGTCATCGTGACGCGCCGGGTGGTCCTGCTGAGCAAGGGCACTCCGACGGCCTCCTCGAGTTCTCGCAAATGCCGTGTGACCGTCGACTGCCCAACTCCGAGCTCGCGCGCCACCGCCGAGAGGCTGCCGCGCTCGGCGACGCGAACGAAGGTGCGCATGCGCTCGAGAGTGACGTCCGATCTATCCATTATTCGGCATTATCTTATACATTTCCTACATGTAGTGGATCAGCCCGCGGCTCGCTACCTTTGGTGTCTATCGTCCTTCTTCGGAGTAGACCCATGAAAGTCCTGCTTGTTTTTGCTCATCCTGAACCGCGTTCGCTCAACGGCGCGCTGCGTGACGTCGCCATCAGGGAACTCGAGGCCCAGGGCCACGAGGTGCGGGTGTCTGACCTCTACGCCGATGGGTGGAAAGCCGAGGTGGACCGTGCCGACTTTCCGTCGTGGCCGCCCGAAGCACGCTTCCTGCCGGCCGGCGCCTCCAAAAAGGCTTTTGCGACCAACACTCTGACCGATGACGTCAAAGCCGAGATCGACAAGCTGCTATGGGCCGACACCCTGATCCTCCAGTTCCCGCTGTGGTGGTACGCCATGCCGGCGATCCTCAAGGGCTGGGTCGATCGCGTGTACGCCTACGGCTTCGCCTATGGCGTTGGCGAGCACAGCGACAAGCGGTGGGGTGACCGCTTTGGTGAGGGAACGCTCGCCGGCAAGCGCGCAATGCTGATCGTGACCGCAGGCGGCTGGGAAGAGCATTACTCCGCCCGCGGCGTCAACGGCCCGATCGACGACCTGCTGTTCCCGATCAATCACGGGATTCTATACTATCCGGGCTACGACGTGCTTCCGCCGTTCGTGGTTTACAGGGTGGACCGTTTCGGGGAGGCGGATTTCGAGCCTGTCGCGGAGCGACTGCGCGAAAGGATGCGAACGCTCGAGACAATCCGGCCCATTCGTTATCGGCAGCAGAATGGCGGCGATTACTTGATCCCAAGCATGCAATTGCGCCCCGGCTTGGAGAACCCGGGTGCGACCGCCTTTGCGCTTCACGAGGATCGCGCCGGCGCCGCCGCCCACTCCGATCAGGACAGCCGGGCGATGATGGTGCGCAGCGCCTCGCCGAAGCGCCGGACTTCCTCGATCGTATTGTAATGCACCAGCGAGGCGCGCACGGCGCCGCTGTCCATGCCGAGGTTGAGCCGCTTCATCAGACGCGGCGCATACATGTGGCCGTCGCGAATGCCGATCTGCATCTCGGCCATTTCCTCGACGATCCTCTGCGGCGATAGCGTGCCGACATTGAAGCAGAAGGTCGGCACGCGCTCGCTGAGGCGTGCCTCTTCGGCCACGCCGTAGATCGTCGCGCCGCAATCCTTGAGCACCGCCAGCATTTCGCGCGCCAGCACCTGTTCGTAGTCGCGGATTGCATTCATGCCGGCGACGATGTTGTCGCGGCGCGACCGGTTATTCTCGGACAAGAAATTGCGGCCGATCGATTCGAGGTAACGCACCGCGGCATCCATGCCGGAGACGTTCTCGTAGATGAACGTGCCGGCTTCGATTTTGTGGGGCGGCTCGTCGGGGATGAAATCCTCGCGGAAGGTCGGCAAGCGCTTCAGTGTTTCGAAGCGGCCCCACAGGAAGCCCATATGCGGCGAGAAATTCTTGTAGCCGGAGCAGACGAGATAGTCGCAATCCCAGGCCTGCACATCGATCAGCCCGTGCGGCCCGTAATGCACGCAGTCGAGGAACACTTCGGCGCCTGCCGCATGCGCAATCGCAGCCACGGAGGCAACGTCGACAATCGAGCCGATCGAATGCGCCGTGACCGTGCAGGCGACGAGCCGGGTGCGCTCTGAGACCAGCGGGCGCAAATCGTCGACATGCAGATTGCCGTCGTCGCGCATCCGCCACCATTTGAACTTGGCGCCGGCGGGCGCCAGCGCCAGCCACGTCGCGATATTGGCGTCGTGATCCATGTCGGTGATGACGATCTCGTCACGCTCCCCGTTTGGGCGCTCGGAAAGCATCTGGCCGATGCCGAGGCTGACCAGGCGGATGAACGAAGTGGCGTTCATGCCGAAACAGATCTCCGCCGGGTTGGTGGCGTTGATCAGCAAGGCCACGCTTTCGCGAGCGCCGGCGACGGCTTGGTCGACGGTGACGCTGCGGCCATAGCGGCCGCCGCGCTGCACATTATGCGCGACCAAATGGTTGGTGACCGCATCGAGCACGCTTTGCGGGATCTGCGCGCCGGCTGCATTGTCCATGAAGACGAAGTCCCCGGCTTGCTGCAAGGCGGGAAACATGGCGCGGATCGTCTCGACCGGGAAAGCTGCGGCATCGCCGGTTTTCGAAATCTGATGCTGGTTCAAGGTCGTCTCCTGCGAAGTGCGCTGACAGATTAGCGGGTCTTTTCGGTTTGAAAGCGGCGTTCAAGGAGGCTGACGAGACGGACCATCGGCCAGAGAAAGATGAGATAGACCAGCGCCGCGCCGATCAGCGGTGAAGGATTGGCATAGAGCGATTGCGCGTTGGTCGCTTCTTTCAGCAGTTCGGGCAGCGCCACGGTGGAAGCGAGCGAAGTATCCTTGAACATCGAAACGCAATTGCTGGTCATTGGCGGAATGACGACGCGGATCGCCTGCGGCAGCACTACCTTGCGCAAGGTCAGCAAGAACGGCAGGCCGAGCGCCTGCGCCGCCTCGAACTGGCCGCGCGGAATGCTCTCTATACCGGAGCGGAACACCTCGGCCGAATAGGCCGCCATGATGATGGCGAAGGCCATCACCGCGGACGTCCACGATGACAGGCGAATGCCGAGGAACGGCAGCGCATAGTAGATCAGGATCAGCACGACCAGCACCGGCATCGCCCGGAAAATGTCAATGTAGCCGACAGCCAGCAGCCGAAGCGGCTTTGACGCATAGAGCCGCACCAGGCTGATCGCGAGGCCGACGGGAATACCGATGCCGATGCTCATGATTCCGAGCAGCAGGGTGTTCAGGAAGCCGCGCAACAGCGCCGGCAGGCTGGAGACCATGACGTCGGCGTTGAAGAAGGTGTCCAGCAGCGACATCGCAGCATTTCCGAAACGTTTGGCGTCCCGCGACGCTCGAGCCCGAGCCCGAAATCCGAAATCGTGCCGGCATCGAAGCCGGCACGATATTTAAGCGTGAACTGCCGCTCAGGCCTTCGGCATAGGAATTTCCTTGACGGTCGAGGAATCAGCAGGTGCGTCGCTGCCGAACCACTTCTTGTGGATCGCGGCCAGCGTGCCGTCCTTCTTCATCGCGGTCAGCGCGTCGTTCAGCTTGCCGAGCAGCGGGTGGTCCTTGGTCATCATCAGACCGTACTGCTCGCCGGTCTTGATGCGCTCTTTTACGGCGAGATCCTTCATCCTGGTGAAAGAATATTCCAGGCCCGGAATATCGCTGACCGCCGCATCGACGCGGCCTGAGCTGAGATCGAGCAGCAAATTCTGCTGCGTGTCGTAGCCCTTGACGTCACTGAACCCGTCCGCTTCCTGGTGGGCCTTGACCCAGGCTTCGCCGGTCGAGCCGGACAGCACGCCGACGATCTTGCCCTTGAGGTCGGCCTCGGCCTTGATCGGGCTGTCGGCCTTCGCGGCGATGCCCATGTCGGAATCATAGTAGGGCTGCGTGAACGACTGAGACTTCAGCCGCTCCGGCGTGATGGTGATCGACGAGATGGCGACGTCGATGCGCTTCGAGGTGGTGGCGGCGAACAGCGCCTGGAAACCGAGATCGGCGATATCAGTGGTCATGCCGATACGCTTTGCCGCCTCATTGATGATGTCGACTTCGAAACCCTCGAACGTGCCGCTCTCGTTCTTGTATTCAAAAGGCGGATTGGTCGGATAGGCACCGACATTCAGCGTGCCTTCGGCGTAGGCCGGGCCGCCGGCGATGCCGATGGCGGCAGCAAGAAGCAGCAGGTTGCGACGGGTGAAGTTCATTCTCGTTCCCTCTGGTTATGATCGGACGGGTTTGGCCCCGCACGGTTTTGATGCGCCAAGTGACGGGACTGCCGGAAAGCCCTCCCGGCACGGCAGTCGCAAGACATTGGATGCTATCCAAAGTACCGCGCTTTTCAAGGCGAAAGTTTTAAGCTTAAAAAATTGCCACGTGTTGCCGTCACTCCGGAATAACCGCCGTGGCCTGGATCTCAACCTTGGCGCGATCCTCGACCAGCGCCATCACCTGCATGGCGGCCATCGCCGGGAAATGCCGGCCGATCACCTCGCGATAGACCTCGCCGATCCCCTTGAGATTGGCCAAATATTCCGCCTTGTCGGTAAAGTACCAGGTCATCGAGGTGATATGTTCCGGCTTGGCGTCGGCCTCGGCGAGCACAGCAACAATATTGGCCAGCGTCTGCCGCACCTGGCCGACAAGATCATCGGTCTCGAAGCGGCCCTGTCCGTTCCAGCCGACCTGCCCGCCGACGAAGACAAGCTGCCCACGCGCGGCGACGCCATTGGCGTAGCCGACGGGTTTCGCCCAGCCTTCCGGCTGCAGGATGGTGTGCATGTCAAAACCTCCCAATGCTCAAATCCGGTCGCTCAAAACTCGAAGACAATAATTTGACGCAAACTCCCGTCTCAGGCCGCTCCCATCACTTGCCGTGCAATCACCACCTTCTGCACATCGGACGCTCCCTCGTAGATGCGCAGCGCCCGGATCTCGCGATACAGGCTTTCGACGATATGGCCCTTGCGGACGCCGTCGCCGCCATGCAGCTGCACAGCCCTGTCGATCACCTCCTGCGCTTTGTCGGTAGCGAACAGCTTGGCCATGGCGGCTTCGCGGGTAACCCGAGCCGCGCCCATGTCCTTGGTCCAGGCGGCACGATAGACCAGCAACGCGGCGGCATCGACATCCAGCGCCATGTCGGCGATGTGGCCCTGCACCATCTGCAGCTCGGCCATCGGCGCACCGAACAGCCTGCGCTCGGCCACTCTTGTGATGCTTTCGTCCAGCGCGCGCCGGGCAAAGCCGAGCGCCGCTGCGCCGACGGTCGAACGGAACACGTCGAGCACGGACATCGCGATGCGAAAACCGTCACCGGGTTTGCCGATCAGCGCCGAGGCTGGAATGCGTGCATTGTCGAAGGACAGCCGGGCGAGCGGGTGCGGCGCGATCACCTCCAGCCGCTCGGCAACGATCAGCCCCTCGGTTTCGGAAGGCACGACAAAGGCGGAAAGCCCCTTGGCGCCGGGCGCTTCGCCGGTGCGGGCAAAGACAACATAAAAGTCAGCGATACCGCCGTTGGAGATCCAGGTCTTTTCGCCGGATAGGAGATAGCTGTCGCCGTCACGCATGGCCGTCATTTCCATATTGGCGACGTCCGAGCCCGAGCGCGGCTCCGACAGCGCGAAAGCCGAAATCGCCTTGCCGGCCCGTGTCTTCGCCAGCCAGCTCTGCTGGTCGGGCGAGCCGAACAGGCTGAGCGCGCCGGTGCCGAGCCCTTGCATCGCGAAGGCGAAATCGGCCAGCCCATCATGCCGGGCCAGCGTCTCGCGCGTGAGGCAGAGCGTGCGCACGTCGAGCGGCGAGGGGTTTTCGGTGTCGAGCGCCGTCGGCTTCAGCCAGCCGTCCTGGCCGAGCTTGGCCACCAGCTCGCGGCAGGCCGCGTCGACATCGTGATGCGCGACCGGCAGGTTCTTGGCGCACCATGCCTCCAGCCGCTCCGCCAGATCGCGGTGGCGATCCTCGAAGAACGGCCAGGAGAGGAAGGAACGGTCAGGCATTGCTGCCTCCACAATTCTCCGGCCCTGGCGCTCCACGGCGCCCCCCTCTGTCCTGCTGGACATCTCTAGGGGGGAGATTGGCGGCTTCGCTGCCACGGCTCTCCCTGCGATGTTGGAGATTGGCGAAAGCGGGCCTGATATCCAATCTCCCCCCTTGAGGGGGAGATGGCCGGCAGGCCAGAGGGGGGTGCTGTCCCGCCAGCGTGGAAGCGATCATCTCAATTTCCCTCGAACACCGGCTTCTCCTTGGCCACGAAAGCCGTGTACGCCCGCTCGAAATCGCGGGTCTGCATGCAGATCGCCTGCGCCTGCGCTTCCGCTTCGATCGCCTGGTCGAGACCCATCGACCATTCCTGGTTCAGCTGCGTCTTGGTCATGCCATGGGCGAAGGTCGGGCCGGAAACGATGCGCGCGGCCATGTCGAGCGCGTCGGCCTCAAGCGTTGCGGTATCGACCAGCCGGTTGTAGAAGCCCCAGCGCTCGCCTTCCTCGGCACTCATCGTGCGGCCGGTATAGAGCAGCTCGGCGGCGCGGCCCTGGCCAATGATGCGCGGCAGGATCGCGCAGGCCCCCATGTCGCAGCCGGCAAGGCCGACGCGGGTGAACAGGAATGCTGTCTTGGCCTGGGGCGTGGCGATGCGGATATCGGAGGCCATGGCGATTATCGCGCCGGCGCCGACCGCCACGCCATCGACCGCCGCAATAATCGGCTTGGCGCAATTCAGCATCGCCTTGACGAAATCGCCCGTCATGCGGGTGAAGGCGAGCAGCGCCTTCATGTCCATCTTGACCAGTGGGCCGATGATTTCGTGGACATCGCCGCCCGAGCAGAAATTGCCGCCATTGGGCAGGACCACCACAGCATCGACATCATCGGCGTAGACAAGGTCGCGAAATATGTCGCGCAATTCGGCATAACTGTCGAAAGTCAGCGGGTTCTTGCGCTCCGGTCGATCGAGCCGGATCTTTGCGATCTTGCCTTCGACCTGCCAGTGGAAATGCTTCGGCTTGCGGCCGGCCAGCTTCGTCATTCCCGTCCCTCCCAATTGCTGCGGAAGGAGGTCAGCATGCCGGTCAGCCGGCGCGCCTCATCCTCGCTCACATTGCCCAGCAACTCGCCGACCCATTTCTCATGCGCGGCGGCGATCACGGCGAAAATCTTCGATCCCTCTTCCGTCAGCCGCACCATCGAGGTGCGGCGGTCGCCATTGCGTCGGGCCCGCATCACCAACCCTTCCGAGACCAGCCGGTCGATGATGCCGGTGACATTGCCGTTGGACACCAGCAGGAAGCGCGAAAGATCGCTCATCAGCATGCCCTCCGGCGCGCGGTAGAGCGCGGCCATCACGTCGAAGCGCGGCAGCGTTGTGTTGAACTCTTGCCGCAGTCGTTCGCGCAGCTCGGCCTCGATGGTGCGCGAGGCGCGCAGCAGGCGTATCCACAGCCGCAGGCGGTCCTTGCCGGGTCCGGACGGGGCGGGCAGGGGACCGGCTACCATGTCTCACCTCCGGAGATCGAAATCGTCTGTCCGGTAATCGACCGGGCGGCGTCGCCACACAGATAAAGTACCGCGGCCGCAATTTCTTCCGGCTGGATGAAGCGGCCTTGCGGGTTGGTCGCGGCTAGGCTCGTCCGTGCCTGCTCGGACGAACGGCCGGTCGTTTGGACGATGCGTTGGACGGTGCTCTCCAGCATCTCGGTTTCGACAAACCCTGGGCACACGGCATTCACTGTTATGCCGGACTTGGCGGTCTCGACGGCGAGTGCCCGCATCAGGCCGACGACGCCATGCTTGGCGGCAACGTAAGCTGCGACATAGGGATAGCCTTTCAGTCCGGCGGTGGAAGCGACGAAGATGATACGGCCAGTCTTGCGCACTGCCATGCCGGCCAACGCCGGCTTCACCGTCAGGAACGCACCGGTCAAGTTGACGTCGAGCGTGCGCTGCCAGTCTGCCAGCGAGGTCCGCTGCGCCGGGGCACTGCCGGACATGCCGGCATTGGCAACGACGATGTCGAACGCTCCGCGTGCCGCTTCCGCGGCCTCGTAGAGCGACGCCATCGACGTCTCGTCGGTGACGTCGGCGGCAATGGCGAAGATGGACTTGTTCTCCGCGGCGACCTCGGCAAGCGGCTCCACGCGCCGGCCGCAGATGGTCACGTTAACGCCCGCGCCGGCCAGCGCCAGCGCGATCGCGCGGCCGACGCCGGAGCCGCCGCCGGTGACCAGCGCATGACGCCGCGAAATCGTCACCGCGGCACTCATACTTTCAACCCCGCTGCCGCTTCGCGTTCGGCCACCCGGTAGAGCTGGTCGCGGCCGGGCAGATAGGGATCCGGCCATTTGACGCCGCGATCGCCAAGCGTGACGGCCGCGTGCAGCGTCCAGTAGGGATCGGCAAGATGCGGCCTAGCCAGCGCGACGAGATCGGCACGGCCCGCCATCAGGATCGAGTTGACGTGGTCCGGCTCATAGATATTGCCGACCGCCATCGTCGCCATGCCGACCTCGTTGCGGATGCGATCGGAAAACGGCGTCTGGAACATGCGGCCATAGACCGGTCTTGCCACGGCCGACGTCTGGCCGGCCGATACGTCGCAGATGTCTACGCCGGCCTCATGCAGCAGCCGCGCGATCTCTACGGCATCGGCCGGCGTCACGCCTTCGATGCCCAGCCAGTCATTGGCGGAGATGCGCATCGAGATCGGCTTCTCGGCCGGCCACGCGGCGCGCACCGCATGAAAGATTTCCAAGGGGTAGCGCATGCGGTTTTCCAGCGAGCCGCCATAGGAGTCGGTGCGCCGGTTGGTCAAGGGCGTGATGAATGAGGACAGGAGATAGCCGTGCGCGGCGTGGATTTCGAGCATGTCGAAGCCGCAGCGCGCCGCCATCTCGGCCGAAGCGACAAACTGGTCGCGCACCATATCCATGTCGGCGCGGTCCATCGCCTTCGGCACCTGGTTTTCCCGCGACCACGGCACGGAAGATGCTGCCATGACGGGCCAATTGCCTGAGGGCAGCGGCACGTCGGTTCCCTGCCAGCCGAGCCTGGTCGACCCCTTTGCACCGGAATGGCCGATCTGGGCGCAGATCTTGGCCTCGGTTTCGGCATGGACGAACTCGACCAGCCGCTTCCAGGCGACCTCATGCTCGGGCGCATAGAAACCGGGGCAGCCAGGCGTGATGCGGCCCTCCGCGCTGACGCACGTCATCTCGATGTAGAGGAGACCGGCGCCGCCCTTGGCCCGTTCGGCGTAATGGGCGAAATGCCAATCGGTCGGACAGCCGTCGACCGCTTTGTACTGCGCCATCGGTGAGACGACGACGCGGTTCTGCAGCCCCATGCCGCGCAGCCGGAACGGCGCGAACATCGGCGCGCGACGCAGATTGTTGCCCCCGGCGCCGGCCTGGCGCTGGAACCACTCCTCGGCGCCGGCCAGCCATTCGGCATCGCGCAGCCGTAAATTCTCGTGACTGATGCGTTGCGAACGCGTCAGCAGCGAATAGTTGAACTGCACCGGATCGAGGCCGAGATAGCGCTCGACCTCCTCGAACCATTCGAGCGAATTGCGCGCCGCCGACTGCAGCTTCAGCACTTCGGTGCGGCGGGCGTCCTCATATTTGCTAAAGGCGGCCTCGAGGTCTGGCTCGGACTCGACATAGTCGGCCAGCGCCACCGCGCTTTCCAGCGCCAGCTTGGTGCCGGAACCGATCGAGAAATGCGCGCTCGCCGCCGCGTCGCCCATCAGCGCCAGGTTCTTGTAGGACCAGCGTTCGCACAAGACGCGCGGGAAATTGATCCACGCCGAGCCGCGGATATGATTGGCGTTGGTCATCAGCGCGTGGCCGCCGAGATGACGGGCAAAGATGCGCTCGCAGACGGCAATCGATTCCTGCTGCGACATCGCGCCGAAGCCGAAGCGCTGCCAGGTCTGCTCGCTGCATTCGACGATGAAGGTCGCGGTATCGCTGTCGAACTGGTAGGCATGCGCCCACACCCAGCCATGCTCGGTCTTTTCGAAGATGAAGGTGAAGGCGTCGTCGAATTTCTGGTGGGTGCCGAGCCAGACGAACTTGCATCTACGAATGTCGATATCGGGCTTGAACACGTCGACGAAGGCGCCCCGCGCTTTCGAGTTCAACCCGTCGGCGGCGACAACCAGCTCGTGCGTCTCCATATATGGCTTGGGATCGGCGATGTCGGTTTCGAAGACCAGCTTGACGCCGAGTTCGCGCGCCCGCCGCTGCAGCAACGTGAGCAGCCGCTTGCGGCCAATGCCGCAAAAGCCGTGACCGGTCGAGACCGTGCGCACGCCGTCATGGATGACGGCGATATCGTCCCAATAGGCGAAATGCTTGCGGATCCAGACGGCGCTGACCGGGTCGTTTTTGGTCAGGTTCTCCAGCGTTTCGGCCGACAGCACGACGCCCCAGCCAAACGTATCATCGGCACGGTTGCGCTCGAACACCGTGACCTCATGCGCGGCATCCCTGAGCTTCAGCGAGATGGCAAAGTAGAGCCCGGCTGGTCCGCCGCCGAGAACCGCAACTTTCATCGTGCGATCTCCTCTTCGCTTCTGTTTGTCGAGTTTATGCCTGGGACGGATTAATTCAAGCTTGAAGTTTCAGGATTGAAACAATCCGCCCCAGAAACCCAGCTTGCCGGCAGTCGGCTTGCGCAGGCCAGGGACGCCCCGGGCTATTTTTCCGGGTTCTTCGGGCTCCACAGCACCGTCTCCGCATCTTTTTCATAGGCCATGCCATTGGGATAGCTGATCGCTTCCAACTGCAAGCCCCAGGGCGCCTGGAAGTAGAGGATGGTCTGGCCGGCGGCCGGGCCTTCGGAAACCGGCAGCGGCCCCATCCGCGTCTTGACGCCCTTGCCGTCAAGATAAGCTTTTGCGGCGGCGATGTCGTCGACATAGAAGGCGATATGGAAGCCGCCTATGTCGCTGTTGCGAGGCGTCAGGTCCTTCTGGTCCGGCGCGGTGTATTTGAACAGCTCGATGTTCGACCCGTGTCCGCAGCGGACCAGGATGATCTCCTCGATCACCGCCTTGGGATCGACGCCCAGCAGATCCTGCATGAATGTGCCCTTGTCGTCGGCGAACGGGCCGAACGACATCGCCTTCTTGCAGCCAACCACCTCGGTGAAGAAATCGACCGCCTGCTCCATGTCGGGGACGGTGACGCCGGTGTGGTCGTGGCCACGCATGCCGGGAATGGAACTGGCGTAAGCCGTGCCGATGCCTCCCAGCACGGTGGCGGTGAGCACTGCGTAGCGGATTGCATTCTTCATGTCAGTCATCCTCCATCGCGGGACATTTTGCCGGGTGCACGCCTGAGGCCCCCTCTTTAGCGTGCGAATAGGATTGTGTTTCATGCCGGCGCCTTTGCGGCGGGAAGTAGCCAGGCATCATCGATCTCGGGCAGCGGAATGGCGGCGAGCAGATCGCGCGTGTAGCCCTGCTGCGGCTGCTCGAACAAAGCGTCGGTCGCGCTGGCTTCGACGATCGCGCCTTCGCGCATGACGATCACTTGCCGGCAGAGCCGCCGGATCACCGACAGGTCATGGCTGATGAAGGCAACGGTCAGGCCCATTCCGGCGGCGAGTTTTTCCAGCAGCGTCAGGATCTGTGCCTGCGTCGACACATCGAGGCCTGAGACGATTTCGTCGGCCAGCACGAATTTCGGCGACAGCGCCAGCGCGCGGGCAATGCCGCCGCGCTGGCGCTGGCCGCCCGACAATTCATGACGATAGCGGCTGGCGAAGCCTTGCGGCAGGCCGACGCGCTGAAGCGCCTCCGCGACACGATCCCTGAGGTTGTCGCCAAGCCCGTTCTGCTTGAGCGGTGCTGCGATGATGCTGAAGATGGTGCGGCGCGGGTTGAGCGACGACATCGGATCCTGGAAGATCATCTGCAGATTGCGGCGCAGCGGCCGGAGCTCGGCCTCAGGCAGATGTGTGATGTCGCGGCCGTCGAAGATGACCTTGCCGGCGCTCGGCTCCAGAAGCCGCACCAACGCGCGGCCAAGCGTCGATTTGCCGGAGCCGGATTCGCCGACGATGCCGGTCACCGATCCCCTTGGCAGGTCGAAATCCAGCCCTTTCAGGATCTCGGCCAGCGGCGCCCGGCCAATCAGCGGCTTGCGCGTCATATCGGGCAACGCAACCTTCAACCCGCGCACGGAAAACAGCGGCTCAGCCATGCGGCCGACTCCAGGCCTGGTCGGCGGCGGCGATCTCCGAAGCAAGCCCGGCCAGCACCGCCTCGTCCACCGGCTTCAGCGAGGCGAAGGGGTCGGTGTAGTGTGGCGTCGCGGCCATCAGAGCTCGCGTGTAGGGGTGCTGCGGGGCAGCGAAGAGAGCAGCCGTCTCGGCCTCCTCCACCACCTTGCCGGCATAGAGCACCGAAACTTTCTGGCTGATCTTGGCGACGACGCCGAGATCATGGGTGACGAACAGGATCGCCGTGCCGTGCTCGCGCTGCAGCTGCGCGATCAGCCGCAGGATCTGCTTCTGCACGGTCACGTCGAGCGCCGTAGTCGGCTCGTCGGCGACGATCAGCCTTGGTTCGGCCGCAAACGCCGCGGCGATCAGCACGCGCTGGCGCATGCCGCCGGACAGCTCGTGCGGATAGCATTTGAGGACACGCTCGGGGTCGCGGATCTGCACCTCGTCCAGCAATTGGCGAATGCGTGTATCGGCCTTCTCACCGCTCCAGCCGAGGATGCGCACCAGCCGGTCGGTCATCTGCGGGCCGATTCGCCGTGACGGGTTGAGCGCGGTCAGCGGATCCTGCGGGATCAGCGCGGTGCGCGCGCCGATCAGCGTGCGCCGCGCCTTGGGCTGCAGCTTGCCGAGGTCTTCGCCCTCAAGCAGCATGTCGCCTTCGACAATGCGCACGCTCGGCGGCAGCACGCCGAGCACCGCCTTGCCGATCATCGTCTTGCCGGCGCCGCTCTCGCCGACCAGCGCGCGCACCTCGCCGGGCTCGACGGCGAACGACACCGAGCGCAGCACGCGCAAGCCATTAGGCAGCACCGCGCTAAGGCTGCGGATGTCGAGGCAGGGTTTCGCCAGCGCGTTCATCGCAGCACCGGATCGAAACGTGCCCTGAGGCCCTCGCCAAACTGGCTGAACGACAGCACCGTCAGGATCAGCGTCACCAGCGGGAACACCAGCACCCACCAGGCCTGATGGATCGACAGGCGACCCTCGGCGATGATGCCGCCCCAGGTCGGGTCGTCGGTCGAGATCGACAGATTGACGAAGGACAGGATCGCCTCGACGATGACGGCAATGCCCATCTCCAGCGACAGCAGCGCGACGATCGACGGCACCACATTGGGCAGCACTTCGCGCAGCATGATGCCGATGCGGCCGTAGCCTGCGATGCGGGCGTTCTCGACATAGTCCATGCGCGACTGGCCCATCGTCTCGGCGCGGATCACCCGGCAGAAGCGCGTCCAGTCGATGACGGCAATGGCAATGATAACCGAGCTCAAGCCGGTGCCGAGCACGGCGACCAGAAGGATGGCAAACAGCACCGGCGGAAACGCCATCCAGACATCGACGATACGTGAGATGATGCGGTCGGCCCAGCCGCCGAAATAGCCGGCGATCAGGCCGAGCGTCGAGCCGACCAGGCAGGCGGCAAAAGCTGCCGCGAAGGCGACGATGAAGGCGATACGGGCACCGAAGATCAGCCGTGACAGAAGATCGCGGCCGAGGCTGTCGGTGCCGAGCCAGTAGCCGGGCTCGGCGCCATCAATCCAGAAAGGCGGCAGCCGCTCCAGCATCAAATCCTGCGCCAGCGGGTCCTGCGGTGCGACCAACGGCGCAAAAATCGCGGCCAGCAGCGCAATCAGCAGCCAGCCGCCGGCCAGCCACAGGCGTGCCCGCGAGCCATGTCTCGAAATGCGGGCCTCATCCATGGCGCAGCCTCGGATTGAGCAGGGCGTACATCATGTCGACGGCAAGGTTGATCAGCACGAACAGCAGCGCGAACACCAGCACGATGCCCTGGATCAGCGGCAGGTCGCGGTTGATGACGGCATCGATCGCCATGTTGCCGAGACCTTCATAGGAAAACAGTCGTTCGACGATGACCGTGCCGCCGATGAGGAAGGTGAACTGCACGCCGACCAGCGTCAGCGTCGGCAGGGCCGCGTTCTTCAGCGCCTCGCGCAGGATGACCTGCGTTTCCGAAAAGCCCTTTACCCGCGCCAGCACGACGTAGTCGAGGTCGAGCACTTCCTTCAGCGACTGTTTCAGCAGCTGCGAGATGATCGCGGCCAGTGGCAGCGCCAGCGCAATCGCCGGCATCAGCATGTGTGCCAGCAGGTCCCTGGTCAGGTCAAAGCGCAGCCGTACGATGCTTTCGAACAGATAGAATTGCGTGGCGAAGGGCAGGTCGAGCTGCGGCGACACCCGGCCAGAAATGTCGAAGATAGGCACCAGCACGCCAAACAGAAGGATCAGCACCAGGCCCCATAGGAAATCGGGAATCGAGAGTGCCGCACCGCTGGCAATGTCGATGCCGGCTTCGACCGCGGTGCCGCGTTCGCGCGCGCCGAGGATCGCCGTCGTGCCGCCGATCGCCAGTGCCATTACAAGCGCGACGATGGCGAGTTCCAGCGTCGCCGGGAGGCGATTGAAGACCAGCCCAAGCACGTCCTGCCGCAGTGAGATCGACGTGCCGAAATCGCCCCTGACGACACCGGCCAGCCAGATGAAGAATTGCTGGACGATGGTCTTGTCCAGCCCGTAAAGCGCGCGCAGCCGAGCGATGTCGGCATCGGTCGCGCCGGGCGGCAGCATCATCGCGATCGGGTCGCCCGGCGCGACACGGATGACGATGAAGACGACGATCGCCACGCCGAACAGCGTGATCGCCATGGTCAGAAGACGGATCAGGAATCTTTGCAGCAGCATGGTCGCCTGTATGCCTGGCGGAAAAGGCGCGCCGTGGTTGCAGACGGCGCGCGTTAGTCCTGGGCTGATCTCAGGCCGGGCTCATCAGCGCCGGCAACAGCGCGCCGGACACATGCTGCACCACATTGACGCCCTTGGCATGCACGATCGGCTGCGCATACTGGATCAGCGGCAGCACATAGGCCTGTTCGGCGATATATTTGTCGACGGCCTTCCAGCCGGCAATGCGCTTGGCCTCGTCCTTCTCGCCCCATAGCGGGTTGATCATGTCGATCAGGTCCTGGCTGTCCCACACCGAATGCGGGCTCGGGCCATACATGGCAAAGCCGGTCGACGTGGTGGGATCGCCGATGGCATTGCCCCAATTGTAGAAGGCCGCCGGCGCCAGCTTGTCGGCGGCGCGCAGCTCGTAGTGCTTGGCGATCTCGTAGACCTCGATCGTCGCCTCGATGCCGACCTTGCGCCACATGCCGACGATCGCCTGGATCATCTCGTAATCCTTGGGCTTGAAGCCCTTCGTCGTCTGTATCGTGAACTTGACCGGCTTTTCCGGCGAATAGCCGGAGGCGGCCAGCAGTTCCTTGGCCTTGTCCGGATTGTGCTCCACCTTGATCGACGCATCGTAGGCCGCGTATTCCGGCGTCTCCAGCGTATCGATGGGCTGGCCGTAACCGCGCAGCAGCCGGTCGACCAAAAGCTTTTTGTCGACCGCCATCACCGCCGCCTGGCGCACGTTCTTGTCCAGCATCACGTCGATGTCGTTGAAGAAGATCATGCCGATGTCGGAAACGTTCTTGCATGAGCCGGCAAGTCCATCCTTGGCGATCAGGCGGTCATACTCCTCATAGGGGATTTCCAGCGTCACCTGCGAGGAACCGGACTCGATCTCGGCGACGCGGCTCGCCGCATCGGTAACGAACTTGATGGTTACGTTCTCGAAGGCCGGCTTGCTGCCCCAGTAGTTCGGGTTGGCCTTGAGCCGCAGGAAGGCGTTGCGCTCGAATTTGTCGACCATATAGGGCCCGGTGCCGATCGGGGCTTTCTCAAAACCCTCGGCGCCGACCTTTTCGTAATAGGCCTTCGGCATGATGTAGCCGGTCAGGAACGACATCCACTTGAAATACACCGGGTCGAATTGCACGACGTCGCCGGTGATCTTGTTGCCGTCGATCTTGAAGTTGTTGACGTTCTTCCAGACGAACTGGATCGGGTTGCCGGTCTTTTCATCGCCCGCCCGCTGCAGCGACCAGACCACGTCTTCGGCCGTGAATGGCGAGCCGTCATGCCAGGTGACGCCCTCGCGCACCGTCATCATGATCTTGCTGCGACCCTCGTTCCAGCCCCATTCGGTGAGCAGGCCGGGCGCGAAAGAAAGATCCGGCTTCTGCGGGATGAACTGGTCGAACACCGACTGGTAGAGACCCTGGATGGTCGGGTTGACCGCCGAAGGCCCGGTGGTCGGATCCCAGGACGGCAAATTGACATTGTAGGCGATGGTCAGTTCGCCGGCAGCCTTGGCGATTTGCGGCAGGCCGAGCGACGTGGCGCCAAGTGCGGCCGCGCCATATCCGAGCAATTCTCGTCTGTTGATTGTCATGGTCGTTCCCCTGTTGCTTTTATGCGCGGTGTCGTTGTCAATCGGTGGGTTCAGGCTCCTTGGGCAACCGCGCCTTGTCCTCCTTCACCCTAGATGAAAAATGGAGCCTACCTCCCGCCAAGTTGTTGCGCGAGCATGAAGCCCGACGCCGCCCCGGTGCCGGCGCCGGGCCATGTTGCCGCCCCGGTCAGGTGCAGATTGCCGACCGGCGTGTTCCAGCCAGCGTAACCGCGCGCCGGCCGGAACAGGAAATTCTGCGCCAGATGATGGCTGCCGCAGATCTGGTCGCCGCCGACAAGGTTCGGGTTCTCGCGTTCGAGGTCGATGGGCGAGAACACGGCGCGGCCGAGGATCTTCCGACGAAGGCCGGGCGCATAGCGCTCGATAATGTCGAGGACGCGCTCGGCGTAGTGCTCCCTAGCCTCGTCCCAGTGAGCCACCGCGATCGTGCCCGCCGCATCGCCTGCAATCTCGGCTGGCAGCATGCGCACCTGCACCCAAAGTACGTGCTTGCCGTCCGGCGCGCGCGAGGGATCGACGGCCGTCGGCTGGCCGACGACCAGCACCGGTTCGTCCGGCAGCACCCCTGACATCGCCTGCTGATAGGTCCGGGACATGGCATCGAGCGACGGCGACAGATGCACATAGGCGAACTGCCGAAGCTCGGCACCGGCGCGCCAGTCCGGCAGGTCGTCGAGCGCCAGATGGATCATCAACGTCCCCGGCGCGTGGCGGAATTTTTTCACGGCCGTGTCGAAGCCGGTGTCGCCGGATCCGTTAGGCAACAGTTTCCCGGTCAGCGCCTTGGGCGCGACACCGGCGATGACGGCCTTGGTGGCGGTGTGGGTCTCGCCGGAAGTGAGCCGCACGCCGGTCGCTTTGCCGGCCGAAACCGTGATCTCGGCGACATCAGCCCCAGTGACGATCTTGCCGCCGGCGGCCGTGAGCATGCCCGACAAAGCGCGGATAATCGTGTCGGCGCCGCCTCTGCCGAGCACCATGCCGAAGCACTGGTTGGCCATGGATTCGAGGTAAGGGAACACCGCGCCGCCGGCGATGTCAGGCGCGAAATCGAGATGCATGCCCCAGGTGGCCAGCGTCGCCCTGACATGCGGTGACTCGAAAGTATCCTCGAGCCAGGCGCGGGGTGACGAAAGCAGCAACCGACCTGTATCGAGCGCGCCGGCAAAACCCTTCTTGCGCCAGAGGTTCCAGGCGGTGCCGGCGAGCGCACGGCCGCTCATCGGCGAGCCCAGCACCCGGAACAGATGCTCGGCCTCCGCCGGGAATGCCGCAACCAGACGGCGCCATGTCTGTGCGTCGGCGTCGGAAAAAGCGGCCATGCGCGAGGCGGTCACTTCCAGGTCGCTGCTGACGCCGAACCAGCGACCGTCGGGGAAGGCGCTGGCAAAACAGTCGGCCACCGGCACGAATTCCAGCCCGTGGGTTTTCAATTCATTTGCATATTTCTTGTGAAAGGCCGAGCCGGCGAACAGGCTGAGATTCATCGCGCCAAAATCGTGCCGGAAGCCCGGAAGCGTCAATTCGCGCGTCTGAACGGCGCCGCCGATCGTTGCATTACGCTCGAAAACTGCGGTTTTCCAGCCTTTGAGCGCCAGATGCGCGGCGCATGCCAGACTGTTGTGGCCTGCCCCGACAAATATGGCGTCGAACTCGCTCACGCCCCGTCCCATTTCCTTTATGCTTAAAGATAATTGCAGATGCATATGTTTTCGTCTAGTAGGATATTAAGGGCCGCGAGAGCCTTCAGCACCATCGAGAAAGAGGGAACAGAGACCATGGACACACAACAACTTTTAGGCGAAGTCGCCGGCCAGCTGCTTTCAGGCGCCATTCAGGTGGTCGACCTGACGGCGCCGCTCGGGCCCGACACACCGCTGATCAAGCTGCCGCCGGAACTGGCGGTCGACACGCCGAAGATCGAGATCCACGCCATCTCCGCCTATGACAAGAACGGTCCGTGGTGGGCGTGGAACTGGCTCAAGCTCGGGGAGCATTCGGGCACGCATTTCGACGCGCCCAACCACTGGATCACCGGCAAGGATTATCCGGACGGCGCCACCGACACCATTCCGGCGCAGAACTTCGTCGGACCCGTCAACGTCATCGACTGTTCCAAGCAAGCGGCAGCCGATCACGATTTCCTGCTCACCGTCGATCACATCAAGGCATGGGAAGCCGAACATGGCGCTATCAACCCCGGCGAGTGGGTGGTGATGCGCACCGACTGGTATAAGCGCAACGGCTCGGAAGCCGAGTTCCTCAACGCCAATGAGACCGGACCGCACACGCCTGGCCCGACCGCCGAAGCCATCCAGTATCTGATTAGCAAGGACATCAAGGGCTGGGGCAGCGAGACGATCGGCACGGATGCTGGAAAAGCAGGGGGAATGGAGCCGCCGTTCCCGGCGCATAGCCTGATGCACAAGGCTAACCGCTACGGTCTCGCCAGCCTTTGCAACCTCGACCGGCTGCCGCCGAAAGGCGCGATCCTGATCGCGGCGCCGCTCAAGATCGAGCACGGCACCGGCAGCCCGATCCGCGCGTTGGCGTTGGTGCCAAGGCAATAGGGTGGCTGCGGTCTTCGGGAGAAGATCATGTGCGGAAGTGGCACTGTGGTGACGGAGTGGGAGCGGCAGCCTTGCAAAGCTGCGGCTCTACGGCGCCGTAGAGCGCCAATCTCTGCTAGGAGCACGCATCGATGAGCGCTCCCGATCACATCGTCGTCGGCAGCGGCATCAACGCGCTGGTCTGCTCGGCGATGCTTGGCGGCAAGGGGGCGAAGGTGCTGGTGCTCGAGCGCAACGACCGCATCGGCGGCTGCATGCGCACCGAAGAAATCACCGCGCCCGGCTTCATCCACGACGTGATGGCGACGACCTTTGTCCTGTTCATCACCTCGCCGGCCTATGCGGCGCTGGGCAAGGATCTGGCGCGGCACGGCCTGGAGTTTTGCAACAGCTCCACGCCGACCGGTGTGCTGCGCCCGGACGGCAGCCATGCCGTCCTGCGCACCGACCGTATCGCCAATGTAGCGGCGATCAATGCGCTTGCCGCGGGCGACGGCGACCGGCACGCAAACGATGTCGGCGAGATCGAGCGCAACGCCGGTCTGCTGTTCGGACTGCTCGGTGGCAGCCTGTGGTCCTACCCGACGGCCAGGCTGCTGGCGGGTGAAGCCTGGCGGCGCGGCCCGCGTGGCCTTGCCGCCTTTCTCGGCAGCGCGCTGGTGCCGGCGCGCGGTTGGCTGGAAAGCACCTATCAGTCGGAAACCATGCGCGCGCTGTGGGCGCCCTGGGTGCTGCATGCCGGCCTCGGGCCTGAGGACGCGTTCTCCGGCCAGATCGCCAAGGTCATCGCCTTCGCGCTTGAGGCGGCCGGCGCGCCGATCGTCAAGGGCGGTGCCAGGAATCTGCTGGCCGCCTTCGAGGCCCTGATCAGGGAACGTGGCGGCGAAATCCGCACCGGCGCCGACGTCGCGGCTATTGTCCAAAGCGGAGGCCGCGCCGCCGGCGTGCGGCTGGCTTCGGGCGAAACGATCAACGTGAACAAGAGCGTCATCTGCTCGGTCACGCCGACCCAGCTCTACGAGCGGCTGCTCGGCGACGCGGCGCCGAAAGCAGACGTCGAGGCAGCGCAAAAATACCGCTACGGCAAGGGCAATTTCCAGATCCACTATGCCTTGGACAAGCCGCCGGCATGGCGCGGCGAGGGCCTGGACAAGGTCGCGCTGCTGCATCTGACGCCGGGGCTCGACGGCGTCTCGAAGGCCTGCAACGAAGCCGTGCGCGGCATGCTGCCGGAGGTGCCGACCATGTGCATCGGCCAGCCGCACGCGCTCGACCCATCGCGCTGCCCGGACGGCAAGGCGGTCCTGTGGCTGCAACTGCCCGAGGCGCCACGGCATATCAAGGGCGATGCCGCCGGCAAACTGCAAACACCGGCAGACGGTCGCTGGACCGAGGCGCTGCGCGAAGCCTATGCCGACCGCGCCGAAGCGATCCTTGCCAGCCATATCGATGGGTTCAAGGACAGCGTCATCGCACGCCGCGCCTGTTCGCCGGCCGACCTGGAAGCGATGAACATCAATCTGGTCGGCGGCGACCCCTATGGCGGTTCCTCGGCTATCGACCAGTCGTTTCTGTGGCGGCCGTTCAAGACGAGCCGCAATCACGCCACCGGGGTCAGGGGTCTCTACCACATCGGTGCCTCGACCCATCCGGGTGCTGGCTTGGGCGGCGGCTCCGGCTTTCTCCTGGCGGGGAGGCTGTGATGGAACAGAAGGTTGAAAAGCGCCAGCGCATCTCGACTTTGGGCCAGATCGGCCTGCAGCAATTCGCGCCCTATCTGATGAACCGCATCATGGGCCGCTACAACGCCACCTTGCGTGACAATTTCCGCAAGCAGGGCTTGACCATTCCGCAGGTGCGTACGCTGGCCGTGTTGTCGGTCACCGATGGCGTCACCGTCAACGATCTCTCGGTCTATACCGTCATCGAGCAGTCGACCTTGAGCCGCACGCTCGACACGCTGGAGGGGCAAGGGTTTGTGCGGCGCGAGCAGGGGGTCACCGACAGCCGTATCCGCCATGTGTTCCTGACCGACGATGGCCGCGCCGAGTTCGCGCGCGCCTGGCCGGCCATGCACGACGCTTTCGAGGCAATGTTCGACGATGTCGAGGATGCCGAATACGCGGCGCTGATCGCGACATTGCAGAAGATGCTGAAGAACATTCGCAAGCACGACATCTGATCTTACGCGCCGCCATCGGGGCGGTAACGGAAGGAGCCCAAAATGGCCGAACGGTCTTTTGCCAAGGAAGTCGAAAAGCTCAGGCTCGGCGCCGGCGAGGAGTTTTCCGGCGAAGGCATTCTCGCCATCACCAAGGCGCTGCTGCAATGCGGCGTAGGCTATGTCGGCGGCTATCAGGGCGCGCCGATCAGCCATTTGATGGACGTGCTGGCCGACGCGCAGGATATCCTGGGCGAGCTCGGCGTGCATTTCGAGGCGAGCGCCTCGGAGGCGACCGCCACCGCTATGCTTGCGGCATCCGTGCATTATCCTATCCGCGGCGCGGCGACCTTCAAGTCGACGGTCGGCACCAATGTCGCCTCCGACGCGCTCGCCAATCTCGCTTCCGGCGGCGTCACCGGCGGTGCATTGATTATCGTCGGCGAGGATTACGGCGAAGGCTCCTCGATCATGCAGGAGCGCAGCCACGCCTTTGCCATGAAGAGCCAGGTCTGGCTGCTCGACCCGCGACCGAACCTGCCGTCGATCGTCAAGGCGGTGGAGGACGGCTTCGAGCTGTCCGAGGTTTCCAACACGCCGGTCATGCTGCAGGTCCGTATTCGCTGCTGCCATGTCCACGGCCATTTCATCGCCAAGGACAACAAGCGCCCGGCAATGACTGTGGCCGATGCGCTCGAGGCGCCGCGCCGCGACACCGGCCGCATCGTGCTGCCGCCCGCGTCCTTCCTGCACGAGAAGGAAAAGGTGCAGAAACGCTGGCCGGCGGCGGTGGATTTCATCCGCGCCAACAAGATCAACGAGTTTTTCGGCCCGGAGCATGGCTCGGTCGGCATCGTCATGCAGGGCGGCATGTACAATTCGGTCATCCGGGCGCTGCAGCGGCTCGGCCTCGCCGACACTTATGGCGACACCGACGTGCCGCTCTATGTGCTCAACGCCGTCTATCCCTTAGTCGACGACGAGTTCCTGTCCTTCTGCGAAGGCAAGGACGCCGTTCTCGTCGTCGAGGAAGGCCAGCCCAACTACATCGAACAGGCCTTTGCCGCGATGCTGCACAAGGCCGGCCGCGGCACCAGGCTCGTCGGCAAGGAACATCTGCCTATGGCCGGCGAATATACCGGCCAGGTGATGCTCGACGGCATCGGATCGTTCCTGCGTGCCACCATCCCGCATCTGCTGCCAAGCGAGGTCCGCGCGCCGAACAAGATCGGCGACGGGCTCGACACCGCCGACCTGATCAACGTCGTCCCGGGCCGGCCGCCCGGCTTCTGCGTCGGCTGCCCGGAGCGGCCGATCTTCGCCGCCACCAAGCTGGTCGAGCAGGAGCTGGGCAAGCACCACATCGCCTCCGACATTGGCTGCCATCTGTTCTCGATCATGCCGCCTTTCGAGCTAGGTGCCACTACCATGGGCTACGGGCTGGGGCCGGCCTCGGCTTCGGCGTTCAATTCGCCCGATGCCAAGCGCCGCTCGATCTCCTTCGTCGGCGACGGCGGCTTCTGGCACAACGGCCTGACCTCCTCGGTCGGCAATGCCGTGTTCAACAAGAATGACGGCGTCATCGTCATCGTCGACAATTTCTATTCGGCCGCGACCGGAGGGCAGGACATCCTGTCGTCCCGCGCCGGCAACAAGACCAAGTCGACCAAGCACCCGATCACCGAGGCGGTGAAGGGCATGGGCGTCAAATGGCTGCGCCACATCGACCGCACCTACGACGTAACCAGAATGCAAGACACGCTGCGCGAGGCGCTGACGACGGACGAGAAGGGCCCGAAAGTCATTGTCGCGTCGTCCGAATGCATGCTCAACCGGCAGCGCCGCGAAAAGCCGCTGGTCGACAAGGCGATCAAGGGCGGGACGCGCATAGTCAAGCCGAAATTCGGTGTCGACGAAGATATCTGCACCGGCGACCATGCCTGCATGCGGCTGTCCGGCTGTCCGTCGCTTTCGGTGAAGTCGCTCGACGATCCGTTGCGCGACGATCCGGTGGCGCATATCGACCAAAGCTGCGTCGGTTGCGGCAATTGCGGCGAGGTCGCCGATGCGGCGGTGCTCTGCCCGTCCTTCTACCGCGCCGATGTCGTCCACAATCCGAGCCGCTGGGACCGTTTCCTTGAAGCCGCGCGTCGCGCCATGATCGATCTCTTGCAGCGGCGCCGTGAAAACCGGCGCCTGACATTCGCCGATGCTTGACGCCGTTCCCTCATCGCGCTCGAAAGCCGGCGCGCCGGACGACGAGCGCGTCATCAAGCTTGCCGTGCTGGCTGTCGGCGGCCAGGGCGGTGGCGTGCTGGCCGACTGGATCACCGACGTCGCCGAGCGCAACGGCTACGTCGCGCAATCGACCTCGGTCGCCGGCGTCGCCCAGCGCACCGGCGCCACCATCTATTATGTCGAAATGTGCCGCGACACTGGCCGCCAGCCGGTCTTCGCGCTGTCGCCGTCGCAGGGCGACGTCGACATCCTGATTGCCGCCGAACTGATGGAAGCCGGCCGCGCCATCATCCGCGGCTTCGTCACGCCCGAGCGCACCACGCTGATCGCCTCGTCGCACCGCATCGCCGCGGTCTCGGAGAAGATCGAGCCCGGCGATGGCCGCGCCTCGTCCTCGAAGGTGCATGCCACGGCGGAAGCCGCGGCCAAGCGCTTCATCGCCTTCGATATGGAGAAGATCGCCGCCGACAATGGCTCGATGATCTCGGCCAGCCTGCTCGGCGCGCTGGCCGGCTCCGACGCCTTGCCGTTCAGTCGCGAAAGCTATGAGCAGGCGGTCAGTGCCGGCGGCCGCGGCGTCAAAGCCAGTCTCGCCGCCTTCGGCGCCGCCTACGATCGGGCGCGCGGCATCACGAGTGCGCCTTCGGGCGACAAGACTGCAGGGCCGGCGGCCGCTGAAACCGGCTCCGGCGCCGCGACAGAAGTCAGCGGCCCGGAAAGCCTGTTAAAAGGCTGGCAATCGCTGGCCGCCGGGGTCGATGCTTTGCCGGCTCCTGTCCGCGACATGGCGCTTCGCGGCCTGAAAAAAGTCGTCGACTATCAGGACGTTGCTTATGGCGGCGAGTATCTCGATAGGCTCGACCAGGCAGTCGCGCTGGACGATGCCGAACACGCCTACGCGCTGTCGATCGCCGCCGCCAAGCATCTGGCCAACGCCATGTGCTACGACGACATGATCCGCGTCGCCGACCTGAAGACGCGCTCGAGCCGCGACCGACGAGTACGCCGTGAGGTCGGCGTCAAGGACGGCTCGGTCCTGCAGGTGACCGAATATTTCCACCCGCGCATCGAGGAATTCTGCGGCACGCTGCCGGCCGGGCTCGGCAGCTACATCGAGGACCGGCCGAAGCTCGCCGCCTTTCTCGACCGCCGCATCAATCGCGGCCGCCGCATCCGCACCGACAGTTTCGCCGGCTTTGCCGCTTTGTGGTTCATCGGCGGCCTGCGCCGCTGGCGCCGCCGCCTGCTGCGCCACAAGGTCGAGACCGCGCATCTCGAGCGCTGGTATGCGCTGGCGCTGGGCCAAGTCGGCCAGGACTACGCGCTTGGTACGGAGATCCTCAACTGCCGCCGGCTGATCAAGGGTTACAGCGACACCCACGCCCGCGCCCAGTCGAAATTCGACCGGGTGCTGTCGGCGCTCGACCAGCTCAAGGGCCGCCCGGACGCCGCAGACTGGATCCGGCGCCTGCGCGAAGCGGCGCTGAAGGACGAGAAGGGTGACATGCTCGACGGCGCGCTGAAGACTGTGGCGTCGCTGGGCGACAATCCGGTGAGGTGAGGCGCTCGTTCAACCCCGGCTGCAACTCAGTCTGGCGCCCATTTCGCCTTCGACGCGGCAGTCTGCACGGTGATTCTGAGGCCGATGATCTCGGCGATCGCGGCTTCCAGCACCAGAATGATCGTTTCCTTTCCCACATCGTCGAAATTTTCGGCGACATAGCTCAGGTCGCTCAGGATGTCGTCTTCCTCTTCCATGATTTTCTTCCCCTGTTGAACGTCAGGCCGGAACAGCCGACGATGAGATGGGCTTGGGGCTGGATCTATGGAACGCGTTTCTTTCGCCACTGTCACCAAGGAAGTGAAGGCTATCCTGTCCGCTTCGCCAGGTCTTGCCGACGGCTTGCAGCCGTGGCGGTCTGCCTGTTCTGTGGCCTTCGTGCCTACGGCAGCAGCAAACATATCTGCTCCAGGACAAATGACGCCCGGTTCCGAGCGGCTATTTGCCAAACATCCCCGGCCATGTGAAACGACTGTGTTGCACTCATTGCCTGCTGTTGTACCTTCAATATTCTGGAGGCGCGGGCTTGATGCTGCTTGAGCGAGAGGACCCACTTGGAGCTTTGTTGGCCGCGGCCGAGAGAGCTGCTGCCGGACATGGTGGGACCGTGCTGGTGCACGGCGAGGCGGGCCTGGGCAAGACCTCTCTGCTGCGCGAATTCGCGGAAAACGCCGACCGGGACTGCCGGGTGCTGTGGGGCTGGTGCGAGGCGCTCTTCACGCCACGCCCATTGGGCCCTCTCCAGGACATGGCCCACTTGCTCGACCCGCGCGTGGCGGCGCTGCTTGAGGAGACCGCTGCGCCGGAGCGGCTTTTCCCGGCATTGCTGAATGCGCTGCAGCGCGCCAAGGGCACGACCGTGCTCATCTTCGAGGACATGCATTGGGCGGACAATGCGACGCTCGACCTCGTAAGATATCTCGGGCGCCGCGTCTCTCTGCTCCGCACCATGCTGGTGCTGAGCATGCGCAGAGAGGATTTGAACGCCGATCACCCGCTGACCCACGTGCTCGGCGATCTTCCCGCCGCCTCCGTACGCCGCGTGACGCTTAGACCGCTGTCTCCCCAGGCGGTGACAATGCTGGCCGAACAGGCCGGCCGCTCCGCCGATGGGCTTTATCGCATTACCGAGGGCAATCCCTTCTTCGTTACCGAGCTCCTGTCCAGCAGCGAGACCGAATCGGCGCGTGTGCCCGATTCCATACGCGACGCGGTGTGGTCGCGCCTGTCGCGCCTGACGCCTGGAGAACGCGACGTCCTGGAGGTCATGAGCATCATGCCGGGCAGCGTTGAGCCGTGGCTGATCCGGGCCCTTCTCGGGGCCGAGGCCGAAGCGCTCGTCGATCGATGTGTCGTGCGCGGATTGCTGCGGCGGGACGACCAGGGCGCGCTGACATTTCGCCACGAGCTTGCCAGGGAAGCGACGCTCGACCGGCTCTCCCCCTCTGTGCAACGCTCGCTCCATGCGAAGGTCGAAGCGGCACTCTCGGAAGTTCCGGCCTCGCAGGCAAGCGCTCTGCTTTCGCGCCGCGTGCACCACGCCGGCGGCGCCGACAATGGCGAACGCGTGCTCGAACTCGCGCCGCTCGCCGCCAGCCAGGCCGCGCGTCTGGGGGCGCATCGGGAGGCGGCCTCGCATCTGGCGACCGCACTCAGATATGTCGACCAGGCCCCGCCGGAGCTGGCCGCGCAACTCCATGAGGACTGGGCGTACGAGGCCGGGTTGGCGCTGCTTGTCTATGACGCCATCATCGAGGCCCGGCATCGCGCCATCGCTATCTGGCGGCAACTGGGCCGGATCGACAAGGTAGGCCTTAATCTACGCTGGCTGTCGCGCCTGCACTGGCGGCGCGGCGAAGGCCCGCAGGCGGAGGAATATGCGGACCAGGCCGTGCGTGAGGTGGAAAGCCTGCCGCCCGGTCCCGAGGTGGCAATGGCCTACAGCACGCGCTCGCAGCTCCACATGCTGCACTATCGTTTCGATGAGGCGATCGAATGGGGCGAGCGCGCGATCAGTCTGGCCGATCGGCTGGGCGAGGTCGAGACGCGTGTTCACGCCCTCAACAATGTCGGAACCGCGCTCATGTTTGCCAACCGCCCCGGCGGCGTTGAGCGGCTGGAGGAAAGCCTTGCCCTGGCGCTCGAGCACGGGCTCCACGACCATGCGGCGCGGGCCTATACGAACTTTGCGGAATGCGCGGTGGTGGCCAAGGACTTCGAGCTGGCGGAGCGGCTGCTGGCCGAAGGCATCGCATTCTGCACCAGGCACGACCTCGATTCGGCGGCGCAATACCTGCTCGGCCGGCAGGCGCAGCTTTGCATGGAACAGGGCCGGTTTCGCGAGGCCGCAACCATCGCTCAGGGCGTCATGAATGTGGAACGCCTGCCGATGGTGATGCACTTGCCGGCGCTCACCGTGCTTGGCACGGTCCGCGTAAGGCTGGGCGAGACCGACGGCGTCGACCTTTTGCAGCGCGCGCTTGTGGAGGGCCAGACGACCGGCGAGCCGCAGCGTATCGTCCCGGTTCGCCTGGCGCTGGCGGAGGCGGCCTGGCTTGCCGAGGATGTCGGCGCCAGCCACGCGCAGCTTACCGAGCTGGCGGCTATGAACCTCGACAATTTCCGCCCCCGGGACCTTGGCGAATTGTCGGTCTGGTGGCGTCGATGCGGAATGCCCGGGTCGCTGCCGGCGCAATCGGCGCCGATTCCCTCGCCCTGGTCCGCCGAGCTTCTCGGCGATCCGCAGGCCGCCGCGGCGGAGTGGACGCGTTTGTCGCTGCCCTACGAGGCAGCGCTTTCCCTCATGCAGGTTCGTGGGGCGGATGCGGGGGCGGCGCTCGCTCGCGCCGTGGCGATGCTCGACCAGATCGACGCGCCCGCGGCCGCGGCGCTCGCGCGCAAGCTTGCGCAGCGTCAGGGCCTGTCAGGCCTGCTGCCGAAGGTGCAGCGCGGACCCTATGCGGCAGCCCGCCGCCATCCGCTCGGCCTGACACGGCACGAGCAGAAGGTGCTCGCCCTGATCGCCCAGGGCATCAGCAACAAGGAGGTCGCGCGACATTTGTCGCGCTCGCCCCGCACGATCGAGCATCACGTCTCCTCGCTGCTCGGCAAGCTCAATGCCGCAAACCGCATGGAAATCCTCCTGCGCCTGCGAGGCGAGCCGTGGCTGTTGACGGGCACTCATCCGCTGGAATCGCACCAGACTGGATCATGATCCCAGCCGATTCTGTCGAGATGGAACAGGCTCTGGGCAGTTCCCACAGCAAAATTTCCGCGAAAACTGGGAAATCGACCGCCTAAAAATGGGTGGCGGTACCGATTTGCACGCCCGCCGCTCCGCGTAGGCTTCTGCTCGCAGCGTGGATGGACCTCCCAACACCACGACGCCTTCACGATCCGGGGGAGAAGGCGAGCAACGGCGGCGGAACGGGGGCCGCCGCCGGCGTCCGTCGCTGGGGCGGATCGTACCAGGAGCAGGGGCGATGTCGGCAAGCGAAAAAGCGGATGCCCAGCGGCGCTGGCCAGGACAACGATTGGCACAAGCGGTCGCGGTGCGGCTTTCAGGACCCGGAGGCTGTTATATTGCCGGCAATGTGCTGGGCCTCGGCATGGCCATGTTCATGCAGATTCGGCTGGCGTTAACCGAGGCGAGCAGCACTTTCGCCGCGCCTCTAATTTTCGGCCACGACCTCGCCGGCGGCTGGAACTCACTGGCGCTGCTGGTGGCGAGCGCCATCTTCTTGCGCAGCGGCGAGGAGTATCATCGCGCCCTCAGCAACGGACATCTCGACCCGTCGGCAATACAGCGCGCAGATTTTCTGTCCGGCACCGGGTCATTGGTGCTCGGGTCAAGTCTGCTGCTCGTCGGCAATCCAATCCTGGTCGTGACATCGGGGTTGCTCCATGCCGTGGGCAAGTTCGGCAGCGCCTTCAGGCTCGGCGCGCATGGCGTGGTGCTCTTCGGCCTTAAAGTGCCGGAGCTCTTCCGCCTTTCGGTACTGCTCAGCCGCTTTCCGGCAATCATCGTCACGGCGACCGAAGTCGCCCGCGTCATTGCTGACGCTCGCACCGATCAGATCCAGGCTCTCGCAATGCCTGCGACGCTTCTCGTCTGTTACCTGCTTTGGGCACGCGGGGATATTCTTCTATTTGGAAAGTAAATCCGAAAACATCTAAGCATTTTAGCGTCGCATGGTGAGAAATATGGAGTGGGAGCGCGACGGTGATTCTTCTCTAATCTGTAACCGGCGCAGCAAACGGGAGACTGGCATGTCAAGTTCGCTTATTCTGTCGACGGCGATGCTGCAATTCCTGGCGGCATATACGGTGATCATGATCACGCCAGGCCCTATTGGCCTCGCGACCGGCAGCCTTGCCTCCTTGCACGGCTTTGGCAGGACGATCCCGCTGGTGGCCGGGATCGGCGCCGGCACCGCCGTGCTGGCGGTCCTGGTGGCGTTTGGCGCCGTTCATCTTTCCGGGTCGCTGTCGGTGCCGGCGGTCAAGATCGCCGGTGCGGCCGTCCTTGGCTGGATGGCCCTGCGCATCGCCAGAACGGCGCCGCCGGCCATCGGCGAAGCGCCTCGGCAGGCCGGATTGTTTGCCGGAGGGTTTCTCATCAGCATTCTCTCGCCTGAAACCGCCACTTTCTTCGCCGTCGCCTTCATGGGGCTGATGCTGCCGATCCGGACCTCGAACGAGATGCTGATGGTCGCGGCCATCGTCGCCATCATCGACATAGGCTGGTACGGATTCCTGGCCGTAGCGCTTTCGCGTCCGCTCGTGCGCGCTGCCGCGGTGCGGCATCATCGCGTCATCTGTCGGGCGGCGGGGATCGTGCTGGCAATGCTCGCCCTCGTCTCGGCGGCGTCAGCTTTTCCACTCGGCTGAGCGCTGGTTGAAGCAGGCGCGCGGGATAGGCCATTTGGTGCCGCTTAGGTGACTCGAACACCTGACCCCATCATTACGAATGATGTGCTCTACCAACTGAGCTAAAGCGGCCCGGGAAGCCGAGCTTCCAAGATGGGCTGCGTGATAGACGCAACCGGCCGCGAATTCAAGATGGCAGTCGCGATTTCAGGACGAGGCAATTGGTGCCGCCTCCGGCCGGACGCAAGGGCAGCCGCCGCGCGGATCTGCCGTTGGCCGCGTGATGCCGTCCCGTCCGCCACGTTGGCGGTGGCGGGAAAATCAGCGAAAAATGTTGATTCCTTTACCGAAAACCGCCGAAATGAGCTTTGTGCCCCTCGGCAAGGCAGAATGCGGCCGCTCGCTTGTTGATTGATTGGTCGCCTGCGGCTAACGATCATGGCAATGTGAGTGAAATTGCAGAGGGAATTCGCTTGGACGCGATCGAAAAAGCGATCCGCAATGCCTTCGAGAAAGGCAATGCCGACGACCGGGCGTTTCGCGAGCGGGTCTATCGATCGGCTTTCGCGGCACTCGACCGTGCCCTGCAGGCCAATCCAAACGTCACGGTGGAGGTCGCCATCAAGCGGCGCAAGGCGGTCCAGGCGAAGATCACCGAAATCGAATCGGAATTCCTGCCGGCGGTTGCCGACGTCGCCGCGCCGACCGACAGTTTGAAGACAGCACCGGAGGTGGAGCCCCCGGCCGAAGCTGAAGCCGCGCCGTCGCCCGATGTCGTCGTTGACGGTCCGGCGCAGCCGCCCGAATCCGATGCGCCCCGGTCGCGCGTCCTGCCGGTCGTTCCCGACATCATGCCCGATGCGCCTGTTCCCGAGGCGCCCGTGATCGACATGGGGGCCTCGGTTCCGACCGAAGCCGACGTCGAAACCGACGACGCGGAAGTGACGCCCGACCGCGACGACCGGCGGGCGAGGCGGCGGCGCCTGCCCTTGACCGCGATCTTCTTCGGTGTGACGCTGCTCGCAGCCGCCGGCATCGGCCTTTATTTCGCCAACCAGACCGGCGTCTTCAAATCGGCGACCGAGCTCGACACGGCGCCGCCGGAAGCGCCGCCAACGGTCGACGGCGATGATTTCACGCCGGACGACACCGCTTCGCCGCCGAAGCAGGGCGAGGCGGACCAGGCGCACGACTGGATCAACGTCTTTTCGCCGGGTGACCCGACGCAGGTCAATGCACCGTCGGACGCCAAGGCCGACGTCATCCAGGACGAAAGCGGTTCCTTCCTGCGCATCCGCTCGGGGGCATCCGGCTCGGCCATCAGCTTCGACGTCGGACAAGGCGTGCTGGAAAAGCTAGCCGGCAAGCATGCCACATTCGACATCATCGCGCGCTCCGAGGAGGGCCAGGAGACGCAGATTTCCGTCGATTGCAATTTCGGCGAACTCGGCGACTGCGGCCGCAAGCGCTATGCCGTCGGTCGCGAGCGCAATGAATATCTGTTCGACGTGCGCTTTCCCAACAAGCGTCCGGGCGCTGCCGGCACCATCGCCATTAATTCCGACTTCGACAAGCAGGGCAAGTCGGTCGACATCTACGAGATCCGCGTTTCTGTCGTTCCCTAAAGCACGTCGCGTTCCGGCCTCATGCGACGCGCTTCAGGTTCTTGTTTTGATGCATGTCGTTACCGCAAAACCGCTGCACTCTTTTTTGCGCGACATGCATTAACTATCGAGCAGCGCCTGCAGCGTCTCGATGCGGTCGGCTTCGGCCGCCGGCTTGTCCCAGCGCAGCCGCGAAATGCGCGGAAAGCGCATGGCGACGCCGGATTTGTGCCGCGTCGAGCGGTTGAGCCCTTCGAATGCTACCTCAAGCACCAGCCCGTTCCTGCGGTCGGCACGCACCGAGCGGACCGGGCCAAAGCGCTCGATCGTATTGTCGCGGACATATTTGTCGATCTGCCTCAGTTCCTCGTCGGTGAAGCCGAAATAGGCTTTTCCCACCGGGACTAGCTCCTCCGATCCTTCCGGCCCGGACCAGACGCCGAATGTGTAGTCGGAATAGAAGCTCGAGCGTTTGCCGTGGCCGCGCTGGGCGTACATCAGCACGGCGTCGACCGTGTGCGGATCGCGCTTCCATTTGAACCACGGGCCCTTCGGCCGACCGGCCACATACGGCGAATCCCAGCGCTTCAGCATGACGCCTTCGATGACCGGATGCAGCGGCTTGCGGCGCAATTCCTCGAGTGCCTGCCAGTTGGTGAATTCGACCAGCGGCGACAGATCGAAGCGGCTCGGATCGAGCGTCCTGACGAAGGCCTCGAGCCGGCCGCGCCGTTCGCGGAAGGGAAGTCCGCGCAAATCCTCGTCACCAATCTGCAGCGCATCGTAGCACCGCATGAAGGCGGGGTATTGCTGCTGGATCTTGGGCGACACGCTCTTGCGGTTCAGCCGTTGCTGCAGGTCCGAGAACGTGCCCGTCGCCTGCCTGGGGTCTCCGACCAGAAGCTCGCCGTCGAGGGCGCCTGAAAAATCCATCGCCTCGGCAAGATCCGGAAAGGCGCCGGAGACGTCGTCACCGGTGCGCGAATAGAGCCGGCGAATGCCGCCTTCGCAAGCCGCCTGGACGCGGATGCCGTCCCATTTCCATTCGGCCGCGTAGTCGGCCGGGTCGAGCCTTTCGAGGTCGCCGTCGCCGACGGCATTCGACAGCATCACCGGCCTGAACAGCGCCAGCGCCGTTTTCCTGGGCTTTTCCGCTTTACCCTCCAGCCAGGCGAACAGCCCGATATAGGGCGGCGTCAGCCCGTGCCAGAGTTCCTCGATCTCGGCGATATCGACCTTGCCGAAATCGGCCAGTGCCTGCTTGGCCAGCCGCGCCGAGACGCCGATGCGCAGGCCGCCGGTGACCAGCTTTATGATGGCGAAGCGCGCCGACGTGCTGGCGCTGTCGAGCAGCCGGGCCAGCACCTGCGGCCCGTCGGAACGGCTCGCCGCCTGCAGCTTGGCCACCACCTCGGCCAGCGTCGGCTCGTGGTTCGCAACGTCGACCGGCGCTTGCGGCCAGACCAGCGACACGGTCTCGGCCAGGTCGCCGACATAGTCGTAGGAATAGCCGAACAGCACCGGATCCATGCGCTCGATCACCAGTGTGCGCAGCATCGCCGGCTTGACCGCGGCGATGGACAGATCGCCAGTAATGGCCGCCAGCGCCAGCCCGCGGTCCGGATCCTCGACGCTGCGGAAATAGTCGGTCAACAGCGTCAGCTTGCCGTTGCGCGACGGCGTCAGCACCAGCCGGTCGAGAAGCTCGGCGAAGCGGTTCATGGAAGGGGCGACGCCAATGAGAAAGGCTTGCCGCAGAGCGCCGTACCGGCGATTGCTGGATCCAAAAACACCATCAATCGCCCTCGTCCTCATAACCAACCAGATGCAGCGGCCTGGCGGCAATGCCTTCGAGTTCGCACCAGCGCACCAGAGCCTCCTCGCGGCCATGCGTTACCCAGATTTCTTCGGCGCCGGTCTCCTTGATCGTCGCCGTCAGCTCGTCCCAGTCGGAGTGATCGGAGATGATCAGCGGCAGCTCGACGCCGCCCTGCTTGGCGCGCTGGCGGATGCGCATCCAGCCTGAGGCGAAGCACGACATCGGATCGGGAAAACGCCGCGCCCAGCGATCGGCGAAGGCGGATGGCGGGCCGACGACGATGGCGCCGGCAAAGTCGCTTTTTTGGCCGGTCTCGACGGTCGCCGGTTCCAATGTGCCGAGATCGATGCCCTGGCTCTGGTAATATTCGCTGAGCTTGGCCAGCGCGCCGTGGATGTAGATCGGCTTTTCGTAGCCGGCATCGCGCAGCAGCCGCATGACGCGCTGCGCCTTGCCCAGCGCATAAGCGCCGACCAGATGCGTGCGCTCGGGAAACTGTTCGGTCGATTTCAGCAACCGGGCGATCTCTTCGGTATCGGGCGGATGCCGAAACACCGGCAGGCCGAACGTCGCCTCGGTGATGAAGACGTCGCATTTGAGCGGCTCGAACGGCTCGCAGGTCGCGTCCTTCTGGCGTTTATAGTCGCCGGACGCGACGATGCACGTGCCCTGGTGCGCGACCTTGATCTGGGCCGAGCCAAGCACATGGCCAGCCGGGTGAAAGCTGACGGCCACACCGCCAAGCGCAATCGTCTCGCCGAGCACGGCGGCTTGCGTCGTTCCGGCAAAACTGTCGCCGTGGCGCAGCCCCATGATGTCGAGCGTCTGCTGCGTCGCCATCACCGAGCGGTGGCCGGAGCGGGCATGGTCGGAATGGCCATGTGTGATCAGCGCCCGGTTGACCGGCCGCACCGGGTCGATGAAGAAATCGCCGGGCGGGCAATACAGCCCTTCCGGCCGGGGATGAAGCAGGTCGCTGGCGTGCATGGCCCCAAGATAGGCGCTAATTCCGGCGCGGGAAGCCTGTTGTAAGTCACTGCTGACTCCAGCATAGAGCGCAAGCCGGCTGCAAACACCCGGCGGAACCCGATCGCATGAAACCGCTCCAGACCTCGTCCGGCGATTTGACCGCCGACCGCCGCGCCGACTATGCCGAAATGCTTTATGCATCCGGCGATCATGCGGCAGCGGCGGAATTGCTGCTCGGCGCGCTCGAACTGGCGCCGCAATGGCCAGCCGGCTGGTTCCGCCTCGGCGAGATGCAGGAAGCGGCGGGCGCGCGCGATCGTGCCGCGCAGGCCTGGACGACGGCGCTGCGGCTGGACCCGGCGGACAGGCTCGGCGCGGTGCTCAAGCTGCAATTGATCGGCAGGGTGGCGGCGGCCCAGGCGCCGCCCAGCGCCTTCGTCGAGACGCTGTACGACCACTATGCCGGGAGTTTCGAGGGTGAACTGGTCGACAGGCTCGGCTACCGTCTGCCCGAATGCCTCGACCGCGCCATCCGGGCAGCACGGCCGGGCCAGTTTTCGCTGGCGCTCGATCTCGGCTGCGGCACCGGCCTCATGGGCCAAAAGCTGCGGCCGATCGCCGACCGGCTGGAGGGTTACGACATCTCGGCCGGCATGCTGAGGCAGGCGCGCGCCAAAGGCGTCTACGATCTGCTCATCAAGACGGACCTGCAGGATTTTTGCTATTCTGGCCCGAAAGCCGATCTGGTGACGGCGGCCGATGTGTTCATCTATGTCGGCGCACTCGAAAAGGTGGTGAACAAGATTGCCGGAATGCTTGCCGGCGGCGGTCTGTTTGCGTTCTCCGTCGAGACGCTCCCGGGCGGAGAATCGTCTGACAGCGCCGGCTTCGCCCTGCAGCCGTCGCGCCGCTACGCGCATTCGCAAGGCTATGTAGAGCGGGTTCTGGATGCCGACGGCTTTTCGATCCTGTCGCTGCAGGCAACGATCATCCGGCAGGATCGCCGCGAACCGGTCGAAGGGCTGGCCGTAGTGGCAAGCTTGCTTTCCGGCAGCGTAAAATCTGGCTAAGACTTCTGCCGCTGCGCATGAGAAGCCGCAGCTGCGAAAGACAAGGAGCACGTTCATGCGCTGGAACATGACGGTCTTGGCATCTTGCCTGGCGATGGCCGGCTGCGTCGGCAATTCGATGTCCGAACGGCAGGACGAAAACGTCCAGTCCTCGCTGCTATATGACAAGGTGCCCTGCGATCAATTGCTGGCGCAACGAAACGGCCTGGCGCAGCAATATCATCTGCCGGTGGACGCCAAGCCGTCCTTCTCCAACCCGGCGACGGGCTTTGGCCCGTTCACGCCGGACATGCGCTCGAAAGCCAAGCGCGAAGCCGACCAGGCAAGCGGCAAGATCGACGCCATGAACCGGTCGATCAGCCGGCGCGAATGCGGCAAGCCGGCCAAACGGAACAAGCTCGGCCTGACCTGACCGGATCTTAATCCGCCACCTTCCACTGCTCGCGCGAGGCGCTGGCGGGATAGACGCCGAGGATGCGCATTTCGCGCGAGAAAAAGCGCAACTCGTCAAGTGCCAGCTTCACCAGCGGATCGTCGGGATGGCCCTCTATGTCGGCGTAGAACAGCGTCGCCGTAAACGCGCCGAGCTGGTAGCTTTCCAGCTTGGTCATGTTGATGCCGTTGGTGGCGAAGCCGCCCATCGCCTTGTAGAGCGCCGCCGGCACATTGCGGACGCGGAAGATGAAGGTCGTCATCATCCTGGCGTCGGCCGAGGGACGTTCAGCCCATTGCTTGTTCTTGGTCAGCACGACGAAGCGGGTGACGTTGCTGTCGGTGTCCTCGACATTCTCCTCGATGATGTCGAGTCCGTAGAGGGTCGAGGCCAGCGCCGGTGCCAGCGCGGCCATGGTGCGGTCCTTCATCGCGGCGACCATCTTGGCGGCGCCCGCGGTGTCGCCGGCCACCGTCGCCTTCCAGCCGTTCTTGCGGATGTATTTGCGGCATTGGCCGAGCGCGTGGATGTGGCTGTGCACGGTCCTGATCTCGTCGCGCCTGACGCCGGGCAGCACCATCAGCTGGAAGTGGATCGGCAGAAAGTATTCGCCGATGATGTGCAGCTTCGATTCCGGCAAGAGGTGATGGATGTCGGCGACTCGGCCGGCAATGGTGTTCTCGATCGGGATCATCGCCAGATCGGCCTTGCCGGTCTCGACGGCGTTGAAGGCGTCCTCGAAGGTCGGGCACGGCAACGGCTCCATTGACGGGAACATGTTGCGGCAGGCGGTGTCGGAATTGGCGCCCGGTTCGCCCTGGAAGGATATTTTGTTGGTCTTTTCAGGCATGCGCGGGGTCTCGGGAATTGGGGGAAGAATTTCTTAGCTGGAAAGGTGCGCCCTGGCGCGTTCGAGATCGTCCGGCGTATCGACGCCAAGCGGCACCGACTGCACGATCTCCGCATCGATGCGCATGCCGGCCTCCAGCGCCCGCAACTGCTCCAGCCGCTCGCGGCGCTCCAGCGGCGACGGCCTCAGCGCAACGAAGCGCTCGAGTGCGGCGCGCCGATAGGCATAGAGGCCGATATGATGGTAGAGCGGGCCTTCGCCCCAAGGGGCGGTGGCGCGGGTGAAATAGAGCGCCCTGAGTCGCGTCGTCGAGAGTGGCGAGCCGACCAGCTTGACGACGTTCGGATTGGTCTTTTCCTCGTCGCGTACGATCTCGACGCAGAGCGTGGCGATATCCACCGCTGCGTTCTCGAAAGGCTTCAGCGCGGCGCCGATAACAAGGGGGTCGATGGTCGGCAGATCGCCCTGCACATTGACGATGGTCTCGACGCTGTTGCCAGGGTCGAGAATGGTCAGCGCTTCGAAGATGCGGTCGGAACCGGTTTCGTGGTCCGCCCGCGTCATCACCGCCTCGAAACCATGCGCGCGCACCGCCTCCGCAACGCCTTGCGTGTCGGTGGCGACGACGACCCGGCCGAGCCCGGCCTCGGCAGCACGGCGGGCGACGTGGACGATCATCGGAGTGCCGGCAATGTCGGCCAGCGGCTTGCCCGGCAGGCGCGTCGAGGCCATGCGGGCCGGGATCAGGATGAGCGTGGACATGAGGCGGGCAGGGGCTCGAAAAAGAGGGGGACAAAAGTGGCAAAAGGTCTCACTGGCAGCGCCCTTATAGGTGTTGCAACGCCGGAGCAAAAGACCTAGTTTCCGCGCGATTTGACCGCCTCGCAGGGTGGTTCACGATACCGACGGACGGAGTGGACGGATCGGTCCGCCGGAAAAGGGAGCCTGGGGCGTATGGATTCCAACGAAGTCAACAAGCTGCTCGCCGGCTTTCTCGGCACGGTGTTCATCGTCTTTTCCGTTGGCATCGTATCCGACGCGCTGTTTGCCTCGCCGGCGCCGGAAAAGCCCGGCTTCGCCATCGAGGCGACCGAGCCCGCCGAAGGCGGCCCGGCCGCTCCCGCCGCGGCCGTGAAGCCGATCGCCGAGCTGCTGACCACTGCCAACGCCGAAGCGGGCGCCGCCATCTTCAAGAAATGCCAGGCTTGCCACTCCGGCGAAAAGGGTGGCCCCAACAAGGTTGGGCCCGATCTCTGGGACATCGTCGACCGTCCGGTCGCCGAGCATGAGGGCTTTGCCTATTCGGCCGGCATGAAGGAGTTCTCCAAGGGCGGCAGCGAGAAGTGGACCTACGACAATCTCAACCACTTCATCACCTCGCCGAAGAAGTTCGTGAAGGGCACGGCGATGGGCTTCGCCGGCCTGCCGAAGGATGAGGACCGCGCCAACGTCATCGCCTATCTGCGCACGCTGTCGGACAATCCGAAGCCGCTGCCGGCGCCCGGCGCCTCGGCCGAAAACGCCCCCGCCAAGCCGGCCGAAGGTGCAGCCCCTGCCAAGCCGGCAGAAGGCGCGGCGCCAGCCGCCCCGGCGGCACCCGCAAAATAACAAAACTGTAATGACATTATCCTTGAAAAAGCCGGGTTCAGCCCGGCTTTTTCGTTAGGAAAAATGCATATGCGACGACAAAGCCGCTCGGTTGCGGTTTTCAGCGCCGCCAAATGATCTAGATTGGGCCCAGACGCTATGGTGACGGCGCTATATCGCGAAGAGGAGAACGCATGACGGTTGGCCGAGCGCGGGCGCTTCTGAAATCAGTGCTGTTTGTGGCTGCTTTTGCCGGCGTCCTGCAGGCGGCCTTCGCGGACGAATGGCGCACGACCTCGTCGCTGATCGGCGAATCCAAATACGGCGACAATTTCCAGCACTACGACTACGTCAATCCGGATGCGCCGAAGGGTGGCACGCTGAATTCGGTGGTGCTCGGCACGTTCGACAGCTTCAATCCCTACATCGTGCAGGGTTCGCCGGCCGCCGGCTTCGCGGCCTTCGGCGGCGGCCTGCTCTACGACACGCTGATGGAGCAGGCGACCGACGAGGGCAGCACCAGCCATCCGCTGATCGCCGATGCCTACAAATATCCGGCCGACTATTCCTCGGCGACCTACCGGCTCGACCCGCGGGCCAAATGGCATGACGGGCAGCCGATCACCACCGAGGACGTGATCTGGTCGTTCCAGGTGCTGAAGGCCAACAGCCCGATGTACAGCCGCTATTTCGAAAACGTCACCGACGCCGTCGCGGTGTCCGACCGCGAGGTCGAATTCCACTTCAGCCAGAGGGGCAACCGGGAGCTGCCGAAGATCATCGGCGATCTCGTTGTGCTGCCCAAGCACTGGTGGGAAGGCACCGACGCTAACGGCAAGAAACGCGACGTCACCAAATCGACATTGGAGCCGCCGCTGGGGTCGGCCGCCTACAAGATCGCCAGCTTCAAGCCGGGTTCGGAAATCGTCTGGCAGCGTGTGCCCGACTACTGGGGCGCCAAACTGCCGGTAAAGATCGGTCGCGAGAATTTCGACAGGCAGCATTTCAGCTACTTTCTCGACGACAATGCCGCCTGGCAGGCCTTTACCAAGGGCGGCCTTGAAGACATCAAGCAGGAAAATAGTTCGAGGCGCTGGAACACATTCTATGATTTTCCGGCGGTCAAGGCCGGCGACGTCATCAAGAAGGAATTCAAGACCGCATCGCCCGAACCGATGCAGGCCTTCATGCTCAACACCAGGCGCCCGCTGTTCCAGGATCGTCTGGTACGCGCCGCGCTGATGTATCCGCTCGACTTCGAGACGATGAACCGGACCCTGTTTTTCGGCTCCAACACCCGCACCAGCAGCTATTTCCAGGGCACTGAACTGGCGTCGAGCGGCCTGCCGCAAGGCAAGGAACTGGAAATCCTCGAGCAGTACCGCGACAAGCTGCCGCCTGAAGTCTTCACCCAGGAATTCAAGCTGCCGGTCTACGACACCCCGCAGGCGGAGCGCAAATATCTGAAGACCGCGGTCGATCTGTTCGCCAAGGCGGGCTGGGTGATCAAGGGCGGCAAGATGGTCAATGCCAAGACTGGCGAACCGTTCAAATTCGAAATCCTCGGCTGGAACGACACCGACCAGGTCATCGCCAGCCCGTATATCGCCAATCTGCGCAAAATCGGAGTCGACGCCACACTGCGCCTGAGCGACCAGACCCAGTACATCAACCGCGTCAAGCATTTCGATTACGACGTCATCATAGGGCAACTTGGCCAGTCGGACTCTCCCGGCAACGAACAGCGCGACTTCTGGAGCTCCAAGGCTGCCGATACGCCCGCGTCGCGCAATTACGCCGGCATCAAGAATCCGGTCGTCGATGCGCTGGTCGACCGCGTCATCTTTGCCACCGACCGCGACGATCTGGTTGCCGCCACCCATGCGCTCGACCGGGTGCTGCTGTGGAACTACTATGTCGTGCCGCAATATTACCGCGCCGTGGTCTGGCTGGCCTACTGGAACAAGTTCGGCATGCCGGAAAAACAGCCCGCCTATAGCGGCGTCGACCAGAATTCCTGGTGGGTCGATCCGGTCAAGGAAAAGGCGCTGGCGGCCAAATACAAGAGTGGCAATTGATGACGGCGCTACCCCGTCGCGACTTCCTCGCCCTGGGCGGTGCCGCCGCCGCTGCGGCACTGCTGCCAGGCCGAGCTTTCGCCGCCATTCCGACCGGCGTGAAACTGCACGGGTTGTCGGCTTTTGGCGATCTCAAATACGGGCCGGATTTCACGCATTTCGACTATGTCAATCCGGACGCTCCCAAGGGCGGCCGGATGAATTTCGCCCCGCCGAACTCCACCCTCAATCAGAGCTTCCTGACTTTCAACACGCTGAACTCGCTGGTGTTGAAAGGGGATTCGCCGCCGCGCACCGAGCTCTGCTTCGATTCCTTGATGGCAAGGGCAGTCGATGAGCCGGATTCGGTCTATGGCCTGCTTGCCGAATCCGTTACCTTGTCGCAGGACCGCAACGGCTTCCGCTTCAGCCTGCGGCCACAAGCGCGCTTCCATGACGGCTCGCCGCTGACGGCTGAGGACGTTGCCTTCGCCTTGAACCTCTACAAAGACCGGGGACACCCGAATCTTTCCCAAGCGCTGCGACATATGACGAATGCGGTCGCAGTCGATCCGCTTACGGTCAACCTTACCTTCAACGGCCAGCAATCCGCGCAGAATATCCTCGCCATCGTCGTAATGCCGATCGTGTCCAAAGTTTTCTACACGGCCAATGATTTCGACGCCTCGACGATGACCCCACCGCTCGGTTCCGGGCCGTACCGAATGGGGCGGGTCGTGGCCGGGCAGACCATCGAATATGAACGCGTCGCCGATTATTGGGGGCGCGATCTCGCCGTCAACCGCGGGCTTAATAATTTCGACCGTATCCGTATCGATTTCTACCTTGATCGCCAGGCAGCCTTTGAAGCGTTCAAGAAAGGCGATACGCATTTTCGCGAGGAGTTCACCGCGCGGGTATGGGCGACCGGCTACGACTTTCCAGCGCTGAAGGATGGCAGGGTCGTCAAACGCGAATTTCCCGGCGAGAAAACGCCATCCATGCAGGCTGTCGCACTCAATCAGCGCCGTCCGCAGTTCCGCGACATTCGCGTGAGACAGGCAATCGCCTATTGCTTCGACTTCGAATGGACCAGGCGGGTTCTGTTTTTCGACTCCTACGAGCGTTCGCAATCGAACTTCGAGCGGTCGGACTACAAGGCCAAGGGCCTACCCTCACCCCAGGAATTGAAACTGCTGGAGCCGTTTCGAGCCGAGTTGCCGCCGGAGACCTTCGGCGATCCGGTGATGCAACCCGTCTCCGACGGTTCGGGCCACGACCGCAAGCTGCTGCGCGAGGCTTCGAGACTGCTTGCCGAAGCCGGCTGGAAGCGAACGGGCAATTTCGTCGTCAATGACAAGGGCGACCGGCTGCGGGTGGAAATGCTGGCCGAGGACGATGGCCTCGTTCGCATCTTCCTTCCGTGGTCCGAGAATATGAAGGCGATCGGCATCGACGCTTCGGTCCGGCAGGTCGATTCGGCGCAGTTTGAAGCGCGGCAGAGCAATTTCGACTTCGACTTCAACATGCTCGCATGGTCGATCGGAGCGACGCCAACCGCCGATGGTTTGGAGATCCTCTATGCTTCCCGGATGGCGAAAACGCCGGGGATGCGCAACTATCCGGGTACGGAAAGCAAAGCCATCGACGCGCTGATCGAGGCAGCCGGCAAGGCGCAGAGCCGGATCGAACTCGTCACGGCGCTCAACGCGCTCGATCGGGTCTTGCGCGCGCGGCTAGACTGGATTCCAACATATCATCTGGCGAATCACCGGGCAGCCTTCTGGGACATGTTCGGCTTTCCCGCTCAAAAGCCGGATTACGACTTTCCGGTCGAGACGTCGTGGTGGTTCGACAAAGACAAGGCGGCAAAAATTGGCAAAGCCTGAATTTCTTGCGAGCGCTGGCGCCGCCCCTCACCTGCCTGCCGGCATCCTCTCCCCGTATAGCGACGGGGAGAGGGGCGCTTTCATCGATGGTTTCGCCGATCATAAGCGTCGCAATAGAAGCGCCGAGACTACGGCCAGCCCCTTTCTCCCCGTCACTATACGGGGAGAAATGTCCGGCAGGACAATGAAGGGCGGCACCGTCTTCGGCAATTGGCCTGGGGCGATTGCCTTAGGGGCACCTTCAGACACAATGGTCGTCCTCAAGGAGGGTAAAGCCTGATGGGCGCCTACATATTGCGCCGCATCCTTTTGATGATCCCGACCCTGTTCGGTATCATGGCGGTGTCATTTGCCGTCATCCAGTTTGCTCCAGGCGGGCCGGTCGAGCAGGTCATCGCCAGGCTGACCAACCAGGGCGGCAGCGATCGCCTCGGCGGCGGCGGGGGTGATGCCGGCGGCGCCAATGTCGATGTCGCCGGCGACGTCGGCTCGAAATACCGCGGCGCGCAAGGGCTCGATCCGGAATTCATCAAGAAGCTGGAGAAGCAGTTCGGCTTCGACAAGCCGCCGCTCGAGCGCTTCGGCATGATGCTGTGGAACTATCTCCGCTTCGATTTCGGCGACAGCTATTTCCGCGACATATCGGTGCTCGACCTGATCCTGGAAAAGATGCCGGTGTCGATCTCGATCGGGCTGTGGATCACGCTCTTGTCCTATCTGATCTCGATCCCGCTCGGCATCCGCAAGGCGGTCAAGGACGGCTCCACCTTCGACGTCTGGACCAGCGGCGTCGTCATCGTCGGCTACGCCATTCCTGGGTTCCTGTTCGGCATTTTGCTGATGGTGCTGTTTGCCGGCGGCTCGTTCTGGGACTGGTTTCCGCTGCGCGGCATCACCTCCGACAATTGGGACCAGCTGTCGTGGCCGCAGCGGATCGTCGACTATTTCTGGCACATGACCCTGCCGCTGACGGCGCTGGTGCTGTCGGCCTTCGCCACGACGACGCTTTTGACCAAGAATTCCTTCCTCGAGGAAATCCGCAAGCAATATGTGGTCACAGCCCGCGCCAAGGGCCTGTCGGAGCGGCAGGTGCTTTATGGCCACGTCTTCCGCAACGCCATGCTGATCGTCATCGCCGGTTTTCCCGGTGCCTTCATCTCGGCATTCTTCACCGGGTCGCTGCTGATCGAGAACATCTTTTCGCTCGACGGCCTCGGCCTGCTTGGTTTCAACTCGGTGGTGCAGCGCGACTATCCGGTGGTCTTCGCCAATCTCTACATCTTCTCGCTGCTTGGCCTGTTCGTCGGCCTGCTGTCCGATCTGATCTATACCTGGGTCGATCCGCGCATCGACTTCGAGCGGAGAGACGTCTGATGGCGCAGGCGACAGCCGAAACGGCGCCGCCTCGGATCGCGCGGCCCTTTTTGTCGCCGCTCAACCAGCGGCGCCTGCAGAACTTCAAGTCCAACCGGCGCGGCTACTGGTCGTTGTGGATTTTCCTGTTCCTGTTCGTGCTGTCGCTGGTTTCCGAACTGATCGCCAACGACAAGCCGATCATCGCCTCCTACAAGGGCGAGGTCCTGTTCCCGGTCCTGGTCGCCTATCCCGAGGAGAAGTTCGGTGGCTTCTATGCGGTCACCGACTACCGCGACCCGGTCATCCAGGACGAGATCAACGCCAATGGCTGGATGGTCTGGCCGCCGGTGCGCTACTCCTACCAGACTGTCAACAACGCTATTCCCGAAGCAGCACCGACCAAGCCGTCCTGGCTCTACGACAAGAAGACGCGCTGCAACCAGTATCCGAAAGGCGAGGCAGACCCCAATTGCAACGTCGGCAACTGGAACTGGCTGGGCACCGACGACCAGGCCCGCGACGTGCTGGCGCGCGTCATCTACGGCTTCAGGATCTCGGTGCTGTTCGGGCTGATCCTGACTGCCGGCTCGGCGCTGGTCGGCGTGGCGGCCGGCGCTTTGCAGGGCTATTTCGGCGGCTGGACCGATCTTCTGTTCCAGCGCTTCATCGAGATCTGGTCGGCCATCCCGGTGCTGTATCTGCTCTTGATCGTTGCCGCCATCCTGCCGCCCGGCTTCTTCATCCTGCTCGGATTGATGCTGCTGTTCTCCTGGGTGGCACTGGTCGGCGTGGTGCGGGCCGAGTTCCTGCGCGCCCGTAACTTCGAATATGTCAATGCGGCGCGCGCGCTCGGCGTGTCCAACGTCACCATCATGTTCCGGCATCTGCTGCCCAACGCCATGGTGGCGACGCTGACCTTCCTGCCCTTCCTGCTCAGCGGCTCGATCTCGACGCTGACCTCGCTCGACTATCTCGGCTTCGGCCTGCCGCCCGGCTCCGCCTCGCTCGGTGAGCTGTTGAAGCAGGCACAGCGCAACCTCAACGCGCCCTGGCTCGGCATTTCCGGCTTCGTCGTCATCTCGCTGATGCTGTCGCTGCTGGTCTTCGTCGGCGAGGCCACGCGCGACGCCTTCGATCCGCGCAAGACGTTCAGATGAGCGACACCCCGCTGCTCTCGGTCCAGGATCTCAGCGTCGCCTTCACGCAAGCCGGCGACCAGTCGATCGCCGTCGACCATATTTCCTTCGACCTTGCCAAGGGCGAGACGGTGGCGCTGGTCGGCGAATCCGGCTCCGGCAAGTCGGTCACCGCGCTGTCGGTTCTGAAGCTGCTGCCCTATCCGACCGCCAGCCACCCGTCGGGAAGGATACTGTTCCTCGGCGCCGACCTGCTTGCCGCCGACGAGAGAGACCTGCGCCGCGTGCGCGGCAACAAGATCACCATGATCTTCCAGGAGCCGATGACTTCGCTCAACCCGCTGCACACGATCGAGCAGCAGATCGTCGAGGTATTGAAGCTGCATCAGGGCCTGGGCGATCGCAAAGCCAAGGCGCGCACGCTGGAACTTCTGCACGAGGTCGGCATCCGCGAGCCGGAGAAGCGGCTTGACGCCTATCCGCACCAGCTTTCCGGCGGCCAGCGCCAGCGCGTCATGATCGCCATGTCGCTGGCCAACGAGCCTGAACTTTTGATCGCCGACGAGCCGACGACGGCGCTCGACGTCACCGTCCAGGCGCAGATCCTCGAGCTGCTCGCCGGCCTGAAAAGCCGCAAGAACATGTCGATGCTGTTCATCACCCACGACCTCGGCATCGTCAGGAAGATCGCCGACCGGGTCTGCGTGATGACCAAGGGCAAGATCGTCGAGACCGGCCCGACCAACGAGATATTCGCCAATCCGCAGCACGCCTACACGCGGCATCTGCTTGCCGCCGAGCCGAAAGGCAAGCCGCCGGCGGCCAACCAGGCCGCCAAGCCGGTGATGGTCGGCAAGGACGTCAAGGTCTGGTTTCCGATCAAGAAGGGCTTCTTCCGGCGCACCGTCGACAATGTGAAGGCGGTCGACGGCATCGACGTCACCGTGCGGGCCGGTCAGACGCTTGGCGTCGTCGGCGAATCCGGCTCAGGCAAGACGACGCTCGGCCTGGCACTGGCCAGGATGATCTCGTCGACCGGGACCATCCAGTTCAACGGACGCGGCATCGATCAGCTGTCCTTCAACGAAATGCGGCCGTTGCGGCGCGAGTTGCAGATCGTCTTCCAGGATCCGTTCGGTTCGCTCAGTCCACGCATGTCGGTCGCCGAGATCATCGAGGAAGGGTTGAAGATCCATGAGCCGAAGCTGTCGCCTGATGCGCGCGACGAGCGTGTCGTCGACGTGCTGAAGGAAGTCGGCCTCGATCCGGCGACGCGCAACCGCTATCCGCACGAATTCTCCGGCGGCCAGCGCCAGCGCGTCGCCATCGCGCGCGCCATGGTGCTCAACCCGCGTTTCGTCATGCTGGACGAGCCGACCTCGGCGCTCGACATGAGCGTGCAGGCGCAGGTCGTCGACCTCTTGCGCAGCCTGCAGGCCAAGCACGACCTCGCCTACCTCTTCATCAGCCACGATCTGAGGGTCATCCGCGCGCTCGCCAACGAAGTCATCGTCATGCGCAACGGCAGGATCGTCGAGGCCGGTCCTTCCGAACAGATTTTCGGCAAACCGCGGACCGACTATACAAAGGCGTTGATCTCGGCCGCCTTCAAGATCGAAACGGCGCCGGTCGGCATCGTCAGCGAGTAGATTTTCGCCAGAGATCATGCACAAAATCAAAACGCAGCCGCGCCTTGCGCGTCGGGACGCGAACGCTGTTGGTAAAAAGGGAAAAACAATCCGCAATGGAAAAAGGCCGCATCCTGCTTGCCCTCACCGGTATTCATCCGCTGCGCTGGCGCGAACTGCTGTCGGCGGAGCGCGAGGTGGTGCTCGAGCCGAACGGCGCCGGCGATCCCTCGATTACCTATGCTGTGGTGTGGAAACAGCGGCCGAACCTGTTGTCGTCGCTGCCCAATCTGCGCGCCATCTTCTCGATCGGCGCCGGCGTCGACCACATCTTCGCCGATCCCACCTTGCCCGACGTACCGGTCGTCAAGGTGGTGGCCGACAACCTGACCCAGTACATGACCGAATACGTCGTCTGGCGGGTGCTCGACCACCATCGCCAGGGCATGCTCTACCGCGCCCAGCAGCAGAAGAAGATCTGGCATGAACCGCAGCAGCGGCCGGCCAGCGACATCTCGGTCGGCATTATGGGGCTCGGCACGCTTGGCCGCGCGGCGGCATCGGCGTTGTTGTCGCTCGGCTTTCCCGTCAATGGCTGGTCGCGCAGCGACCGGCCGATGCAAGGTGTCTCGACTTACGCGGGCGAGGCAGGCCTGATCCCGTTCCTCAACGCCACCGATATCCTGGTGGTGCTGCTGCCGCTGACGCCGCAGACGCACGGTATCATCAACCACGGCGTGCTGAAGGAGCTGCGCAAGCGCAACGGCCTCGGCGGCTCGGTGCTGATCAATGCCGGGCGCGGCAGGCTGCAGAAGGACGCCGACATTTTGCGCGCGCTGGACGACGGCACGCTGAAGGAAGCCAGCCTCGACGTGTTCGAGGTCGAGCCGTTGCCGAAGACCAGCCCGCTATGGAGCCATCCGAAAGTGTTCGTGACGCCGCATGCGGCGGCAACTTCCGATCCGGTCCACCTGGCGCCGATCATGCTGCGCCAGATGGACGCCTTCGAGCGCGGCGAACCGCTGGAAAATGTGGTAGACCGCAACGCCGGGTATTAGAGCGCCGCTTTCCAGTCTCAGCCCCAGCCGAGCGGCACGTAGTCGATCTCCATAAACGCCGCGACCTCGGGGATCCAGCGGTCGCGGACGAAGGCGACGTGGTCGGGATGGTCGTTATAGCCGGAATAGGCCCGCTGATCGGCAAACTCCATCGAGAAGCCGAAGCGGTAGTCGTTCTTGGGACTGACCTGCCGCAACTGCTCGAAATGCGTGACGCCCTTTATCGCCGTGAGAATCCTCTTGGCGTCGGCGAGGAACCGTTTTTCCTCGAGCGAATGCGGCGGGTGTTTCAGCGTGAACACGACGGTGTGACGGATCATTTTCTGCTCCTGCGATGTCTTCCTCTCACGCGCTGTCGGCCCAGGCGCGGATGAGGTTATAGGCGATCGCGCCTTTCGGCGGCGTCACCAGGCCGCCCGGATGTTCCCTGGCCAGCATCGACAGCACCTCGTCGCGAAAGAACCAGCGGCAATCTTCCAGCTCGTTGAGGTCGGGCTGGATATCGTCATTGAGCGGTTCGCCGAAGCAGCCGATCATCAGCGAATAGGGGAACGGCCAGGGCTGGCTGGCGTGGTAGACGACGCGGCCGAGCCTGATGCCGGCTTCCTCCAGCGTTTCGCGGCGCACCGCCGCCTCGATCGTCTCGCCCGGCTCGATGAAACCGGCGAGCGCCGAATACATGCCGGGCCCGAAATGCCGGCCGCGGCCGAGCAGGCATTTTTCGCGTGTTGCCGTCAGCATGATCGCCACCGGGTCGGTGCGCGGAAAGTGCTCCGTACCGCAGGCCAGACAATGCCGCTTGTAACCGCCCGCCCGCATCTCGGCTTCGGTGCCGCATTTGCTGCAGAAGCGATGGCTGGCATGCCAGGCGAGCAGCGCCGCCCCTTGCGCCAGCGCGCCGGCGGCCGCTTCGTCGATCAGCCCCTGCATATAGACCGAGCGATAGTCGATCGCCTTGATCGTCTCGGGAAGCTGCTCGGGCTCGACCCCGGCCGGCACCGCCAGCACCGGGCCGCTTTCGGAAAAACCGAGCAGGACGCCGTTTTCGAGCGATGCTTCGAGCGGCCGGCATTCGGCCACGCCGAACCAGGGGTCGAATGCGCCTTGCGCAAGCTTCAGATAGAGCCGGCCGCCACGCATCAGCAAAAGCCGCGCCGAGGGATCGGCGAGTGCCTTTTCGACGGAATCGTCGGCGCGGTTTTCGGACTGCCGGTCGATAATGTTGCCGGCGAAGCCGACGAACTGGCTCGGCTCGCGCAAGGGCGCGTCAAACAGGCGAAAGCTCATGCAGACTCGGGAAGGTTCAAGGTGGACACGGGAGAGGCTTATAGCGCTGCCTTGATCTTTTCCGCAAACTTGCGAAGGTCGGAGCGCTGATAGGGCTCGCGCAGGCCGTGCCCCCACACCGGGCCGGGCCAGCCGGGATCGCCTTCCGAGCGCGCAATGACGTGTACATGCAGCTGGCGCACGATGTTGCCGAGTGCGCCGGTGTTGATCTTGGTGCAGCCGGTCACCCGCTTCAGCGCCAGCGCCACCATGTTGGTCTCGAAGGTCAGCATCGCCTGGTCCAGCGGCGTCATGTCGTGGATTTCCTCGATGCCCGGCCGCTGCGGCACCAGCAGCAGCCATGGCCAGCGGCGGTCGTTCATGACGCGCAATTCGCACAGGCCGAGCCACATCAGCTGTTCGCTGTCGGCTTCCAGCTGGGCGTCAAGCGTGAATCCGGCCTTGAGGCCCGGCAGCATCGGCGTTTCCCTCACTTTTTGACGTTTTTTGAACTCCATCGACGCTAGAGCGGCTTCCCAGGGGCCGCAAGGGGCAGCAAGCAACATTGGCCGTCGCGGCGCTGATTGTGCGCCAAGAAGTGAGGGCCCGGGCAAATTGCATCAGGTTGGCGCTGCCCCGCCGAGGTCGACGATTTTGATCGCGGCCACATTTTGTTCTTGCTTTGTGCCGGCAGCTATGCTAGTAATCTCGCTATGGTGATTATTCGCACCAACGACCCGCCCGCCAAGGCGGGTTTTTGGTTTCAGCTTTCGCCGTCGCTCAAGGCCCCTATCATCCGCACTTGCATTTCATCGCCGGATTGCCGATATGGAGGCTGGGAGGTTGGTGGTGGACGGTCCACTCGCCAACCGGGTCAGGTCCGGAAGGAAGCAGCCCTAACGAGCCCGGAACGGGTCATTGTTCCAGCCTCCCGCCTCTTCGCCTTTTGCCCCGACATTGACGGCGCCAAGCCGTGCGGGCGAAACTATGCGCAGGAATCGGCCGCCTCCAGTGGCAGCCCTTGGAGCTTAACGGGCGAATGAGCGAAGCCGGAAACGAGGCCGGGAAATTGGACAAGCCTGCCGCCTACCGCGTGCTGGCGCGCAAATACCGACCGTCGAATTTCTCCGAACTGATCGGCCAGGAGCCGATGGTCCGCACGTTGACCAATGCCTTTGCCACCGGCCGCATCGCCCAGGCCTGGATGCTGACCGGCGTGCGTGGCGTCGGCAAGACGACGACCGCGCGCATACTCGCGCGGGCCCTGAACTACAAAACATCGACAGTCGACCAGCCGTCCGTCGACCTTGCCGTGCTCGGCGAGCATTGCCAGGCGATCATGGAGGGCCGGCATGTCGACGTCATCGAGATGGACGCCGCCTCGCATACCGGCATCGACGACATCAGGGACATCATCGAGCGTGTGCGCTACGCCCCGGTGTCGGCGCGCTACAAGGTCTACATCATCGACGAAGTGCACATGCTTTCCAACCAGGCCTTCAACGGCCTGCTGAAGACGCTGGAAGAGCCGCCGCCGCACGTCAAGTTCATCTTCGCCACCACCGAAATCCGCAAGGTGCCGATCACCGTCCTGTCGCGCTGCCAGCGTTTCGACCTCAGGCGCATCGATGCGGCAATGATCAAGGCCGACCTTGCCAGGATAGCCGGTCTGGAGGGCATCGAAGTCGAAGACGATGGGCTGGCGATGATCGCGCGCGCGGCCGAAGGCTCGATGCGCGATGCGCAGTCGATCCTCGACCAGGCGATCGCCCATGGCGGCGGCGCGGTCAGCGCCGAAGCGGTGCGTGCCATGCTCGGCCTTGCCGACCGTGCCCGCATCGTCGACCTGTTCGAACATGTCATGAAGGGAGACGTCGCCGCCGCACTTGCCGAATTCCGTGCCCAGTACGATACCGGCGCCGATCCTGCCGCGGTGCTGACCGACCTTGCCGAGTTCAACCATCTGGTCACCCGTCTGCGTTTCGTGCCGGCTGCCATCGACGACGCCTCGCTGTCCGAGGACGAGCGCCGGCGCGGCGCCGATTTCGCCAGCACGCTGTCGGTCAAGGTGCTGTCGCGGACGTGGCAGATCCTCTTGAAAGGTATTCCCGAGGTGCAGACCTCCAACCGCCCGGTCAGCGCCGCCGAGATGGTGCTGATCCGGCTGGCCCATGCCGCCGACCTGCCGACGCTGGACGAGGCGCTGAAATCGCTGGAGAACGGCGTTTCCCTGCCGGGTGCCGCGCCGCGCGCGAATGGCACGCCGGCAAGCCCCGGCCCCGCAAACCATGCGCCTGCAGGCGGTGGTGCCGGCGCCGTGGCGCAGGCGCGGATGCCGACGTCCAATGGCGGCGCCCAGACAATGCGCCTGGTCGAGACGATGCGCCTGGTCGAGGCCGAGCCCGTGCCGACCAACTTCGTTGCTCCGCCGGAGCCGGCGGTCGAGGCGCCGCCGGTGCCGGTGAAATCGCTGGCCGACATTGTCGCCCTTGCCGACGCCCAGCGCGACATGGCCTTCAAGGTGCTGGTGAAGCGTTGCGTGCGCCTGGTGCGCATCGAGCCCGGTCGTATCGACGTCAGCCTGACCGACGATGCGCCGAAGATGTTGCTCAATGATTTGACCGCCAAGCTGCGCGCCTGGACCGGCCGCAACTGGCTGGTGTCGCTGTCGAAGGACGAGGGCGGCCAGACCTTGGCCGAGATGGAATCGACAAAGCGCGAAAACGCCTTCCTCGATGCCAAGAGCGACCCGACGGTCGCCGCCATCCTGGCGCGCTTTCCCGGTGCCAAGATCATCGACGTGCGCATTCCCGATGCGCCGGAAGCCGACGAGGCCGAAGTGCCGGTCGAGCCGCCGGCCGACGACGACGAAACCTGAACAACCTGGACCAGCTGCAAAGGACAGTGCGATGAAAGACCTTCTCGGCATGATGGGCAAGGCAAAGGAAATGCAGGCCAAGTTCCAGGCCATGCAGGATGAGATCGCCACGCTGGAAGCCACCGGGCAGGCCGGCGGCGGCCTGGTCAGCGTGACGCTGACCGGCAAATTCGAGATGAAGTCGCTGAAGATCGACCCGGCGCTGTTCAAGGAAGACGAGGTCGAGATTCTCGAGGACCTGCTTCTCGCTGCCCACAACGACGCCAGGACCAAGGTCGAGCAGATCATGCAGGAGAAGACCAGGGCGCTGACCGCGGGCCTACCGATCCCGCCGGGAATGAAACTGCCGTTCTAAGGCTAGTGCATGTCGCGCAAAAGAGTGCAGCGGTTTTGCGATAACGACATGCATCAAAACAAGAACCTAAAGCGCGTCGCATGAGGCCGGTCGAACGCGACGCGCTAGTCAATCGGTATGCCGTTACAGTGGCCGAAGAGTGCAGCGGCCCAGTGCTCGCTCTACCGCCAACTGTGTCTATTGGGCAACTCCCCACACTTAATAACGCTTTAGCCATCTTTTTGCCTGAAAGTGTCTCATTCTTGCCGCAACCAGGGGCGGGCTGGCAGCAGAATTGAGGGGACACCTGTTGATCTCTACCCGATGGAAGACGCCGTTGCGGCTCGGCGTCGTTATCTCGCCGCTGTTTTTGGCCGCTTGCAGTCAGACCGCCTCGCACGGCATGTCCAGCCTGACCGATGCCATTACGCCGAGTTTCCTGAGCTCGCGCTCCTACAATTCCACGCCGAAGGAGAAGGAATGCCTGGAGCGGGCGATGTTCTTCGAGTCCAACCGCTCCAGCCGTGACGGCATGATTGCGGTCGGCACCGTGGTGATGAACCGGCTGCGGTCCGGCAATCACGGCAACACCATCTGCCAGGTCGTCGGCGAGCGCGGGCAGTTCGCGCCGGGCGTCATGACACGGCCGATGAATTCGAAGGCGATGCCCGACGTCGAGGAAGCCGCCGAGGCGGTGCTCAAGGGCGAGCGCAAAGCCAAGCTGAAGAACACCATGTATTTCCACACCGCCGGCCTGCGCTTCCCCTACAAGAACATGCACTACACCATGGTCGCCGGCGGCAATGCCTTCTATGAAAAGCGCGGCCGCAACTGGCAGCCGCTGCCGGACGAACCGGTGGTCGCCATGGCCCAGGCCAAGCCGCAAGCGCCTGCCGCTCAGGCCATACTTGTCGCCTCGGCGGAGCCGGCTCGCGAGGTCAAGCCGACATTTGCCAAGGCAACCTATGTTACCGCCGCCGCATCGCTGCCGGCAAAGCAGACAAGGGTGACCGCCGGAATGGCGACCCCGGAGAAGGCGACGGCGGAGAAGCCGATGCTTGTGGCGCTGCAGGAACCAATGCAGGAGCCGGATGCGGCCCGTTTTGGCGGAACCGCGAGCGAGCGGCCTGTCACCTCCTTCCAGGCCGCGCCGGCAGAGCCGACAATGTCGTTCGAGGCGACGCCCGAGAACACCGACGCCATCGGCGCGATGATCGCCGGCCAGACCCGGCCACTGGAAGAAAACTGAGGCGGCAGCACTGGCCGCGACGTCGGCCTTCCCTTCTCCCCTTGTGGGAGAAGGTGGCCTCGCGGAGCGAGGTCGGATGAGGGGTGCTCCAGCTTGGCATCGACGGCGCTCCGGCCAACACCCCTCAACCGTCTTGGCGCTGCGCGCCAATCCACCTTCTCCCACAAGGGGAGAAGGGAAGAGCGGAGCCCCTGGCCGCTCAACTGTTCCAAAGCGCGCGGAAAAATCCTAAACCGGTGCGATGTCGAAGCGAATCGCCGGTCCCGAGATCGAACGCCTGATCCAGCTGCTGGCCAAGGTGCCGGGGCTCGGTCCGCGTTCGGCACGCCGTGCCGCGCTCCACCTCATCAAGAAGAAGGAACAGCTGCTGGCGCCGCTCGCCGCCGCCATGGGCGAGGCGGTCGACAAGGTGCGCATCTGCTCGACCTGCGGCAATGTCGATACCTCGGATCCATGCATGATCTGCACCGACCCCCGCCGCGACCCCACTACGCTCATCGTCGTCGAGGACGTGGCCGACCTTTGGGCGCTGGAGCGGGCGACAGCCATGAACGTGCGTTACCATGTGCTCGGCGGTACGCTGTCGCCGCTCGACGGCATTGGTCCTGATGAGCTAAACATCCGTTCGCTGGTCGATCGCGTCGCCGGTGGCGAAGTCAAGGAAGTGATCCTCGCCGTCAACGCCACTGTCGAGGGCCAGACCACCGCGCACTACCTCACCGACCAGCTTTCCGGCTTCGACATCAAGGTGACGCGCCTGGCGCACGGTGTTCCGGTCGGCGGCGAACTCGATTATCTCGACGAAGGTACGCTGGCCGCAGCACTGAAGTCGCGGACAGTGTTTTGAGCAGGTTGGGGGAAGGGTGCTCTTGAGATGACTGCGTTCCTTCGCGCCCCCCTCTGTCCAAAGCGCGCCAAACTGTTCGCGATGTCCTCGCACACCTGTTCGCGATGTCTCCGGTCCAAACACCCCCAAGTGGGGGAGATGTCCGGCAGGACAGAGGGGGGCGCGACAGAACGCCGAGCTCGCACACTAGCCTGCCTCTCGTTTCTAGCAGCCCTACTTGGGTTGATCCTCGCCACCCCCGCCTCCGCCGCAAAGATCGACGACCAGTTCCGCGCCTGGCTCAGCAACGACCTCTGGCCCGAAGCCAATGCCAAAGGCATCTCCAGGAAAACCTTCGATGCCGCCTTCGAAGGCGTCAAGCCGAACCTGAAGCTGCCCGACCTGGTGAAGCCGGGCGAGAAGGCGACGACGCCGCAGAAGCAGCATCAGGCCGAATTCGGTTCGCCGGGCGCCTATTTCGCTGAAAAGATAGTCCGAGCGGTGACCGCCGGCGGCCGCACCCGCGAGGCGACCAACGCCAGGACTCTTGCCGCGATCGAGAAACGCTACGGCGTGCCTGGCGAAGTGCTGCTGGCGATCTGGGGCCGCGAGAGCGGCTTCGGTGCGGCGAAGATGCCTTATGACGCCTTCGAGGTGCTGGGCACCAAGGCGTTCATGTCGACCAAGAAGGAATTCTTCCGCACCGAGCTCTTGGCTGCGCTCGAGATCGTCGAGCGCGGGCTTGCCCCGGTCGGCGCGATGAAATCGTCTTGGGCAGGCGCGCTTGGCCAGCCGCAGTTCATGCCGACATCGTTCCTCAAGCATGCCGTCGATTTCGACGGCGACGGCCGCACCGACATCTGGAATTCGACGCCCGATATACTGGCATCGATCGCCAATTATCTCGTCCATTATGGCTGGGTCAGGGGCCGCGGCTGGGGCTTCGAGGTGACTGTGCCGGACAGCGTCTCGTGCTCGCTCGAAGGTCCGGACCAGGGCAAGAAGATTTCCCAATGGGCTGATATGGGCATCAGGCGTGTGTCGGGTAAACCGTTCCCGGCGAGCGAACTGAAAGCCGAGGGCTTTCTTTTGATGCCGGCCGGGCGTAGCGGCCCGGCCTTCATCGTCACCCCCAATTTCTATGTGCTGAAGCAGTATAACACCAGCGATCTCTATGCCCTGTTCATCGGCCATGGCGCCGATCGCATCGCCCATGGCGACAGCAATTTCTCGGGCAATTGGGGCGCGGTCGGCGGGCTCTACCGCTCCGACATCGCCGCCCTGCAGCGGGCGCTGGAAGCCAGGGGCTACGATGTCGGCAGCGCCGACGGCCTGCCTGGCTTCAAGACGCGCCGCTCGATCGGCAAATGGCAGGCCAGCAACGGCCGTTCCGCTACCTGCTTTCCCGACACCGACCTGGTTACCGCGCTGAAATAGCCGGATTTTCGCACCGCCGGTCTGGCCCAATCGACCGTTCTGCAAATGCTCGTTGCCGCGCTCGAAACCGCCGGATATGGTGAACCGGAACCGCACAAAAAATTGCCAAGACAACGGTCCGGGGATCACCGTTCGACGCGGCAAGAAATGCCACAACTCTGAGCCGGGAACTCAGGTCAATAAAAACAGGGAACAGTTAAAATGATGATGGAAAAGTTTGCTCTACGCTCCCGCTTCTTGCTCGCGGGCGCGGCCATGTCCGCGCTGCTTCTGGCCGGTGCGCCTGCCTTCGCGGTCACGCCCGCCGACACGCTGGTCGAGGGTTTCGCCATCGACGACATCATCACCATGGATCCGGGCGAAGCATTCGAATTGTCGACCGCAGAGGTCACCGGCAACACCTATGATCTTCTGGTACGCCTCGACCTCAGCGACACATCCAAGGTCAAGGGCGATCTCGCCGAAAGCTGGAGCGTCTCCGACGACGGCCTGACCTACACGTTCAAGCTCAAGCCCGGCCTCAAATTCGCCTCCGGCAATCCGATCACAGCGGCGGACGTCGCCTATTCGTTCGAGCGCGCCATCAAGCTCGACAAGAGCCCGGCCTTTATTATCGGCCAGTTCGGTATCGATGGCGGCAACGTCACCGAGAAGGCCAAGGCCGTTGATGACACCACGTTCCAGTTCACGGTCGACAAGGCCTATGCGCCGAGCTTCGTGCTGAACTGCCTGTCGGCGACGGTCGCCTCGGTCGTCGACGCCAAGCTGGTCAAGGAGCATGTCGCGGCGGTCACGCCGAGCGCCGACTACAAATGGGACAATGATTTCGGCAATGCCTGGCTAAAGACCGGCTATGCCGGCTCCGGTGCCTTCAAACTGCGCGAATGGCGCGCCAACGAGGCCGTCGTGCTGGAGCGCAACGACAATTACTACGGCGAGAAGGCCAAGCTTGCCCGCGTCATCTATCGCAACATGAAGGAAAGCTCTGGCCAGCGCCTGGCGCTGGAGGCCGGCGACATCGACGTTGCCCGCAATCTCGAACCGAACGACCTCGATGCGATCGCCAAGAATGCCGACCTCACCACCACCAGCGCGCCGAAGGGCACGGTCTATTACATCAGCCTCAACCAGAAGAACGCCAACCTGGCCAAGCCCGAGGTTCGCCAGGCGTTCAAATATCTGGTCGACTACGACGCCTTGAGCTCGACCATCCTCAAGGGCATCGGCGAGATCCATCAGACCTTCCTGCCGAAAGGCGTGCTTGGCGAGCTGGACGAGAATCCGTTCAAGCTCGACGTCGCCAAGGCCAAGGAACTGCTCGCCAAGGCCGGCCTCGCCGACGGCTTCACCGTCACCATGGACGTGCGTACCGGGCAGCCGACGACGGGCATGGCGGAATCGATCCAGCAGACGCTGGGACAGGCCGGCATCAAGCTGGAGATCATCCCCGGCGACGGCAAGCAGACGCTGACCAAATACCGCGCCCGCAACCACGACATCTATATCGGCCAGTGGGGCCAGGATTATTTCGATCCGAACTCCAATGCCCAGACCTTTGCCAGCAACCCGGACAATTCGGATGAAGGCAAGACCAAGACGCTGGCCTGGCGCAACGCCTGGGACATTCCGGACCTGACCAAGCAGACCGAAGCCGCCCTGCTCGAGAAGGACGCGGCCAAGCGCGCCGCAATGTACCAGGATCTCGAGAAGAAGATCCTCGATACCAGCCCCTTCGTCATCATCCACCAGCAGCTGGAAGTGGCCGGCCTGCGCAAGAACCTCAAGGGTTTTGCGCTCGGCCCGAGCTTCGACACCAACTTCGTCGGCCCCGTCTCGAAAGAGTGATGCCGGGGAGTGACGCCGGCGGACGCGCCGTATGAGCGTAGTTGAAAGCGAAGTGACGGCAGGGCGCGGCGGCGCCCGCGCCGTTGCCGTGACCTCATCGATCGCCCGGTTCCTGGTCATCGCGATAACGACTTATCTCGGTCTGCTCGCGGTGACCTTCTTCATCGGCCGCGTGATCCCAATCGACCCGGTGCTGGCGGTGCTCGGCGACCGGGCGCCGGCCAACGTCGTCGAGCGAACGCGCCGCGAGATGGGCCTCGACCTGCCGCTGGTCGAGCAGTTCTACATCTATGTCAAGCATGCCCTGAACGGTGATTTCGGCACCTCGGTGCTGACCACCAATCCGGTGATGACCGATATCCGCCGCGCCTTTCCGGCGACGCTCGAACTGGCGACGTTAGGAACATTGATCGGTTCGGTGATCGGCGTGCCGCTTGGCGTGCTGGCCGCCGTGCGGCGCGGCAGCGTCATCGACCAGATCGTGCGCATCATCGGCCTTGTCGGCTATTCCGTGCCGATCTTCTGGCTGGGGCTGCTGGCGCTGGTGCTGTTCTACGCCAAGCTGCAATGGGTCGCCTTTCCCGGCCGGCTCGACGTCGTCTACGAATACACCTTCACGCCGATTACCGGCTTTTACCTGCTGGATGCGCTCTGGCAGCGGCAGTGGGACGTATTTGCCGATGCCTTCCGCCACATCATCCTGCCGGCCTCGCTACTCGGCTATTTCTCGCTCGCCTACATCAGCCGCATGACGCGCTCGTTCATGCTGAACGAACTCACCCAGGAATACATCGTCGCAGCGCGCGCCAAGGGCCTGTCGGAAACGCGCATCATCTGGGGTCACGCGCTGCGCAACGCCGCGGTGCCGATGGTCACGGTGATCGCTCTGTCCTATGCCGGGCTGCTCGAAGGCTCGGTGCTGACCGAGACAGTGTTTTCGTGGCCGGGCATCGGCCTCTACATCACCAACTCGCTGCAGAACGCCGATATGAATGCCGTGCTTGGCGGCACGATCATCATCGGCTCGGTCTTCATCGCCATCAATCTATTCTCCGACCTGCTCTACCGGCTGCTCGATCCAAGGACCAAGGCAGGATGAGGACCAAGGCAGGATGAGCACGGAAGCGATTCAAACCCGCCGCGACTGGCTGCTCAGCGAGCGGCCGGCGTCGCGCGTGCAGGCGAGGCTCGGCCGCGCCTATGTGGCCTGGCGGCGCTTTTCCGCCAACCGGCTGGCGTTTGCCGGCCTGCTCATCATCATCGCCTTGTTGTTGGTCGCAGCCTTCGCCGATGTGCTGGCGCCCTATTCGCCGACGTTCGGCGACCTCAAGGGCTCGCGGCTGCTGGCGCCGAGTGCGGCGCACTGGTTCGGCACCGACGATCTCGGCCGCGATATCTATTCGCGCATCATCTTCGGCTCGCGCTGGACACTCTACGTCGTCATTCTGGTTGCCATTATCGCCGCGCCCATCGGCTTGCTGGCCGGCACCGTCGCCGGCTATGCCGGCGGCTGGACCGATGCGATCCTGATGCGCATCACCGACATCTTTCTCGCCTTTCCGAAGCTGATCCTGGCGCTGGCCTTTGTCGCCGCGCTCGGCCCCGGCATCGAAAATGCCGTGCTTGCCATCGCCATCACCTCGTGGCCGCCCTATGCCCGCATTGCCCGCGCCGAAACGCTGACGGTGCGCAATTCCGATTATATCAAGGCGGTGCAATTGATGGGCGCCTCGCCGTTTCGCATCGTGCTTCGCCACATCATGCCGCTGTGCATCTCCTCGCTGATCATCAGGGTGACGCTCGACATGGCCGGCATCATCCTGACCGCGGCCGGCCTCGGCTTCCTCGGCCTCGGCGCGCAGCCGCCGCTGCCCGAATGGGGCGCGATGATCGCGTCGGGCCGCCGCTTCGTGCTCGATCAGTGGTGGGTGGCGGGTGCTCCGGGCTTTGCCATCCTCATCGTCAGCCTCGGCTTCAACCTGCTCGGCGACGGACTGCGCGACGCGCTCGATCCCCGAAGCGGTGACCAATGAGTGGCGACCAATGAGCACGCTTCTCGAAGTCGACGACCTGCGCGTTACCTTCCCGACGCGCACCGGCCTGATCGAGGCGGTGCGCGGCGTCTCCTTCTCGCTCGGCCGCGAGCGGCTCGGCATTGTTGGCGAGAGCGGTTCGGGCAAGTCGCAGACCGGCCGCGCCATCATGGGCGTCACCCCGCCGCAGGCCGAGGTGACCGCGACGACGCTCGCTTTTGACGGCATCGACCTGCTGGCCGCCTCGCCGCGCGAGCGCCGCGCGCTGCGCGGCAAGCGTATCGCCATGATCCTGCAGGATCCGAAATATTCGCTCGACCCGGTGATGAGCATCGGCCGCCAGATCGTCGAGACGCTGCGCACGCATGAGAAGGTCTCCAAGGCCGAAGCCCGCGACCGCGCGCTGGCCATGCTGGAGGCTGTGCAGATCCGCGATCCGGCCCGTGTCTTCGACCTGCATCCGCACGAGGTTTCCGGCGGCATGGGCCAGCGCGCCATGATCGCCATGATGCTGATCGCCGGGCCAGAAATGATGATCGCCGACGAACCGACCTCGGCACTCGACGTCACTGTCCAGCTCGACGTGCTCGGCATCCTCGACCGGCTGGTCAGCGAGCGCGGCATGGGGCTGATCTTCATCTCGCACGATCTGCGCCTGGTCTCGTCCTTCTGTGATCGTGTCATCGTTATGTATGCCGGCAAGGTGGTCGAACAGCTCAAAGCCTCGGAGCTCGGCCGCGCCCAGCATCCCTATACGCGCGGCCTGCTCAACTGCATGCCCAAGATCGGCGCCGACCGTCACCCGCTGCCGGTGCTCGACCGCAAGCCGGAGTGGGCAGCATGACGGCAGCGCTTTCCGTCGACAGGCTGGAGGTGGTCTTCGACCGCTTCCGCGCGTTGAAAGGCGTCAGCCTCGAGATCGAATCCGGTGAATCCTTCGGCCTGGTCGGCGAGTCCGGCTCCGGCAAGTCGACGTTGCTCAGGGCAATCGCCGGCCTGGCGCCGGCCGCTTCGGGCACCATCGCGGTCAACGGCAAAACGCTCGGCGCGCGCCGCGACAAGGCGTTCTACCGCGAGGTGCAGATGGTCTTCCAGGACCCGTACGGTTCGCTGCACCCGCGCCAGACCGTCGACCGCCTGCTGCAGGAGCCGCTCGCCATTCACGGCTTCACCGACAGCGAAAAGCGCATCCAGCGGGCACTCGACGAGGTCGGCCTCGGCACCGGGTTCCGTTTTCGCTATTCGCATCAATTGTCCGGCGGTCAACGCCAGCGCGTGGCGATCGCCCGCGCCCTGATTCTGGAACCGTCGATCCTGCTGCTCGACGAGCCGACCTCGGCGCTCGACGCTTCGGTGCAGGCGGAGGTGCTGAACCTCCTGGAAGAGATCAGGCGCCGCCGCAAGCTGACCTTCCTGATGGTCAGCCACGACCTAGCCATCATCACCCACATGTGCGAACGGCTGATGGTGATGCAGAACGGCGAGGCGATGGAGAATCTGACCGCGGACGATCTTGTCGAACGCCGTGTCACCAAGGATTATACGCGCAATCTGCTGAGGGCCAGCGAGGGGTTCGTGCGGACGGCGTGAGTAGGCTTGCTTTCAATTCCCCGCGTCGTGTTCTTTCGCGCCCCCCTCTGGCCTGCCGGCCATCTCCCCCACGGGTGGGGAGATTGGCTGTCACCACTGATTTCGCCAATCGCCAACGTTATAGAAGGAACGCTGCCGACGAAGCTGCCAATCTCCCTCCTTGTGGGGGAGATGTCCGGCAGGACAGAGGGGGGCGCGAAGGAACGGGACTTGGCAACTTTGTGTCAGGTCGCCCGCCGGACGGGCAGGCCCAATCGCCCGCCGCCAGTGCCAACTTGAGGAAAACCTGAAATAAGCCCAGAAGAGTCTCAACAGCCATCAACGAGAGCGGGCGCCGGCCCGGTGAGGGATACGATGACAAATTCAGCCATTTCCGAACGCAAGAGCCAGTCGATTTCGCGCGGCGTCGGCATGACCACTCAGATCTATGCCGATCGCGCCGAAAACTCGGAGATCTGGGATGTGGAAGGCCGCCGCTATATCGATTTTTCGTCCGGCATCGCCGTCGTCAACACCGGCCACCGTCACCCCAGGGTGATCGAAGCGGTCAAGGCGCAGCTCGACCGCTTTACCCACACCTGCTATCAGGTCGTGCCCTATGAGAGCTATATCAGGCTGGCCGAACGGCTGAATGGCATGCTGCCCGGCAAGTTCGACAAGAAGACGATCTTCGTCACCACCGGCGCCGAGGCGGTCGAGAACGCGATCAAGATTGCGCGCAACGCCACCGGCCGGCCGGCGGTCATCGCTTTTTCCGGCGGCTTTCACGGCCGCACCTTCATGGGCATGGCACTCACCGGCAAGGTCGTGCCCTACAAGGTCGGCTTCGGCGCCATGCCGGCGGATGTCTTCCATGCGCCGTTCCCGGTTGCACTGCACGGCGTGTCGGTCGCCGATTCGCTGGCTGCGCTCGACCGGCTGTTCAAGGCCGATGTAGATCCGGCCCGCGTTGCCGCGATCATCGTCGAGCCGGTGCAGGGCGAGGGCGGCTTCTACGAGGCGCCGCGCGACTTCATGACCGCATTGCGCAAGATCTGCGATCAGCACGGCATGCTGCTGATCGCCGACGAGGTGCAGACCGGCTTTGCCCGCACCGGCAAGATGTTTGCCATGGACCACCACGAGGTGGCGGCCGACATCACCACCATGGCCAAGAGCCTGGCCGGCGGCTTCCCGTTGGCGGCGGTCACCGGGCGCGCCGAGGTCATGGATGCGCCGAACCCCGGCGGACTCGGCGGCACCTATGGCGGCAGCCCGATCGGCGTCGCCGCGGCGCATGCCGTGCTCGACGTCATCGACGAGGAGAAGCTCTGCGACCGGGCCAACACGCTGGGCAACCGGCTGAAGCAGCGCCTGCAAGCGATCCGCGACGAAGCCCCGGAGATCGTCGATATCAGAGGCCCCGGCTTCATGAACGCGGTCGAGTTCAACGATGTAACGAAGGGCCTGCCGTCGCCGGAACTCGCCAATGCGGTCCGGCTGAAGGCGCTCGACAAGGGCCTGATCCTGCTGACCTGCGGCGTCTACGGCAACGTCATCCGCTTCCTCGCGCCGATCACCATCCAGGATGGCGTCATGAACGAGGCGCTCGACATTCTGGAAAGTTCGATCCGCGAGGCCCGCGCCGCCTGAGCGGCGAGGATATCGCCTAGATTCAACTGCGCGAAGGCCGAGATAGGTGGATAGTGTTGAAGAAGTCGGCGATGAAGCCGTGGATCCACTCGCACCGAAGCGTCTTGATTAAGGTCGACGCGACCTCCTCGCCT
>NZ_JAMYND010000022.1:0-111902 GCF_040318885.1 Mesorhizobium sp. M0998
CACCCCCCGCCACCCCCCCGGGGGCGCACCCGTCCGCCCCCATTGTTCCCCCCGGCGCCGGCTGGGGCCCCTCCACACCTCCCCCCCCTCTCTTGTCCCCCCCCCGGGGCCGGGGGTTGCCCCCCGCCGCCCCACTTCCTGTTGCCGGACTCCAGCTTAGCAAGGGGGTGAATTATAGTCATGGGCCCCACCATCAAAGTCGTGCGATGCGCTGAGCCGGGCAGGCTGGTGTTTGAGGAGCAGCAGGCACCAGGCACTCCGCCCGAAGGCTGGGCACTGATCAATGTCGTCTATGTCGGGATATGTGGAACCGACTTCCACATCTTCGAGGGCAGGCATCCTTATCTCGCCTATCCGCGCGTCATGGGCCATGAGGTTTCGGGAACAATCGCGGCAATCAACGCGCCGGTGGACCTGTCGGTTGGAGAGCAAATCCTCGTCAACCCCTATTTTGCCTGCGGAAATTGTGCCGCCTGCCGCCAGGGAAAGCCGAACTGCTGCATGTCGATCGAGGTGCTTGGCGTGCACCGTGACGGTGCCATGAGCGAGCAGATTCTCGTGCCGGCGCAGAACTTGATACCAGCGGCCGGCCTGTCACCGGTCGAGGCTGCCACGGTCGAGTTTCTGGCCATCGGTGCTCACGCGGTGCGCAGATCCATGGCGGGGCCGGGCATTCGCACCTTGGTTATCGGCGCCGGGCCGATCGGCCTTGGCACCGCGCTTTTTGCGCGCATAGCGCAACTCAACGTGACCGTCATGGACGTCGATGCCGAGCGGCTGGCCTTTGCCGCAAGACAATTGGGCTTCCTGGTGATCGACGGGTCGAAGGGATCGATCGTCGAAACGATAGCGGAGCGAACTGCGGGAGCAGGTTTCGACGTCGTCTTCGACGCCACGGGGAACAGCCGTTCGATGCAGTCTGCCTTTGCCTATGTTGCCCATGGTGGCGTCATGGTGATGGTCAGCGTCGTGCCGGACGACATAACCTTCTCAGATCCAGAGTTCCACAAGCGGGAAATGATGCTGATCGGCAGTCGCAACGCGACGCGTAGCGATTTCCAGCACGTCATTGCCTCGATCCGCGCTGGAAAAATACCAATCGACCGACTCGTCACCCATCGCACTACCCTGCGAGACAGCCCACGCGACATCGCAATCTGGGCGCAGCAGAAGTCCGGTCTGATCAAAGCCGTTGTCGACGTGGCTGGATCTGGCTGATGTCAGCAAACACAATCAAGATATGTGACCGCAGCCCTGATGCTGCATTATGGGAGGGGGAGTTGCTCGGTGACGCCAGGCTAAGCGGCGCGCTTGACACGGTATTCGGAGTGGGTTTCCTCCGTGAACAATTGTCCCTGCCGAACTGGCTTGGCGTTTCACTGATTGCAGCAGGGGGCGCAGTTCTCGTCGCATACAAAGGTTGAAGCCGTGAAGCGACAATCCTTCCGGCACAAAACGCGTTCCACGCCAAGTCCGCCGGCTATTCGCACCGGTTGAGTATCCGACGTCGCTATTTTATATGATGCGTGATGTTTGATGCGCACCAAGCAGGGCAACATGAGAACCACACTGGCGATCGATGACGATGTCCTGGTTGCAGCCAAGGCCATCGCCCGGCAGCAGGATCGCAGCCTCGGCGAGGTCATCACCGATCTCGCCCGGCGCTCGCTGCGTCGGCCTCAAGCCGGCGGCGAGCGCAACGGGATTCCTCTACTGTCGCGTCGGCCGGATGCACCTCCTGTCACGCTTGAGACGGTCAATGCCTTGCGAGACGAACTGCCGTGACGCTCCTGCTCGAATGTGCTGATCGCACTGATAGATCCTGGCCACGTCGCCCATGACGACGCGCATGGCTGGTTCGAAGAGACCGGTAAACTCCGCATGGGCTACGTGTCCCGTCACCGAAAACGGCGTCCTGCGCATCGTCGGCAACCAAAGATATCCCAATTCTCCCGGCTCACCAGCTGTTGTTGCGCGAATCGTTACCAAGTTGCGGACCCTGCACGGGCACAGCTTCTGGCCCGACGATGTGAGCCTGGTTGGCTCCGGCGACATTGATGCAGCCAAAATCCTGACCTCGGCGCAGGTGACGGCTACGTACCTTCTCGCGCTCGCCAAGGCGCGCGGCGGCCAACTTGCCAGCTTTGACCGCAAGCTGTCAGCGGCGGCCGTGAAGGGCGGGAAGTCTGCACTGCATCTGATTCCAACAAGGTAGAGACTCTTCGGTGCGGTCTACCTCCGATCTTCTCGGGTTTCTTCGGCGAGAAAGTCGCGGAGGTCCAGAGTCAGCACGGAATCGAGAGCGTCAAAGACTTCTGCACGTCGAACAACATAGGCAGGTGGTCGAGCGAAGAGGTCAATTGCCATTCGCGAGCGGCCCGAGAATTTGGACTCCCTGGCGGCGTGCGGCAAGTGCGAGCTTCCGATCGAGGGTGGCCAGCGGCAACTCGGTTTCGATTGCCAGCGCCAGATAGGCGGCGTCATAGGCGCTGAGCCCGTGCGAAGCCGCTAATGTCAGCACTGCGCCGTCCGACCCGCCGCCGGCGTCCTCCAGCGGCAATCGGCGCAGCCGTGCCATGGTGGTGGCAGCTTCGCCCGCCGCGATGCGGCCACGCCGCTCGGCCATCAATACGACGTTACGCGCCTCGTGCCAGAACAGGGAAGGGACAGGCGCCGTTGCTCCCGGCAATCGTCGCATCAGGGCGGCCGCCGCCTCACTGTCTTCATCAGGAAGAATCCAGGCAGCGGCCATGGAAAAGTCGACAACGAAAGGCATCAGACGATGATCGCCATCAAGCGCGACGCCCTTCATCGCGCCAGGCCCGAATTTCGTCCTGCGTCACGGGCTTGGCGCGAGCGCGGGCAGCGCTGATCTCTTCGATCACGGCTTCGACATCGTTGCGGCGTTGAATCCGCGACAGTTTAGCGATGGGATCATTGCCGCGCGAAATAATCACCTCCTCGCCGGCTTCTACCCTTGAAAGCAGTTCCGAGAGATGCGTTTTGGCCTCGCCAACTTTCACCGTGATGGTCATTTCCTGTCCTTGCGCGCGTCGGGTCAACGTGGTGAGCCGTGTTCATTGCCGAGCTGAGTGTGGATTGCTCGACAATCGCTCTTGCACGCGACGATAGGCGCAATCCTGACCCTTGGTCAAGGCTTGGTCAAGTCATTGCCGACCCCTCGCACGCCGCAAGGCGGGCCGTCTCTTGACAAGGTGAAATCGTTCTGGAGCAACGGCTTCTGATTATGCGCAGTGTCTGATTTTGCGGGCGGAAGCTTGCGCAACTTGTCGCGGTTAGCGCACTCCAGTGGATCGCGAGTGGCTATCTGACCATAGTTTGCGGGGCATTCTTCTTCGAGCGTTCGCGCTTGGACGCGCAGCGCCGATCTCTCGCCGTCTCTGTTGCCGTAGCACGACAACCTGATCACGCCGCTCTTCCCCAGGCCCGCGACCCATCTGGACAGTTCGGCCTTGCCCCAAATTGCCCTTTCAGCTGAAACGATTAGGGCGGAACGTTGCAAGCATGGGATGCGGATTGCCAGAGGCGATTTCTTTGGCAAGCAATTCGCCGACGATCAATCCAAGCGTGGCGCCGCTGTGGCTGAAGGCGACGTGAAGTCCGGCAACGGTCTCGACGCAGCCAAGCACTGGCTCGCCGTCGCCGGGGATGGGCTTCGGGCCAACTGCATAGGCAGCGAGTTGGAGCCGCGGATTGCCCTCGAGCACCGCACTAGCCTCCTCGAGCAGTCCTTTGACGGTCTTGTCGTGCACGGTGTAGGTTCCGTCAGAGTTGACCACGACTTCTTCCTCCGACCACGCCGAATCCAAAACAAGTGCGCCATCCGGCGTCGGGCGAACCGCCACGCGGGGCGTATTCAGCACGGCACGGAGCTCGGTCTTGATCGGCTTGGTCTTCAAGAGAAGTGAAATTGGCGTGGCGTCGGGGACACGAACTCCGATCTCTGCGAGCATGATAGGCGTCGCTGGCCCGACCGCAAGGACCACTGCATCCGCCTTTACCGGCACACCGTCGGCAGTGACGACGCCACGCGCGCGACCACCTGTGGCATCTATCCGGACGCGTCCAGCGTCCCGAACAAACTTGCCGCCACGGGAGCGGAACTCATTGAGCAGCAGACTGATCAAAGACGGCAGGTCAACCCATCCTTCGCCAGGATTGAAGATGGCGCCCTGGGGGGTAATTGCGCTCGCGTTGACGCCGGGCACCACTGCACCGACTTCGGCAGGGCCGAGCAGAAGCGCGTCATAACCAATATCCTGCTCCAACTGGCAGACGGACGCGATCTGGTTCGTCTCGTCATCCGCATCCCAGGTGAGGCCGCCGTCAAAGCGAAGCCACGATCCCGTTTCCGGCCTTGTGGCGGCCAGGGTCCGATAACGGTCGATGCCTGCAAGCCTCAAGCGGTGGTAGGCAGTGTCCGCACGTCGCGCTGAGTTCAGCCAGGAAAGTGAACGGCCGGATGCACCGTTGGCTGGCGCGCCGTCGTTGACAAGCGTTACATCAAGGCCAAGACGAGCAAGGTGCAACGCGGAAGAGATGCCGAAGATGCCCGCGCCGATAACAACGACATGGCGCGGCTTTGGTGATGCAGTCATAGAGAAATCCTTCTTCGCAGAAGCCGGGCTGGGAGTTGTTGGATGGCTGCAGAGCGCGGCGGAACTAATAGTCGGTGAGCTTCTTCATGTAGCGCCGGCCCTCAAGCATTGGACGGCCGCGCAGGGCGGCCAGCTCGTAGGCAAAACGCCAAAGCGTGTCGAAGAAGACCAAGGGCACGAGATAGGGTTTGATGTGTTCGGACATACCGCTGAGGTCGAGTTCCGCTCCATCGAGCACCAGGACGTTTTCCCGGCTGCCGTACTTGAAAAGGAAGTCTCGGGCGCGTTCGGGAAGGCTCCGCGTTTCGTCCAAACCCAGCAAGACCACGAAGCAAGTATCCCGGTCGACCACCTCAAATGGGCCGTGAAAGAACTCGTTGGCGTGTATGGCCTGCGAATCGTACCACTGCATCTCCATCAACACGCAGATGGCGTACGAATAGGCCGCACCATAGCTGGCACCGCTGGCCAGTGTGTAGATCGCATTGCGCGGCGCGAAACGGGGGGCGAAGGCCTGAAACCGGTCGGCATAGGTCCGGTGCGCACGCTCGATCGCCGGCTGAAGATGGCTCAGGCTCGTCAGCAGATCGGCAGTTAGCCCGGCATCCTCCCGAGCATCGATCAGGCCGGCGAGCAACATATAGAGCACGCCGTAGTTGCTGCAGGCTGAATCGATTGCTTTGCCCGTCGTGTAGGAGGCCTGGTAGGCGACTGCGTGGTCGACCGTCAGCGCGAGGGGCGATATCTGGTCGAGCGTCATGCCGATTGTCGTTGCGCCTCGATCCTTTGCATGATTGGCCGCTCGCACAGTTTCGCGGGTGGTGCCGGTCTGCGAGCAAAGGACAACGAGCGCGTCAGGTCCCAACCGTCGCGGGTCTCGGCAGACGAACTCATCCGCGTTGTAGATGTCGCAGGCGAATGTGCCGCTGTGACGGTCGACGAAGTATTTGCCTGCCATCATGATCGAGAGCGAACCGCCGCACGCCACGAGGAATAGGTGCGAAAACTGCGTGCCCGCCGTAGCGGTCAGGGCGCGTTCCACGTCGGAGGGCAGGGCGGAAATCATGAGCTTCCTCGTCTCGTTGGCAGAGCTAGGGGCGGGCCCACAATTGACAGGTGGGCGGCCATTGTGCGAACGTTATCACACCCTTTAAACTGAAAGTCCTGCAATGGTCAAGATTGCCGCGATAGGCGATAACGTGGTCGATTGTTATCTTGCTCGCGACGAGATGTATCCTGGTGGAAATTGCCTCAATGTCTCGGTTTATGTCAGCCGCTTCGGCGGGCGATCGGCCTATGTCGGAGCGATCGGCAAAGACCGGGCAGGGGACCTTATCTGCACTGCACTGGCGTCGGAGCGCGTGGACATCACCCGATTACGGCGTCTCGAGGGACCGACCGCTTACTGCCTCATAGGTCACCGCAACGCCGATCGGATTTTCCTGGACTTCGATCTCGGAGTTTCGGTGTTTACGCCGACGCAAGAAGATCTGGATTTTCTCTCGGGCTTTCAGGCCGTCCACATCGGCCAGTCCAGCGGTTTGGACCCGTGGGTTGCCGCTGTATCAAGTAAGTCACTGTTGTCTTATGATTTTTCCACGCGACGGGACCCGGGACACCGACGCGAGATTGGACCCTATTGCTATCTGGCTTGTGTCTCGGGTGACGGTCTCGACGACAAGGAATTGGCCGCAATCGCGGCCGAATTGCTTGCACGTGGTTCAAAGTGGGTTCTTGTGACTCGTGGTCGAGCCGGCGCGGTGCTTCACGGCGACACCGTCTCTTACCGAACCCCGGCGCGGTTGGTCAAACCCGTCGACACCCTGGGCGCGGGCGACACCTTCATCGCAAGAACGCTATTCGGCCTGCTTAAGAAAGAGGCGCCTCAAGACATTCTCGGCCATGCCGCAGAGGCGGCTGCTGCTACCTGCCGGTACTACGGGGCAATCGGCCATGCGACAGCAATCGACCTAGGAAAGATGACGCCGAAGATCCCCCACGCTTAACACTGGAAACCATCTAGCAGCGAAATTCTCCGAAACAATTGACGCGAGAAATGGACAATGCTAGAGAAAATGATAACGTTCTCACTTTCCTGGCCGAACGCCGTCCAAGAGCGTTTTGATAGATGAGACGTCGAGTGGGATCGCAAGGCCGAGTTCGGCCAATCGTAAGAGGAGAAGACATGCACACGAATTCGAGCAGGCGCCTACTTTTGAAATCCGGTCTGGCGCTGACGATCGCGCTGTTGACAGGACTTGGCACGTTGGCCTCGTCAACTCAGGCAAACGCGGCGGACAACCCTTATAACCTCATCGACCCGACGGTGATCAGCGTCGGAACCATGGGCGATGCGAAACCCTATGTCTTCACCGATGCCAACGGCAACTTCACCGGCTTCGACGCCGAACTCTTCCGTGATGTGGCGCGCCGGCTCGGGTTCAAGGAGGAGCAGGTCGTTTTCACCGGCCAGGAATTCTCGGCGCTGCTGCCCTCCGTTGCCAACGGCCGCTTCGATGTCGCTGTCGCCGCCATCGGCACAACGGCGCAGCGCAAGAAGACGGTGGATTTTGGCGACGGCTATCTCGCCGGCTACCTGTCGATCATTTCGGCGGATCCGGCACTGACGAGCAATGAGAGCACCGCCGGAAAGCGCATCGGCGTGATCCAGGGAACGCTGCAGGAAATCTATGCCGAGAAGAACCTCAAGGGCGACATTGTCAAATTTCCCGACAACAACACTGCGGTGGCGGCGCTGAATAACGGGACGATTGATGGCCATTTCACTGACTATGAGTCCGCCAAGCAGTATGTGGAGCGCTACAAGAACCTGAAGATAACAATGAACGTGCCGTCCTTCGATGCGCCGGCCGGGTTCGTGGTCAAGAAAGGCAACGATGCCTTCCGCGAGGCGCTCAACAAGGCGCTGCGCGAGGCCATGGACGATGGCACCTGGAAACGGCTGCATGAGAAATGGTTCCCGGGCACTCCGATGCCGGATCAATATCTGCCCAAGAAGTGAATTCGCGCGTATTCATTTTCGTTTCCGGCCGGGCCCGTCAGCAACGGTGCCCGGCCGAGTTATAGATGGACTTGATATGAGCTGGTTCGATACCTTCGCCCGCAGCTTCCTTGATTTCCAGGCGATGGCAGAAGTTCTGCCAAACATGGTGATGGTCGGCCTCAAGAACACTTTGATCCTGGCCCTTGCCTCGACGTTTTTCGGAACGCTGATCGGTATCGTCCTCGCAGTCATGGGGATTTCAGAGAACCGGCCGCTGAAACTCCTTGCCCGAGTCTATACCGATATCTTCCGTGGGCTTCCTGCCATTGTCACAATCCTGATCATTGGCCAAGGCTTCGCGCGGTTGGGCCGAGATCTGTTCGGTCCATCGCCTTATCCGCTGGGCATTCTGGCGCTCAGCCTGATCGCCGGAGCCTACATCGGGGAGATTTTCCGCGCCGGCATTCAGAGCGTCGAGCGGGGTCAGATCGACGCCACGCGCACTCTCGGTATGACGTATGGCCAAGGCATGCGCCTGGTGGTGATCCCGCAAGGCATCCGTCGCGTCCTGCCTGCACTGGTCAACCAGTTCATCGGCAATGTCAAAGACTCCAGCCTGGTCTATTTCCTTGGTCTGCTCGCCTCCGAACGCGAACTGTTCCGCGTCGGCCAGGACCAGGCTGTGCTGACCGGCAACTTGTCGCCGCTATTGCTGGCCGGAGTGTTCTATCTCGTGATCACGGTGCCGCTGACCCATCTCGTCAACTACATCGACGCGCGCATGCGCGTCGGCAAACGAATAACCGCCGTGCAGAGTGGCCTCCAAGAGGTCGCCGAGCTTGCCGAAGCCGTCGTGCCGGGAGCAGCGACGTTGCCTGCAGCAGCGCCCACACGCTTCAAGGGTGGCGGCATCGAGGTCAAAAATATCGACATGGCCTACGGCGCCGTCCAGGTGCTGCATGACGTCGGTCTGAAAGTGGAGCCCGGGACCGTCACCTGCCTCATCGGTCCGTCCGGATCGGGCAAGTCGACCTTGCTGCGCTGCCTCAACCGTCTCGTAGAATGCCGAGCCGGTGACATTCTGCTCGACGGCGAAAGCATCTACAAGCAGACCCCTGACCAACTCCGGCGGCGTGTGGGCATGGTTTTCCAGCAGTTCAATCTGTTCCCCGACCGTAGCGCGCTCGCCAACATCACCTTGGCGCTGCGCAAAGTTAAACGCATGTCGCGCGAGGAGGCTAATGACGCGGCCTTGGCCAGGCTAAATGAAGTCGGACTGCTGGAGCGCAAGGACCATCGGCCGGCCAATCTCTCGGGCGGGCAACAGCAGCGGGTGGCCATCGCGCGTGCGCTCGCGCTCGAACCCGAAATTATGCTGTTCGACGAAGTCACCAGCGCCCTCGATCCAGAATTGGTCAAAGGTGTCCTGAACTTGATGGCCGACCTCGGGCGGGGCGGGATGACGATGGTGGTCGTTACACACGAGATGAATTTCGCTCGCAAGGTCGCGAACCAGGTCGTGTTCATGGACGAGGGGCGGATCGTCGAGGCAGGCCGGCCAGAAGACCTATTCGACAATCCGCAGAGCCCGCGTCTTCGACGCTTTCTGTCGGAGGTGCTGTGATTCAAATGGTGTGCGCAGCGGCGGGTTCTGCGGTGTTCGGCCTTGCGGGGCGTGCCTAACTGCCGCTAGTTCGTCGCCACGACGTTGCATGGTCGGCGGGACTTGCTGGGTGACTCAAAGATCCAAAAACGCAACTATCATCGAAGTCGCTCGCCGGGCTGGAGTGAGCTCTGCCACGGCTGGGCGCGTGCTTGGTGACTACGGGTACAGCAGCCCTGAGGTCCAGGAGAAGGTGCGCGCCGCGGCATCTGCGCTGGGTTATCGGCCCAATCGCCTGGCCAAAGGTCTGATCACCGGTAAGACCCAGACTATCGGCGTTGTCGTAGGCGACATCGAAAGCCCATTCTATGCAAGCGTGCTGCGCGGAATAGGGGACGTCGCGCGCCGTGGCGGCTTTGGGGTTATTGTTACGAATAGTGACGAAAATGCCGAACTCGAGCGAGAGGCGGTGCAGCTGCTGTTGGAAAAGCAGGTCGATGGTTTAGTCGTCTCATCGACCTTCTTGGACAAGCCGGATCATCTTCGTGACGCAGTCGCGGCCGGCTGTCCCGTCGTGCAGTTCGACCGCATCGTGGCGGGCATGGAAACCGATTCGGTCGTGGTCGATAACGTTTCTGTAACGCGTAGCAGCATAGCGGCGGTCATCGCCGCCGGACACAGCCGCATCGGAATATTGGCGGAACTCGGGCCGGACCAACGCGATGATGTTGGTTCCTTTGTGACAAACGCTGATCTCTCCAGCTCCGACGTTCGCTACCATCATCCAAGCTGGCAACGGTTGTTGGGTTATCTCGAAGCCCATCGCGCTGCGGGCATTTCGCCGGATCCACAGTTGATCCGCCGCGTGGCGGTCTATTCCAGCGAGGCAGCCCGAAAGGAGGCACTCGATCTGCTGACAATGCGCAATGCGCCGTCCGCCCTGTTTACCGCCGACGGTGTGATGTCGACAGGCGTTCTGGAGGCGACATCCGCACTGAAGCTTGCGATTCCGGGAGAGGTTTCGCTGCTTTGCTTCGACGATCTCGACTGGATGCAGTTCGTGGCCCAAGGTATCACAGCCATCGCGCAGCCGGCGCATCTGATCGGGGCGACGGCAGCCGAGCTTCTCTTGAAGAGGCTGGCTGGCGACACCGCACCGTTTGAACACCGTGTCCTCGCGGCTCGCCTGGTGAACCGTAATTCGATTGCGGTTCATCTCAACCGCAACGCCCCTGATCCGGCCGCGACGGTGTAGCTGGAGCCGAATTGCCGCGCCTCTTTGTGTCGAGGTCGGTCCCATGCAACGGCTGAATGATAGCTCAAGCGTATTGCTGGGTAGGACTTTTGTCGCTTGCGATGCCCAGCGTGAGCTGCGCCAGAAATCGGGCGAGCCCATCCGGGTTCCGAAACCTAATCACTTGCGGTCGCAGTAGTATGGCTTGGTCGTTGAACGCAAAGGCTGCCCGATTTCGTTCCGCGATGGGTACAATTATAGATCAAGCAAAATGTCGCCTTGTGGGCGGCTGCAGCACGCCAGGATGTAGCCTGCCGATTTGTCCTCCAACGTCAGTCCGCCTAGGTCATCCATGACGACTTCGCCAGACAGCTTGGCGATCCGGCACGTACCGCAAACTCCCTGCTGGCAAGCGGTTGGGACATGGACGCCACATTGGCGCGCCGCTTCCAGCAGGGTCTCTCCGGGCGCGCAGTGATATGCAAGGCCGGAGCGGGCGAAGCGGACCGAAGACGAAACCTTTGAATCCGATAGCGAACGCGAAATGTTGCCGCCCCCGAAGCTCTCCTCATGATACTGTGAAGGGGCGAGCCCGATTGCATCGAGGCAGCTGCGTGCAGCCTTCATGTAGGACTCCGGCCCACAGGCAAAAATCGTGCGGCTATGGAGATCGGGAACCAAGGTCAGGAGCATCTCACTGTTAATTCGCCCGGTTGGACCCGTCCAGGCCGGGTCTCCATGACTGCAAATGCAAGTCACATGAACATTGGGAAAGCGAGCGGCAAGTGCGTCCAGTTCGAGCCGAAAAATGATGTCGTCCGGCGTTCTCGCACTATGAATGAAGTGGATATCCTGGTTTGCTGCGCGGTCGGTAAATGCCCGCAGCATTGACATGACGGGAGTTATCCCGCTGCCACCTGAAAGGAAGAGGGACTTTGCATGCGGCAGATCGTCGAGATTGAACGAGCCGAGCGGCCCTTCGATCTCGATCCCATCGCCCGGCTTCAAATTGTCATGGAGCCAATTCGAAACGAGCCCGCCCGGCGTCCGTTTCACGGTGATCTGCAGGTCGAGCGGTCGCGTCGGCGGTGATGAAACAGAGTAGGAGCGTGTCACCGCGGCCCCCTCGATCCTCAGGTGCACCACAACATATTGGCCAGCGCTGAAGCAGAACATCCGATCTGAAGCGGGTGTGAGAACGAATGTTTTCACATCGTGCGTCTCGTCGATCACGCGTCGGCAGAGCACAAGCTGCGGCGTGGTCTGTGCCCACTCCCGGTGAAGCTTTGTTGGGGCGAAGCCGGAGGCTGCAAAGGCCGCGTAAGCATTCATCATTCAACTCGGGTTTGAAGTGGAGCCAAGATGCCACTTCAAACCCCGCTGAACAGCCGCGCAATCCTGCCGTTATGATCGGCAATTTCGATTACACTTCCAGGGACATTACAGCCACCTGGAGAGCTCGGATGCCCTTGCGAATAATGGGTTCGTGTTTGCGGCGCGCAAGGATCGCGGTGTGGACTGGCTGGTGCAGCGTCGGCGCTCCCTCGACGAGGAACGATGGGAGCTCGGCCGTGAACCGGCGCGCATCGTCGCTGCGCATGTAGCAGGTGCCGCCCGTTCGTCGCAGCATGATCTCCGCCAGAGTTTCCGATCCCGTCGAAAGCCGACAGATCGCAAGCTCGGCCAGCAGCTCTGCGTGCGTCTTTTCCAGCACCGCGGTGTAGCCTGGGCGAATGTAGGTTTCAGGGTCGACATCAGACAGCGTTCTGGCAGCCGTCGAAACCATCACATATTCCTCGACCATCAGATGCTCGTAGGCGATCTCAGGCAGGTAGCGAGGCGCATAAAGCACGGCAATATCGAGATTTCCCATGCTTAGGTCGCTGACCATCTGGTTCGAATAGTCCGACTCGACATGGATCGAGGATTTTGGAAGCGCCTGGCACAGTGTCTCGACCCATCCCGGCAGGACCGAACGGGTCATCCCCACCTGTGCGGCGATGCGCAACGTGCCCTCGAAACGGTTGAACGCTCGCACATCGTGTCGAGCTTGCGACCACGTCGACAGCAAGGATCTGGCATAGGCTTCGAACCGCCGCCCGGCGGCTGTCGGCTCAGCGCCGGCGCGCCCGCGCAGAAAGAGCTCGGACCCGATCGCGCTCTCCAGATTCTTGATGCGGGTGCTGATCGTCGACTGGGTCAACCCCAGCCGGTCGGCGGTACGATTGAAATTTCGCGACTCGATGATGTCGAGAAAGGTCTCGATGTGATCTAGCTGCACATGACCTCCGATCGAAAAAGTCGATCATATTGCGCAGGATCATAAGCTTGATCAAACAATACTCAAGGCGGAAGCTGCACGCGGTGAAATCGGCCGGCAGATCGTCCAGGCTGAAGCTACGGAGCTGAGCAACGTGTTCATAGTCGACTGCGATTGTCACAATTACTGGTCGAGCGCGACTGTATTGGAGCCTTACCTTTCCGGCCTATGGAAGGACATGTTCGTTGAAGGCGAGAAGACAGGTCCCGTTGGCGCCTTCCCGCATGGCCATCGTCCCTGGTTTCATCCGCAGGACTTCTCACGCAAGGACGTCCGTCCGAAAACAGAAGCCGACAACTATCTCATCATGAAGGAAAAACACCTCGACAAGTACAAGGTCGATGTGGCGATCCTGACCGGCGATGAGCCGATCGAGGCTTCCACCCTCGCCAATCCCTATTATGCCAGCGCCCTCGTCAGCGCCTACAATGACTATCAGATCGACCAATGGCTGCCGAAGGACGATCGCTTCATGGGCTCGATCATCGTCGCGCCACAGGATCCGAAGCTCGCGGCCGCCGAGATACGCCGTCTGGGCAATCACCCGCGCATGGTTCAGGTTCTCGCTTCGCAAGGCTCCGTCAAGCCCTATGGCGATCCGTTTTACCATCCAATTTATGAGGCTTGCGCCGAGGTGGGGCTGCCCTTTGCCATTCATCTGGGCGGCCATGGTGGCGTGAATTCGACCGCGATTGCTCCGGCCCCGACGACATTCTTCTGGGAGACCCATGCCATCCTGCACATGTCGGCCATTTCGCATGTCGCAAGCATGATTGCGCATGGCGTCTTCGAAAAATGGCCGGACCTCTACTTCGTGGTCATCGAATGCGGCGTCGCCTGGGTGCCATCGGTATTGTGGCGCCTGGACGCCGACTACAAAGCCCTACGCAAAGAGACGCCATGGCTGAAAATGCTGCCGTCCGAATATTGCCGGCGAAATATCCGCTTTTCCACGCAGCCGCTGGAGCAGCCCGCAAATATTCAGCATCTCTGGTCCACTCTCGAGGCGATGGACGGCGAAAATACGCTGATGTTTGCCTCCGACTATCCCCATTGGGACTATGACGATGCCAACACGCTGCAAATCCCTCCTGCCTGGAAGAGCAAGATCATGGGGCTGAATGCGCTGGAGGTTTACAAGCGCATCCCGCGCGCGCAAGCGGCGAATGCTGCCTGAGGAAGCAGACGATGCCCGAGAAGACATACATCTGTAGAGTCGACGAGATCGAAACCGGATCTCCCTTCATCGCCAAGATCCGCAGCCTTTCGGTCGGCGTTTTTCGCATCGGAGATTCATTCCACGCGCTGCTGAATGTTTGTCCGCACCGCGGCGCTCCCCTTTGCGAGGGGCCGCAATGTGGAACAACTGCACCGGTCGAAGAGGCGCAGTTCATCTATCACCGCCAAAACGAGATCGTGCGCTGCGCCTGGCATGGCTGGGAATTTGACATCAAATCAGGCGCGGCCCTGGTCGATCCGTCCGTTCGTGCGCGCACATTTCCAGTAACGGTCGAGGCGGGCAGCATCTATGTGACGGCCTGATTGAGGTACGGATTCGAAGAGTAGCAGAAATGATGATCGCGGCTAACGGGCAGATTTCTTCACAGGGTGCGTGACGAACAAGAACGCGGAAAATCCGCAATGGGAGAGTCAAATGTCAGAATCTGGATACAAGCTTGCTATCGCTCAAAGCCTGATCGGTCGCGGCAAGATTTCCCGTCGCGATTTCATTAATCTTGGGCTGGCCGCTGGGCTGACGGTCACCGCTGCGGATAAGCTCTTCGTCAGCACGGCCCGCGCCGAACCGCTGCAGGGCGGCTTCGCCAAGCTCGGAATGGCACATGGCGCGACGACGGATTCGATCGATCCGGCCGGCTACCCGGACACCTTCACACAGACAGCGTTCTCAGGCTCGATGTCCAACAGCCTCACCGAGGTCGACGCCAAAGGCAACGTCCAACCGGACCTTGCCGAGAGCTTTGAATCGTCCGATGGCGCCAAAACCTGGGTCTTCAAGCTTCGCAAGGGCGCAACCTTCCACAACGGCAAGAATGTGACGGCGGACGATGTCGTGACTTCGCTTCGCTATCATATGGGCGACGAAACTAAGTCGGCGGCGAAGCCGCTGCTTGAGCCCGTCGCCAGCATTAAGGCGGATGGCCCCGAAACGGTTGTCTTCACGCTGAAAAGCGGCAACGCCGACTTCCCCTACATCATGAGTGACTACCATCTGGTCATCATGCCGGCCAAGGACGGCAAGGCGGATTGGGGATCGGGCGTTCGCACCGGCGCTTTCGTGCTTGAGAATTTCCAGCCCGGCGTTTCGGCCAAACTCAAGCGCAATCCGAACTACTTCAAGAACGGCAAACCCTATCTCGACGAGGTGGAGTTCATCGCCATCACCGATCTCGCCGCTCGCATGGCCGCGCTATCGACAGGGGAGGTAGACTATATCGGCCGCGCCGACCTCAAGACCCTCGGCATGTTGAAACGCAACCCCAAGGTGGAGATCGTCGAGGTCACCGGCTATGGCCATTATACGTTGCCGATGAATGTCACGATGGCGCCGTTCGACAATGCGGATGTCCGGATGGCCTTAAAGTGGGCGATCAACCGTCAGGAGATCGTCGACAAGATCTTTCTCGGTCACGCCACTGTGGCCAATGACAACCCGATCGCGCCGGCGATTAAATTCGCCACCAATCCGCAGCCGCAGCACAGTTTCGATCCGGAGAAAGCCAAGCATTATCTGAAAAAGGCTGGAATGGAGAAACTGAAGGTGGACCTCTCGGTCGCCGATGCCGCTTTTGCAGGCGCGGTGGACGCGGCTGCGCTGATCCGCGAGACGGCAGCCCAGTGCGGTATCGACGTAAACGTCGTGCGCGAGGCCGAGGACGCCTATTGGGACAATGTCTGGCTCAAGAAACCTTGGTGCGCTTCCTATTGGAGCGGTCGCGCGACGGCCGACTGGATGTTCACGCAAGCCTTCGCCGCCGATTCCAGCTGGAACGAGTCGTTCTGGAAAAATCCCCGCTTCAACGAGTTGCTTGTCCAGGCGCGCGCCGAGACGGATGAGGCCAAGCGGGCGGCAATGTATGCCGAGATGCAGCAACTGACGCATGATGATGGCGGCAGCATCGTGCTGGTCTTCAACAACTTCGTCAGCGCCAAATCCAATAAGCTCGCACATGGCGAAGTGGCGCCGAACTGGGAGAACGACGGACTGAAGATGGCCGAACGCTGGTGGATCGCCACTGCGTGAGAGAGCGGGCCGGACCCGCGATGGCTACTGGGCTTCGGCTTGCAGCCGCGTGCCCTGCCGGCAGGGCAGCGACGGCAACGGGAAACGCGAGCAAATGAACCCGGTCGCAAGAACGGTTCTGCAGCGCCTTGGCCTCGGCCTGGTCACGCTGTTCATCGTCTCCATCATTATCTTCTCTGCGATTGCAATGCTGCCGGGCGACTTCGCCAAGGCGATGCTCGGACAATCCGCGACACCCGAAACGGTCGCCGCCTTCCAGCGAGAAATTGGCATCGACCGTCCGCCTGTCGAGCGTTATTTCGTCTGGGTCGGGCAGATGCTCCACGGGGATTTCGGCTCTTCGTTCGCGAGCCGCACCGGATATCGGCGCACCGTCGCCGAGATCATCGCGCCGCGCCTTTACAATACGATGTTCCTCGCATCGATGACCGCGCTGATCGCAGTTCCGCTCGCCCTGGGACTGGGCATCCTCGCTGCGCTCCACCGCAATGGCTGGTTCGACCGGCTGGTGAACGCAGTGACGCTGACAACCATTTCGTTCCCGGAGTTCTTCGTCGCCTATATGCTTGCCTACCTGGTCATCTCGCGCGACACATTCATCGGCTCCGAGTTCGCACAATCCCTGCCGCATTGGCTTGCAGTGTCAGTGAACTGGATACTTAACGCAGTTCCCAAGTTCCCGACATTGTCGAACGTGAACGACCAGACGCCGTTCTGGGATCAGGTCTGGAGAGTAGCCTTGCCGGCGACCACGCTTACGCTCGTCATCGTCGCACACATGATGCGCATGACACGAGCGGCGATCATCAACATGCTTGCAAGCCCCTATATCGACATGGCGCGTCTCAAGGGAGTCTCGCCGATGGCCATCGTACTCAGGCATGCCTTGCCCAACGCATGGGCTCCGATCGTCACGGTGGTGGCCTTCAATCTTGCTTATCTCGTGGTCGGAGTGGTCGTCGTCGAAGTGGTGTTCGTCTATCCCGGCATCGGTCAGCTGATGGTCGACGCGGTCAAATCAAGGGATGTTCCGGTTGTCCAAGCTTGCGCCTTGATTTTCGCGGCAACCTATATCCTCCTTAATCTGACCGCTGACATCATTTCCATCGCCACCAATCCCAGGCTCTTGCATCCACGATGACCAGCTACGAACCCATCGCGCAGGTTCACAGGCTGAGGCGCTCGCGCGCCACCCGGGCCAAAACGGCGCTGAAGAAGGCACCCTTCAGTGCCTGGTTCGGCATCCTCGTGATCATTGGCTATGTCGTCGTTGCGGTCTTCACGCACTGGATCGCCCCATACGGCGAAACACAGGTCTTCAGCGAGGCCTTCGCACCGTGGAACCAGCAGTTCAAATTGGGTACCGACCAACTCGGCCGCGATATGCTCACACGCTTGATTTACGGTGCGCGCAACACCATCGGTATAGCCGTCGCGACTACATTGCTGTCCTTCGCAGTCGGCGTCTCGCTAGGCCTTCTTGCCGCGTTGTATAGAGGATGGCTCGACCAGATACTGTCGCGTGCGGTGGACGTCTTGATGTCGATCCCAAGCCTTATCTTCGCCCTGGTGCTGCTTTCGATCTTCGGCTCGTCGATCACAAGCCTGATAGTCATCATTGCGCTGCTCGATTCTACCCGTGTCTTTCGGCTCGCACGCGCCGTCGGGCTTAACGTGGCGGTAATGGACTATGTCGAAGTGGCGCGATTGCGCGGCGAAGGCCCGAAATGGATCATCGCGAAGGAAATCCTTCCCAACGTGATGCCGCCGCTGGTCGCGGAGTTCGGCTTGCGATTTTGCTTCGTATTCCTCACGATCGCGGCACTGTCCTTCCTGGGGGTCGGTATTCAGCCACCGACCGCCGATTGGGGATCGATGGTGCGCGAGAATGCGACCCTGATCACCTACGGCGATGTCACGCCGCTGCTGCCGGCCGGCGCGATTGCCCTCCTCACGGTCTCTGTGAATTTCGTCGTGGACTGGTTCCTGCATGCAACAAGCGGGTTGCGGGATGAAAAATAGCGCTCCCGGATTGCGCGAAAAAGGCAAGGATCTGCTTCAGATCCGCAATCTGCATGTGGAGGGTTTCTCGGACGAGCGGTGGTATCCCATTGTCCGCGGGGTCGATCTGGCGCTGAAGCGGGGGGACGTTCTTGGCCTGATCGGCGAGTCAGGCGCCGGCAAATCCACCATTGGCCTCGCGGCGATGGGTTACGCCAAGCCGGGCTGCCGTATTACACAGGGCTCGATCCTGTTCGACGGGATCAATCTTCTGGCACTAAGCGAAACAGGGCGGCGTCGCCTCAGAGGCTCCCGTATCGCCTATGTCGCGCAAAGCGCGGCGGCCTCTTTCAATCCGGCCCACCGACTCCTCGATCAGACTGTCGAAACCGTGGTGGCGCATGGGATTGCCAGCCGAGAGAAAGCGAACCGGAGTGCGGTCGATCTTTATCGGCGTCTTCAGCTTCCAGATCCGGAGACCATTGGCTTTCGCTATCCTCACCAGGTTTCCGGCGGACAATTGCAACGGGCGATGACCGCGATGGCGATGGCTTGCCGTCCGGACCTCATCGTCTTCGACGAGCCAACGACGGCGCTCGATGTGACAACGCAGGTCGAAGTTCTCGCCTCCATTCGCAACATCGTGGAGGAGTTCAACACCGCTGCAATCTATGTGACGCATGATCTGGCGGTGGTGGCGCAAATGGCGGACCGCATCATGGTTTTGCGCCATGGACTAACCGTGGAGGAGGCAGAAACGCGCCAGATGCTCGCCTCGCCCACCCAGGAATATACCAAGACGCTCTGGGCCGTGCGCAAGCTCGCCAAGCCCGAAGTTCCGGCCGATGAATATTTGCTTACGATAGACAACGTCACCGCGGCCTACGGCCGGGCGGTTAAGGTGCTCCAGGATGTCTCCATCAAAGTTCCACGCGGAAGAACAGTGGCTGTGGTCGGCGAGTCCGGTTCCGGCAAATCGACGCTCGCTCGCGTCGTTACCGGCCTGCTGCCCCCGCTTTCGGGGTCGATTTCCTTTGCCGGCCAGGCCCTTTCCAAGACCGTGAAGTTGCGCCCAAAAGAGATCCTGCGACGCATACAGATGATTTATCAAATGCCCGACAACGCCCTAAATCCGCGCCAGACGGTCGAAGAAGTCATAGCTCGTCCGCTTGAATTCTACCTTGGCCTCAAGGGTGCACAACGGGATCGGCGGATCGGCGAACTCATGCACATGGTCGAGATGAGCGAAACTTACCTGGATCGTCTGCCGGCCGAACTGTCGGGAGGCCAGAAGCAGCGCGTTTGCATCGCCCGGGCGTTGGCCGCCGATCCGGAGCTGATAATCTGCGACGAAATCACGTCCGCGCTCGACCAGATTGTGCAAGAGGAAATCCTGAAGCTCTTGATCCGGCTTCAGCGCGAGCTCGGCATGACCTACATTTTCATCACCCATGACATTGCCACCGTGCGGGCGATCGCCGACGAAATTGTGGTCATGCACCAGGGTAAAGTCGTTGAGCAGGGATTAAAGAGCGAAATTCTCACGCCGCCGCATGCCCCCTATACCGAACGGCTTCTGTCCTCCGTGCCGGAAATGGATCCGGATTGGCTCACAAGGCTGCTCGCCAGCCGGACGATATGATCGTCGGGCAGAGTGTTCTTCCATATCGCCACGGTTTACGGTCTCGCGGAAGGCGCTCGGCGAGACCGCGCTCGGTCGCAAACGGACAGCGCGCGTCGCCCCGTCCATACGAGGATAGGCGCCCTTTGCCGTCACTCGGTTTTCTGAGAGCATGATGGAGTACGCGCAATCCGGGAGCCGATACTCTATGCCAGCAGAAATCGATGCTAGTGTAGCGCGCCGGTGGTTTGCCGAAGACCTGCGTGTCGCATCACCTGTCTTGCACAATCCTGCGGTCATCGAGGCCTTTGCAAGGGTTCCGCGCGAACACTACCTTGGCGACGGGCCATGGCGTATCCATTCGAGACTGCAAATCGGGGCGGTCCATACCAGCCCTTCAGCCGCGCTTCATGAGATCTACCACGACGTTCTGGTCTTGCTTGACGAAAAACGCGGACTGAACAGCGGCTTGCCGTCGCTTTGGGCATTGGTTTTCGACCATCTGAACATCACTCCCGGCCAGACCGTCCTTCAGGTGGGCGCCGGTGTCGGCTATTTCACCGCGATCCTCGCTGAACTGACGGGTTCTGAAGGACGCGTGATTGCATATGAGATCGACGAAGAACTAGCTCGTCGCGCGCAAGGCAATCTTGCTCATTATGCGCACGTCGAAGTGACGTGCGGTGATGCAACGCAGGCAATTGATCTGCCAGACCTCGATGTCGTGATCGCCTTTGCCGGAGTGACGCACGTGCCGGAACGGTGGCTTTCAAATTTGTCCGACGCTGGCCGGATGGCATTGCCGTTCACGGGTGAAGACCGACGAGGTTTCATGATGCTTCTGGAAAGGGCTGGCGATACGTTTCCCGTACGATCACTTGTGCCATGCGGATTTTACCCTGCAGCGGAGCCAGGCGCAGTGACGAAGAAAAGGCCTTGATGGTCGCCCTCAAGGCTGCGCGAGGCAAGGTCACCCGTCTCGCGCAATATCACCGAGGGCGACCGAAAAATGGCATCGAGAACGCTTGGTTGGTGACCGACACATACTGGATTTCGAAAGCCTAGATGTCGATCTTGCGTGTCACCGTCATAGCGTGCGGCACGGCTTTCCACGAGCGATTTATGCCGGCGGGAGCAGTCCGAAACATCATTATTGCGTCCGAAATTTCCCCGATCCGCGCGTGGGGATTGCAGCCGCGGTCCTGGCAGGCTGCAGCACAGCCTTCTTCTTATGCGAACTATCCTGCGCAGCACGATCCGCCGTCGAGACGTCTCCGACCAGCGCCGCAAGTTCAGTCTCATCGAGCGTCTCGGTCTCGAGCAGCCTGCGTGCCGCCCTTTCCAGCACGTCGCGCCGGGAGGTGAGCAGGCTGACGCTTCGTTCGAACGCGGCCTCCACAATGTCGCGCACTTCTGCGTCGATGGCATCGGCGGCGGCTTCGCCGTAATCGTGCTCGCGCGGTCCGCCGGCGAGCGGGTTGGGGCTCAGGAAGGAGCGTGGGTCCTTTTCCAGCGCCACGTGCCCGAGTTTTGCCGACATGCCGTAACGCGTCACCATGGCACGCGCTATGTCGGTTATCTTGGCGAGATCATCGGCGGCTCCGGTGGACAGATGGCCGAATACGATCCATTCGGCCGCCCTGCCGCCGAGCAGCACTGCCATCTTGTTGTCCAGCTCCTCGCGTGTCATCAGGAAGCGATCCTCGGTCGGACGCTGGATAGTGTAGCCGAGCGCGCCGACGCCGCGTGGTATGATCGACACCTTGTGCACCGGGTCGACGCCAGGCAGCGCCATGGCTACCAGCGCATGACCCATTTCATGGTAGGCGACGATCTCGCGCTCCTTCGGGTTCAGGAGCCGGTTGCGTTTCTCCAGTCCCGCGACGATGCGCTCCACCGCATCGTTGAAATCTCCCATCATTACCGCATCCGCCTTGCGGCGCGTGGCGAGCAACGTCGCCTCGTTCACGAGATTGGCCAGGTCAGCACCGGTGAAACCGGGCGTCAGCGCCGCCACTTTTTCCGCGTCGACATCCGTCGCCAGCTTGGCCTTGCTCATGTGAACCTGCAGGATCTTGATGCGACCCTGCTTGTCGGGCCGGTCGACCAATACCTGGCGGTCGAAACGGCCGGCGCGCAGAAGTGCCGGATCAAGGATCTCAGGACGGTTCGTCGCGGCCAGCAGCACGACGCCGATCTGTGGATCGAAACCGTCGAGTTCGACCAGAAGCTGGTTGAGCGTCTGCTCCTTTTCGTCGTGGCCGCCGACCATGGTCCCGCGGGCGCGGCCAAGAGCGTCGAGCTCGTCGATGAATATGATTGCGGGAGCCTTGGACCGCGCCTGCTCGAAAAGATCGCGCACGCGCGCGGCCCCGACCCCCACGAACATCTCGACGAACTCCGAACCGGAGATCGAGAAGAACGGGACCTTGGCTTCGCCGGCGACGGCCTTGGCGAGCAGAGTCTTGCCCGTGCCCGGCGGTCCGACCAGCAGCACGCCTTTGGGCATGCGGCCTCCGAGGCGGCCGTATTCGCCCGGGTTCTTGAGAAAATCCACAATCTCCTGCAGCTCGGCCTTGGCTTCATCGACCCCCGCCACATCGTCGAACGTCACGCCGGTATTGGCTTCGACATAGACCCTGGCCTTGCTCCTGCCAATTTGCATCAAACCTCCGACGCCGCCGTCCATGCGTCTTAGAAGCAGCATCCACAGGCCAAAGAAGACGAGCACCGGCACAACCCAGGAAAGCAGGTCGCTCAGGAAGGTGCTTTCGACCTGGCCGGTCACAGTGACACCGTGCTCCTGCAGGTCACGGGCGAGGTTCGGCTCGACGCGTGTGGTGATGAATAGCGGCCTGCCGTCTTGCGGCTCCTTGAAGCGGCCCTGGATGAAGCGGTCCGAAACCTGCACCTCGGCGATTTTGCCGGCGTTCAGCAAGGTCTCGAACTGGCTGTACGGTATCTCGGCGACGTGCTGCGTCGTGGCATAGATATACTGGACGACCATCACGCCCACGAACGCCGCGACCCAGTACCAGATATTGAACCGCGTCTTTCTGTTGCTCATGTCCATGGCGGCCTCCACAGGGAACCGGATATAGGTCGCCAAGCCCGCGCGGCATCGGTGCAGGCCAGGTACGGCGCAAAAAAGTGGGAGGCCCCAGACCGGCCGGCGACGATAGTGGGTCAGTCATTGTCCTTTCCTGTGCGGCATGCCCGGCATGCCGTTTTCCTCCGCCGGATAGCCCCTTCAAAACGTCGTTGAAATGATGGCTGACGGCCGCATTGCACTCGCAGGCAAGCGCCTGCGACCGGTGGCGGTTGCTGCTCTGCAGCAACGCCAGGCAGTTCCAGACAACATCTGCGCCGGCATGCGGCCGCTTTTCCGCATCGCAAGGATCCAACACTCAGGCGAGAGCCGGACCTATGGAACCCTACATGAATGGACGCGGAGAGAACGCGCCAGTCCTCGCCCGCCGGCGTGTTCCTCGCCGGCGGGCGGATGCCTCGGATGCAGAGAGTGGCCGCGTTCAACTCAAAGTCGATCGACGGATGCTGTAAAACCGGTGACCGCGATACCTTCGATTTCACGACCGCGACCGGCGCCGGGAAGCTTCTCCAATTGATCCAATTGGCGCAACGCGTCCATGATGGCATCGAAGCTGACTGGTTCGGTTGCTCCCGGCGGCATGCGCAGCGCCGGCACCGATTCCACTGCACAGGCATCCGATGCCCATGACGAAAGGATTGCACGCTTCTCCTGGAAGTCCAGCGTCACGTCGGTCAGCACGTTCTCAGGTCGCTCGAAATGCCGTGCCGGATGGAGCAACCGGTCAAGAAAAACATCAGGGCCCTCTGGCCCGATTGGGGGAAAACTCGTCGAAATGGCTCCTTCCATCGATAGTCCTCCGCTTTGAATAGTCTCCTCTGTTGACGTCGTCTGTGGTGGCTCTCGCGATTTCCACCAGCTGAAAATTTTGGAGAGTTTCGACCAAATTTCAATGGCTCCGCAACGCCACATCCTCGCAGTTCCGCCCGCCATCAACATTTTTTCGAACCGGTGAAACAATCGGCGTGAATGTCAGTTCTTGCGCCTGGGACAAGTCGCGCGGCAGCGCCAGGGCGGTCGGGCAGGAGAACCAATCATTTCTTACATTTCCAGGAAGCGACTGTGCATTGGCTTGGTCGCAGGAATTTTGATGCTCTCGGCTGGCGGCTTTGCTCCGGTTTCAGCACAGGAAATCCCGAACGACTTCGGCGCAATCCTGCGTCAGAAGCTGCCGGCCGTGGTCGCGAGCCCGGGCAAGATTACCGGTTTCGCGCTCTATTATCGAGGCCGACCAGCAAATGGCCGCGAGAATGCCTGGCTGATGAGGGACACATGCTGGAACTCGAAAGCCTGGCGATCGATATCAATCTCGCGTGTCGCCGCCGTAGGGCGTGGCACGCATTGAAGGGCGTTCCACGAAGGAGCTATACCATTGTGCCAGTCGTGGCCTTCCCTGCAGGAAGTCGGGCAGTCCGCGGAATTCCAGCCAGCTTAGACAAGTGGCGAGCGCGATGTGGCCGACATGGAGCGGCGCGTCGAATTCGACCTCGCTTTCCACGAAGTCATAGGATTCGATAAGCTTCATCGTCATGCCTGCACCCAAGGCGGGATAACGCAGATGTTCAGGGCGGCGCTCGTTTTCCCAGCGGATGGAAATGCCTGCGTCGCACATGCCGCCGGCAAGCGCCTGGAGGCGCAGGGCGGACCATTTGGCCCGCCCTGTTTCGGGGATGAGCCGACGACTGCTTTCAAGGTTGTCGAGATAGTCGCAGATTACGGCCGAATCGAAGAGAGCATAGCCGTCGTCGACAACGAGAACGGGCACCTTGCCAAGCGGATTGATCGCAAACACATCATCGTTGCGATTGATGGGGCTCGTCTCCTGATGAATGACGCGCAGACGTCCGGCAAGCCCAGTCTCGTGGGCAAAGACCAGAACCTTACGCGCGTAGGGAGAGTGGGTCTGGTAGATGAGTTTCATGGACCCATTCTGCGTTGGGTCTGGAATGCGGACATATCGAGCAGTACGTGGCCCAGCCGCTCTTCCGTTCAATGATCCCGGGTCCGGTGCCATCGTCCTGCGTCCTTCTCCAGTTCGGCCTCGGTCACGATGATCAGCGCCCGGCTCGATTCGTCGAGCGCAAGCTCCTGCGACAGGCCGTAAGCCGCGACGGCGGTGGCGAGGCCGGCGAGGCCTGCGGCACCCGACGGGGTTGTGTCTGGACCGTTTGCCTCACGAAGCCGGCTCTTCGCGTCGGCAAGCGCCGCTTCGGACACGGTTATGACCCGAGCGTTGCCTTGGCGCAGTACGTCGAGCGCCGATGCCGCTGCTTCGCCACAGGCGAGCATGTCTGCCGACGTCTTGAGATCGCCGGATATCCGAACTGAGCGTGCTTGCGACAGCGCGGCCGCGACGCAGGCTGCGGCCTCTGGTTCTACCACGACGATCATGGCCGGAGGCATCAGCCAGTCCTTCAGCCCAGTCGTCAGGGCGGCGGCAAGTCCACCGACACCGGCCTGCACGAAAAGGTGGGTTGGCCTCAGATGGCCAATCTCCTCGACTTGGCGACGGATTTCCGCGGCAATCACGGCATAGCCAGCGATGACATCAGCGACCGCTGGATCATCCGGGTCGCTCGAGGTATCGGCCACCAGAATGCCTTCCCCGGCGCGGGCTGCCGCAGAGGCCCGATCGACGGCATCGTCATAGGTGCCGTCGACCCACACGATTTCGGCGCCTTGGGACTCGATACGCCGCACCCGGCCCGCAGGGACGCCCGTATGGAGGTATATCCTTGCCCTCCCGCCGGCAAACTTCGCCGCCGCGGCGACGGCAAGTCCGTGATTGCCGGCGCTGGCCGTGATTAGCGCCGGCAGCGGCGTCTGGGCCCGCTCTGGATCGAGCAGTTCATCGATATCCATCCCGGTAGCGCGAGCGAGAGCGCACAGACCGGCATAGGTGCCGCCGAGGGACTTGAAGCTGCCCAGGGCACGGTGGCCCTCGTTCTTGGCAAGCACCTGGGTCACATCCAGGCTCGCAGCCAGGCTTGGCAGGTCGAGCAGCGGTGTCGGTGCATAAAACGGCGACAGGCGCTGTAACAGCGCCGCAATGAGATCAGGGCCAAGGCCCGGCTGTGTGTCTGTGGTCATGAGGCGAAATTCTATTCCCGAAACGATGGCGCTTGGCGCCTATTATCGTTGCCCAGCTGCCTGATTTCGTCATAGATGCCTGTCCAAATGACGAAAACCGCTGCCCTCGATCGCTTCGACCATGTGCTGCTGTCGCTGGTTCAGCGCGACAACCAGATCCCGGCGCGGCGTCTCGCCGAGCAGGTCGGGCTTTCCCAGAGTGCGGTCCTGCGCCGCCTGCGCCGGCTGCGGAAGGATGGCGTGATCGCGGCGGATATTGCCGTCATTCGTCCGGCGGCCGTGGGCCTGCCGCTAACCATCCATGTGCTCGTTTCGCTGGAACGGGAGAGCGCTGTCGAGTTGGACGCCTTCATCGGCAAGCTCCGCGGGCGCTCGGAGGTTCGTCAGGCCTGGTATGTCACCGGTGAAGCCGATTTCGTGCTCCTCCTGCAATTGCCGGGGATGGAGGCGTACGATGTCTTCGCGCGGGAAGTCTTCCACGCCAATTCGAACGTGAGGGCGTTCCGCACCATCGTGACAATGCGGGAAGTGGTTGGCGCAGCGGATGCGCGGCCGCTATCCACTGCCTGAGTTGCGGCGTGCCCCCGGCAAGCTGACTGCCCTGCTTGACCCGGAATTCTAGTCAAGGGCGCGAACCCGATTGAAGTTCGCTACACGCATCCCGTATCTACTCACCCGCCGCACCGAGCTAATCGCTGCCGCCAAGATGCTTCGCGAATGTCTGCCCCTGGCGCAAATTACTTCCACTCGTGCGTAGAAGAATATCCATGTATGAAACGGGGGGTGCAGCTCGCTCCCGTATACTGATCGTCCAACGGCGGCATGAATTTCGGAAGGGATATGAGAGCCAACACTTCAGGATCTCCCGGCGATGAGGCGCACTCTACCCGCAGCAGAATCAAAGAGGTCGCGGCCGAGTTCTACGTCCTGCGCGGCCACGATGGTTTCAGCTTCGGCGATATAGCGACGGCAATCGGCACGACGCGCGCCAACATCCATCATCACTTCGGCAACAAGCGTCAGCTGATGGAGGAATTGATCGCGGACTTCGCCGCCAACGCCGAGGCCCGCATCAAGCGCTTCTGGACGACCCCCGATATCCGGTTCTTCGACCGTCTCGATATGCAGCTCGAGGATCTGCGCCGCTTCTACGAACGTTTCAACGCTGAGAAGGGAGCCCGCAATATGTGGAGCCCGCTTTCGCGCCTTCGCCACGACCTCCCGGTTCTCGGCGAACCAGCGGAACGTGCCCTGGAGCGCGTCAACCGGGTCTATGATCAGAGCCTGCGTCATGCGGTGGACCAGGCGGTGAAGGACGGAGAGCTTTCCTCCGACACACTCAGCGACGAGCTCGTGCACATGCTGCGCATTACCCTTCTGTCCTGTCCACCGATGACGCAGGACACCGGAAGCTTCGACGAGGTCGCCAGGACTTTCGCAGCGCTCGCCGCGATCATCCGCGCCGCTTGGCAGGATGCGGGGAAGGGCTCGGATCGAGGCTAGATATCCGGTGGAACAAAGCGAGGGTGAGTTGACAGCCTTTGGCTTTCAAGTTACTTACTTGCAGGTAAGTCAGCCCATGATGGCGACGAGGCGCGTATTAGGGAGGATCACGTGCTGCGCGATGATGCATTCACCCGTTTCGAGGTCAGCCCCTTCACTGGTGCACTCGGTGCGGAAATTCGCGGGATCGATCTGGCGAGCGCGAGCGAGGATGCCTTCCAGGACGTTCGCCGCGCGCTCTACAAATATCATGCGCTCGCCGTGCGCGATCAGGAGCTTGACGCCGCTGGCGTCCACAAGGTCGCCCGCCGGTTCGGACCATTTAGCGGCAATCCGGTGCACACGCCGATCGACGGCTTTGACGATATCGTGCGCTTCGTGCGCGAGCCGGACGACACGGGCAAAGTGATCGGCGAGGACTGGCACATGGACCTCGCCTGGCTACCGAAGCCACCGGGCATTACGATTCTCTACGGTGAGGAGGTGCCGCCGGTTGGCGGCGACACCTGCTTCTCCAGCCTCGAGAAGGCATATGACTCGCTTTCGCCGCGGCTGGTCGAGATCCTGCAAGGCCTGACGGGCGTCCATAGCGGCCGCGGGGTCTTCGCCATCAACGCGGCCCACAGCCGGCTCGGCGTCAAGGCCGATGTCCAGACGATCGAGAATGCCGTCGTCGAGCATCCTGTGATCTGTCGCCACCCCGAGACTGGCCGGCGCTATGTCTTCGTCAGCAGCGTGATGACCAATTTCAAGGGGATGACGGAGGAAGAAAGCAAGCCGATGATCGACTTCCTGATGGCGCGGGCTGTCCGGCCCGAGTTCAACTGCAGGCTGCGTTGGGAACCGAAGACGCTCGGTATGTGGAACAATCCCCATGTCCTGCACACCGCCATCAACGATTATCCTGGATATCGCCGGGTAATGTACAGAACAACGGTGGAGGGCACCGTTCCACTTGCCGCCAGGGACGGCTGACACGCAACCGCTCAGGGAGGAGCAATGGCATTTGGTTCCGAGGCGTCCGTCGGCCATAGGGGGGAAGGGGCGGCGGAAGCGGCTGGCGAGACCATGAGGCGGCGCTTCGCGTTTTCGCCTGCCTACCTCTATGCGACGCCCGTGCACCTCCTGGTGCTTGGGATCATCGTGCTCCCCGCGATCTTCGTCCTGTGGCTGAGTTTCGAAGCCTCGTCATTCGGCCAATCGGCAACCTTCGTTGGCTTCGATAACTATATCCGCGTCCTCACCGATCCCTATTTTTGGGGTTCGGTCTGGAACACGGTCCTCGTCGTCGCCGTGGCGGTTCATATCGAACTGCTGCTCGGCCTTGGCCTGGCCCTGCTTTTCGCCTCCGGGCTTCCCCTCCAGCGCGTCATGCTCGTCGTGGTGCTCGCTCCCTACGCCATCAGCGAGGTGACGGCGGTCGCAATGTGGCGCTTCCTGTTCGATCCAGACGTCGGCCCGATCACGCTGATGCTGCGATACACCGGTCTGCCGACGCTCGACTGGACGTTCATCCCTTCTCACGGCCTCATCCTCGTCGGCCTGCTCACGATCTGGCTGCACCTGCCATTCACATTCATCATCCTCTATGCGGCACGGCTCGCGGTTCCGAAGGAGCTCTATGAGGCTGGGCGCACCGACGGAGCCAATGCGTTCCAGCTCTTCCGCAACATCACGCTGCCGCTTCTGGCGCCAGCGATGCTGATCGCGCTGCTCTTCCGCTACATCTTCGCCTTCCGTCTCTTTTCCGAGGTCTGGCTCCTGACCCAGGGCGGCCCGGCACGCACGACCGAGGTCGTTTCCGTTTATCTTTATCAGGAAGGCTTCCGCTACAACTCGTTCGGCACGGCGGCCGCGACGGCATGGATGATGGTCGTCATCTCGCTGCTGCTTGCGACTGGCTATGTCTGGCGGCTGCGCAAGGAATCCATGGCCAATGCGTTCTAGGCGTCTCGCCATCGGTGCCGGAAAGACGCTCGCCGTTGCGGCAATCGTCGTCTGGTCACTGTTTCCGATCGGCTTCATCGTGCTCTCGTCGTTCAAACCCGGTCGCGAGATTTTCGCGGTTCCACCGGAGCTCTTCTTCGAACCGACCTTCGAGCACTACGCCTCGCTGTGGCAGCGCTGGCCGGCCTTTTTCGACGGGCTCGTCAACAGCCTGATCATCACCACCGGGGCGACGGCGCTTGCCGTCATGGCAAGTCTGCTCGCCGGTTTTGCCTACTCGCGCTATCGAGGCGTCCGTTTCCTGGAGGGATCGGTGATGTTTCTGATCGGATCGCGGCTGATCCCGCCGATCGTCGTAACGCTGCCACTGTTCCCGGTCGTCAATCGGCTCGGGCTCAACGACACCCATCTGGTGCTGATCCTGCTCTACGCGACCTTCTTCGTCTCGCTCGGCACGCTCCTGATGCGCACGTTCATCGACCAGGTACCGCGCGAACTCGACGAGGCGGCCGTCCTCGACGGCGCGCGGCCGCTGACGATCCTTGTGAAGATCATCTTGCCGCTCGTAGCGCCCGGCATGCTCGCCGTCGCCGTCTTCGTGGTCGTCTTCGCGTGGAACGAGTTTCTGTTCGCCTATATCTTCACCGCCAACCACGCCAAGACCGCGCCTCTGGTCCTTTCGGAGATGATCAGTTCGATCGATGGCGTCGACTGGGGCGTCCTCTTTGCTGCCTCTACCGTCCAATTGCTGCCGGTTCTCGTCTTCGTGGTCCTGATGAACCGGTTTCTCGTCGCCGGATTGACCGCCGGCGCGACCAAGGGGTGACGACGTCACCGAGAAAGGGAGGAAGACAATGCCTTTGCACATGACACGCAGAGCCCTGCTGACGACGGCGATGGCCGCCGGCGCGACGGGTGCCTTGGGTCGGTTGGCCCATGCCCAGGTAAAGACGCTGAATGTGCTTTGCCATCGCGTCCACCAAGCCAACCTGACGACCGGCGCCGCCGGCAATGTCATCAAGCCCTGGGAGGACAAGAACAATGCCCAGATATCCTGGACCACGCTTGACAGCAATCCGCTCCAGGACCGGCTGTTCCGAGAGGCGAGCCTGAGCGAGACCGATTTCAACATCGGCTATGTCATCGACAACCGCATGACGTCGCAGATCGCCTCGCTATTCGAGCCGCTAGACGATCTCCGGAAAGCCGAGCCGATCGAGGATTTCGACGATATCGCCGAGGGCCTGCGCCACTCGATGACCGTCGGCGGCAAGCTCGTCGGCGTTCCGGTGCGCCATGCCACGCAGGGGCTTTTCTACAACGAGGAGCTGCTTCAGGAGGCCGGCATTTCGGCGCCACCGAACACGCTGGAGGAGCTGGTCGACCAGGCGAAGAAGCTGACCTTCACCTCCAGGTCCGGCACGCCCGTCGTCGGCATGATCCTTGCGAGCGACCTCGCCGTCTTCCCGGTCATGTTCGCCCGCGCCTTCGGCGGCGATTTCATCGACAAGCAGTTCAAGGTGGTCCCCGATCCGGAGGCGATGGAAAAAGGCCTGTCCGCGCTTGCCGACCTCTTCAAGGCCGGCGCGCTCCCCCGCAGCTATGCCACAACGCGCAACGACGACATGGTGACGTGGATGCAGCAGGGGCGCGCGGCCTTCGCGGTGCTGCCTTTCGCCCGCTACGCGCAGCTCAACAACAAGGAACAGTCGACCGCACCGGGAAAGATCAAGGCGATCGAGTTCCCCGGCTCCAAAACCCTCGGCAGCGGTCACGAAATGCATCCGGTCGTTGAATCCTGGGCGATGGCCATTCCCGCCAATTCGACGGACAAGAAGCTCTCCTGGAGCTACATCCGCTTCGTAGCGAGCAAGGCCGCCACACTCGACATGGCGCGCAACGGCAATGGCCCCGTCCGCACCTCGACCTATGCCGAGCCGTCGTTCGCCGGGTCGCTGCCGCAGGCGAAGGTCGAGGCTGCCGCGCTCGCCAAAGCGCGACCGGCATTTCCGGCTTTTCCCGAAGCCGCTCGCGCTCAGTCGACGTTTCTCGAGGAGGTTCAACTCGCTGTCCTCGGTCGCAAGAGCCCGAAGGAAGCGGTCGCCGCCATTATCGACCGCGTCAAACCGCTGATGCCAGCGTAATCATATGAACCGACGTTCATATCGCCTCGCACATACCGAATGGGAACGCCGGCCGAAATCGCTGCGGCGGTGGCGTTCCTCGCGAGTGATGAAGCTTCGTTCGTCACAGGCCAAACCCTGATCGCCGACGGAGGGCTCTCGATACTGGACTTCACTTCGCTTTCTCTTCTCGACCAGCGCGGTTCGGTGCTGTTCTCAGGCATGGTCGGCGACACTCCGTAGGCAGGTCTGAACCAGGCCGAAGCCGACCGCCGATCTTTCCGATCGAATATCCGATGATCTGGTAGCAGGAGCGCGCTGCCGCCTTTGCCATACTCACCGGAGTACCAGTTTCGGGTTTCGCTGCTGCGGCTGAACGAACGGAGCCTACCCCGGACCTTCGCGCGCCGATTTTCTACTAGCTTCCCGCGAGCGACAACCCACTGGCGCGCTCGCATAACAGGGCAAGCAATTCGCTGCGCCGCGCTTCTGGCGTGTCGACGGGCAACACGAAACAAAGCGTCTTGTTGATGGCTCCGTTGCCGTCGCGGATGGGCGCGGCCATGCACCAAGTGAAGCGGTCGGCCAGAGCGGCGGTCTCGCTGAAACCTTGCTGGCGCGCCAGAGCGACATCGCCGAAGAACTCGGCTGGCGCAATGACACGGCCGTCTGGAAGCGTGTAGTCGCCAGGCGGAATGAAGTCCCGTATTTCCTGCTCGCTCATATGGCCGAGCAGCAGCCTACCGGACGCCGTCCACGGTATCGGCACCTCGACGCCGACATCGCTTGAAATCCGGAACGGGCCAGGCGAGTCCCGGCAATCAAGGACGACATATTTGGTCCCGCGCAGGCCGCACAGTTGGACGGTCTCGCCCGTCTCCGCGCCTAGTCTGTCTAGGGTTTCGATGATGCGCCGGTAATGGGCATTATGATGTGAGTAGGCCCAGCCGAACAGATGCATCGCCTTTCCGAAATAGACATAGCCTTCCGTCCCGACATTTTCGAGCATTTCGGCTTCCAGCAGGCTGTTGACGATTTCATAAGTGGTTGAACGCGGCGCGCCGATCATCTTGGCGATGTCGCCGACGCGCATCGGCGCGCGGTGCCGCAGAAGGGCCTCCAGTAGCATGATGACGCGGTCGATCCCGCGACGCCGTTCGCCATTGCGCGGCTCGGCGCCGGCTTCCGTTTCAATTAGACCAGTGACGCCATCGCTCATGTAGGCCGCACCCGCGCAAAAATCATTCGGCCCTCGTCTCAAGACGCTTGAAAGATGTCAAGGCTCAGTCTAGCATCCCGTTTGTCCGATATACAGGCCTACTGTCTGAAATATCGGACAATAACGAGCCAGGCGCAGAAAGTCCTGACGAGAAAAACGGGCGGTTTCCGATGCGGCAACCGGCGGGTTCTCTCGTCCCGATCCCGCACGTCCAGGCATAACTTCAGAAGGGAACAATCATGACGAAATCATCGTTTTTCGCGTCCGCCAGTGCCCTTTGCCTCGGCCTCCTCCTCAGCCTCGGCGCCGGTTCGCAGGCCAACGCCGCCGCTAAATGCATCAAGGGCGATCGCAAAGCGCCATATACGATCGGCTGGGCCAATATCTATTCAGTGCCGACCTGGATGAAGCAGACACAGGGCACGATCGAAGCCGAAGTCGAGACTTTGAAGAAGCAAGGCTTGGTCGACAAACTCGTCGTGACCGATGCCCAGGGCGACGCCAACGTCCAGATTCAGCAGATCCAGTCGATGATCGATTCCGATGTCGATGCCATCATCTTGATCGCTGGTTCGTCGACCGCGCCGGCGCGCGTGCTGGCGGACGCCTGCGCCAAAGGCATCGCCATCATCAACTTCGACAGCCTCGTCGATACCGACCAGGTGACCGCCAAGGTCAACACCGATTCCTCACAGTGGGGCGATCAGGCGGCCAAGTTCCTGATCGACGCCATCGGCGGCAAGGGCAAGATCCTCATCCTCAATGGCCCAGCCGGCGTTTCGGTCAGCGACGACCGGCGCAAAGGCGCCGATGCCGAGCTTAAGGCCCATCCCGATGTGAAGGTGCTTGCCGAGACGAACACGCCCTACAATGTCGCGCCCGCCCAGGAGGCCGTCACCAGCCTGCTTTTCGCCAACCCCGAAATCGACGGCATCCTGTCGCTGGGCGGCGCGTTGTCGGCGGGCGCCGTGCTCGCGCTCGACAAGCAGGGCCGCGACCAGGTGCCGATCACCGGCGAGAATGCGCGCCAGTTTCTCGAACTGTGGAAGGAAAAGGGCCTGAAGAGCTGGGCGACGATGCAGCCGAACTGGCTCGGCGCCTTCGCCACCTACACCGCCGTCCAGGCACTGGAGGGCGAGGATGTGCCGGCTTTCGTCAAGATCCCGTTGCCGGTGATCGACAATTCCAACATCGACGAATACCTCGCCCGGGCGAAGGATTTCCCGGCTGACGGTTACATCTATTCGCCGTACGATGAGGATCTATTCAAGAAGCTGCTGGCCCAAAAATAAGCCTGAAGGGTTGTAGCATTGACAACCACGGCTCCGCTTCTCGCCGCGCAGGGGGTGTCGAAGTCCTTTTTCGGCAACCCCGTTCTGCGCAACGTTTCAATCGCTCTCCAGCCCGGCCGCGTGCATGCACTGCTGGGCGAGAACGGCGCAGGTAAGTCGACACTGATCAACCTTTTGTCCGGCGCCTTGCGCCCGGACGGCGGGGCGATCGAGGTCGATGGGCGCCCGGTCTCGCGCATGACCCCCGCTAATGCGCGACAGGCCGGAATCGCCGTTGTCCAGCAGGAACTCAGCCTGACGACCAGCTTGTCCATTGCCGAAAACATCGGGCTCGGTGCCTATCCCAAGCGGTTCGGCTTGATCGACTACAACGAGCTTGCCGTCCGGGCCAGGGCCGCATGCGATCTTGTCGGGCTTTACGAACCGCTGTCTGCGCCGGTGGGGCACCTGTCCCTCGGCCGCCGGCAGATGGTGGAGATCGCCAAGGCGCTTTACCGCCGGCCGCGCGTGCTCATTCTCGACGAACCCACCTCATCGCTATCGGCAACTGAGACAAAAATCCTCACCGACCTGCTGGAGAGGCTTCGGGGCGAGGGCATCGCTATTCTCTACATCTCACACCGACTGAACGAGGTGATGGCGCTGTGCAAGCATGTCACCGTGCTCAAGGACGGGACCTGCACGGCGGACTGCTCGCTGGAAGGAACCGATGCCGCCGGGCTGGTACGGCTGATGGTAGGACGCGACCCCGGCGATCTCTTTCCACGATGGCGGCCTTCGCCATCGCCGGCCGACGCCATCTCGGTTCGTAAATTTTCGGCCGGCCTGATGCGCGACGTCGATCTCGACATCAGGACGGGCGAGGTGCTTGGCATTGGCGGCCTGGTCGGGCAGGGGCAGGAAGATCTGCTGCTTGGCCTCTACGGCGCGATCCCCGCTAGGACGGTATCCGCGACCGTAAACGGTGTTTCGGGTTTGCCCGGCGGCGTGCCGAACGCCAATGCGCTCGGCCTCGCTTATGTCCCGGCTGACCGCAAGCGCGAAGGCCTGCACCTGATCCATCCCATCATCACCAATATGATGCTGCCCGCCTTCGCAAGGCTGCCGGCGCTGAAGCTGCGCAGTCGGCGTGCCGAGCGCGATATGGCAAGGGGTCTCGCCGCCCAGCTTGCCATCAAGGGCGACCTCGACCGCCCGGCACAGGCACTCTCAGGTGGCAACCAGCAGAAGGTCGCGCTGGCGAAATGGATGCCACACGAGCCGCTTGTGCTTCTCCTCAACGACCCGACGCGCGGCGTCGATGTCGAGACCAAGCGTGAGATCTACATGATGCTTCGCAAACTCGCCGCCGCCGGCAAGGCGATCGTGCTGCTCAGTTCCGACACACCCGAACTGGTGCACCTTTGCGACCGCGTCGGCGTGGTCCGCGAAGGCCGCATCGTGGCCATGCTCGAGCGCGAGGCACTGAGCGAGGAAGCCATCGTTTCCGCCGCAATGGGCGCCGAACAGCAGAAAGTTGCGGCATGAGCGCGGTCGCATCCTCAAACCAAGCCGGCGCGCTCTACTGGCCGGTTCAGCTGCGCCGCAATGTCGGCGTGCGCAGCCTGTTCGCTGTGGTCCTGGCGTTCGTCATTGCTTACGGTTTCCTGTTTCCCGGCCTCTTGACAGCGTCCGGTTTCGCCAAATTCACCCAGAGCTGGTTTCCGCTGGCGCTGGTCGCCATGGCCCAGGCGATCCTCATGCTCACCGGCGGCATAAGCCTGGCCATCGGCGCCATGGTCAGCCTGGGCGCAGTGATCGCTGCGACGACGATGACTGGACCGCTGGGCGTAGCCGGCGGTGTCGCTGCGGTGGCGCTGACCGGTCTCGTCATCGGTGCCGCGATCGGGTTCATCGTCGTGAAACTTCGGTTGCCGGCGATCGTGGTGACGCTGGCTGGCTCCTTCATTATCGGCGGCGCTGCCCTGCTCATCCTGCCGAGGCCGGGGGGCGCCATACCCGAGTGGCTGTCGGACCTGCTTGCCGGCAACACGCCGGCGGCATTCGTGCTGCTGGTACTCATCGTGGTTTTGTGGAAACTCTATCTCGCCACGCCGCTTGGTTTGAGCATCTATGCTGCAGGCGAAAATCCCGTCGGCGCCTACCGCTCCAGCGTGCCGGTCGACGGTGCCCGGATCGCCGCCTACGCGATTAGCGGCCTGCTTTGCACAGGCGCCGGCCTGTTCATCGCCGCGCAAACGGGTTCGGGCGATCCAGTCATCGGCACGGCGTTCACGCTGAATTCCATAGCCGCCGCAGTGCTCGGCGGCATCGGTTTCCTTGGCGGCCAAGGTACCATGCGCGGCGCTCTTGCGGGCAGCCTGCTGCTCAGCCTGATGATCAGTGTCATGTTCTTCCTCGGCTTCACGCCGGTCGCCCAATATGTCGCCCAGGGCCTCATCATCATCGGGGCGGTCGCCATCCCGCAATTCCGCAAGGTGCAGCAATGACAGCACGGAAAGTCAGTGTGAGCGGCAGGCGCGCCGTGACGATTTTGCGCAGCCGGCCCTTCCTTACGATCGCTATAGTTGCGGCGGTATGGATCGCGGCGAGCTTCGCTTCACCTGGCTTCGGCGCTTATGGGCATTTGCGCTATTTGGTTGAATTGGGCGCGGTGGTCGGCCTGGTCGCGGCGGGCCAAACTTTCGTGGTGATTGCCGGCGGAATCGACCTTTCCGTCGCGGCGATCGTCACGGTTAGCGCTGTCAGCCTGCCGCTGCTTTCATGGCAGGCGGATCCGACAGGGCTCACCGCCGTTCTTGCAGTTCTCACGTTGACGAGCGCAATCGGTCTGGTGAACGGGCTGGGCGTGGCGCTGTTGCGCGTTCATCCAATGATCATGACGCTGGCGATGGCGACATTCCTGCAAGGTCTGCTGATCATCATCGCCGGCGGCAGTGCCGTGACCGCCGAGAACCCGCTGGTCCGCTGGCTCGGCAATGCGCGGCCGGTCGGTATTCCGGCAGGCGTGCTTTTGTGGGTGGTCATTTCAGTGATCGTTCTGACCACGATGCATGCGACATCCCTTGGCGCCCGGATATTCGCGATGGGCGCCAATCCGCTCGCCGCGGCGCTGTCCGGGGTTCCCGTCGCCTCGACCACGCTGGCGGTCTACGGCATCAGCGGCTTCTGTGCGGGACTTGCCGGTGTGTTGGTCCTCGGCATGAACGGACAAGGCTATGTCGGTATCGGCGATCCTTATCTGCTCGCCTCGATTGCCGCCGTGGTGCTTGGCGGCACCTCGATCCTCGGCGGGCTCGGCACCTATGCCGGCACCATCCCCGGCGCCATCCTGCTGGTTACGATCACGGCGCTGATCACCGTGGTCAACGCATCGCCTGGCTGGCGCAGTATCCTGTTCGGGTCGCTGATCCTGGGGCTGCTGCTTCTCTCAGGCAGAGAGCAGGCCCGCCGATGACATATCGTCCAGCCGATAAATGCGCCGTGCATTGCCGTAGAACAGTGCCGTCTGCTCGTCCGCGGAAAGCTCTCCTGCAATGGCCTTGAAGCTGTCATACACCGCATCGAACGATGCATGCAGGCCGGCGACCGGAAAGTCGCTGCCGAACATCGCGCGCCGCGTACCGAAACAGTCGATGCAATGCATGACAACCGACCTTAGGCTGTCGAGCGTCCAATCATGATCGTAGGCGACCAGATCCGACATCTTGATGGCGACGTTCTCGCGCTCCGACAAAAGCCGCAGCCCCTCGCGCCACACCCGCATTCCGTCCGCATCGCGATCGATCGGGCTGCCGCAATGGTTGAGAACAAAGAGCTGGTCTGGAAAGGCCGCTGCGAGGCGCGCCGCGCCGGTGAGCTGGCGCGGAAACACCATCAGGTCGAAAACCAGCCGGCGGCGCCCAAGCAGGGACAGGCCGGCACGCCAGGCCGGATCGTCCATGATGCCGTCGCGGGCGGCAAAACGACGGGCGGGATCAGGATCCCAGCTCAGTATGTCGCGTACGCCGACGACACGGTCGAATGCCGCCTGCGCCTGGACCAGCGCCGGCGCTTGGCGGTTCGCCAGAGGTACGTGAACGACGTAACGGGCGGCCACGCCGCGCGACTTGTCGAGGGTTTCAAGCCACCGCGTTTCACCCACGCAGTCATCCCCGGCCCAACCGGCTTCAATATGGACGGTGGCGACGACACTGTGCTGGCCGGCGTCGCGCAAATAATCTTCAGGAAGGTAGTTTCGCCGCAAGGGGCCAAGCTCGCCCAGACCGCCGCGTTCGCCAGCCGTGGGCGCGAGCCAGGGATGGCGGCCGAGGCCGAGATCCCACAGGTGATGGTGGGCATCGATGATCGGTCCGCAGTAACGCTTTGGCACGCATCTCTCTCATGGTGTGGCCGGCATCGGAAATCGATCCGGACTTCATCCTGCGAAAGCGAAAGGACTAGCATCGGATGACCGAAAACTCACCCGTACTGTCGCTCGCGACCCGTGAAAATTTCCTGCTCGACGATCGTATCCGCGGCGTTCCGCCTGGCACCCTCGGCCTGGACAGCAGCTTTGTCGCATCTGAGCGCTGGCATCCAGCGCATGGACGTATGTCGTTGCCGGTGTTGACCCTCGACGAGGAGGCCTTCATCGCCAATCGTGACCTGTTCTTGGGGTATGCGCGAGAACAGGGCGCCGTGATCGCCCCGCATGCCAAGACCCCGATGGCGCCGGACCTTGCCCGGTCCCTGGTCGAGGCTGGAGCATGGGGCACGACCGTCGCCGACATAAGGCAGGCCACAGTGATGCTCAGATCCGGGCTCTCTCGGCTGATCATCGCCAACGAGGTCGGCGGACCAGGTGGTGCGAACCGACTTGCTGTCCTTGTCGGCGCCTGGCCAAGCGCCGAGTTCTACGTTTTTGCCGACTCTTTCGACGCCGTGAATGCGCTTGCTGAAGCTTGGCGCGCCAATGCGACGCTGCCGCCATTGCGCGTGCTCGTCGAACTTGGTGCGGGGAGGGCAGGCGCCCGGACCACCGGCGAAGCCGAGGCGATCGCCGACGCGGTTGTAGCTGCCGGAGGGCGGCTGCTGATCGCCGGCGTCGCAGCCTACGAAGGTGCCGCGGCGCAAGCCGATCCTGGCCGTACCGATGAGGCGATATCCGCGCTGTTGGCAATGACAGCCGATATGTTCCTGCGGCTCCGCGCCCGCGTCGGCGGCGACACCCCGCTGATCGCCACCGCCGGCGGCTCGGTGTACTTCGACAAGGTGGTCGCAGCGCTTTCGCCCCTCGTCTCCAGGGACGGCAATGCCACGTTGGTGCTGCGCAGCGGCGCCATCTTCTTTCACGACCATGGCGTCTACGACAGGTCGCTCGGCGCACTCGATGCCCGCGACGGTTTTTCGATCGGCGGCGTCGGTGCTTCCGCACGAAATTCCTTCCATCCGGCTTTACGTCTTTGGGCCGAGGTACTGTCGCGGCCGGAGCCCGGCCTTGCTATCTGCGGTATGGGCATGCGCGACGTGTCGTTCGACCAGGGCTTTCCGAAGGTCGTGACCATCTTTCGTGCCGGCAAGCAGCTGCCGAAAGCGCGTGCCGAGGTCTTCAAGCTCAACGACCAGCACGCCTTCCTGACAATTGCGTCGGGCGACGATATTGCCGTTGGTGACGTCGTTGAATTCGGCATCTCGCACCCCTGCACCTGCCTCGATCGCTATCGCGTGATCTTCGGCGCCGACGCGGCCGGGTATGTCCGCCACGCCTTTCCTACCTATTTCGGCTGAGCAGATATCGCGGCCACTTCCAAAAAAGAGAACCTCGAAAGGATCTGATATGATCAAGTACTTCCAGTCCGGCTCCCGCATGTCTCAGGCGGTCGTCTATGGCGGCCTCGTGCACATCGCAGGCCAGGTGGCAGACGACCGCAAGGCCGGCATCGAGGGTCAGACGAGCGACGTGCTCTCCAAGGTCGAGACGCTCCTTGTTGAGGCCGGCAGCAGCAAGTCGAGGCTAGTGGCGATCAACATCTTCCTGCCGCAGATCGCCGACTTCGATGCCATGAACAGCATCTACGATGCCTGGGTGGATCCTGCGCGCCTGCCGGCGCGCGCCTGTGTCGAGGCGCGCCTCGCCGATCCCGATCTCCGCATAGAGGTCACTGCGATCGCAGCTATCTGAGCCGCCGCCATGCACACCGGCCTCAGCCATACGCTCGACTTCGACCGGGACGGCAAGACACTCGGCCATCTCAGCATTCCGTTTTCGATCGACCGTTCGCCCTATTTCCAGGTCAAGGTCCCGATCTGCCTTGTCCGCAACGGCGAAGGCCCGTCGGTGCTTCTGATGGCCGGCAATCACGGCGACGAATATGAAGGCGAGCTGTCGTTGGCAAAGCTGGTGCGCCGGCTCGATCCCAAGCAGATCAAGGGTCGCGTCACCATCCTGCCGATGGCGAACGTGCCGGCGGTGATCGCCGCAAAGCGCTGCTCGCCACTCGACGGCGGCAATCTCAACCGCGCCTTTCCGGGCGACCCGTCAGGCACGCCAACAAGCCGGCTTGCCAATTTCCTGGAGATGGAACTGTTTCCCCGCCACGACGTCATCTTCGACATTCATTCTGGCGGCACCTCGATGGAGCATCTGCCGACCGCGCTTGTCGAGCACAATACCGATCCCGACCGGCACCGGCGCGGTGTGGAGCTAATGCGGACGCTCAGCATGCCCTATGGGTTCGTGGCCGACAACGGCCAGGCCTCACCGACCTCCATGGGTGCGGCGCGCCGGGCCGGCGCCATCGGCGTCAGCGGAGAGTTCGGCGGCGGTGGCACTGTCACGGTCGATACGATGGAGATTACCGCCCGCGCACTCGACGCCCTGATGGCCGCCTTGGGAGTGGTTGAGGCGCCGGTTCTTGCACCGGCAACCGGACCTTCGGCGCCGACGCGGCTTCTTTCGTTGTCTCGGCACAGTCAGGGCCTTTATGCCACAAGCCGTGGTTGGTTCGAGCCGGCAGTCAGGCTGGGCGACAGCGTGACTTCAGGCCAACTGGCGGGCTGGTACCACGACCTCGAACGACTCGACCTCGCCGAGCAAGCCCTGCACTTCCTCGAAAGCGGCATTGTGCTTTCGCGCCGGCTGCACACGATGTGCGAGGCGGGAGACTGCCTCATGCAGGTCGCCGAGCCGGTCGACTGATAAGAAGCCCTCCCGACCATACGCCCATATCAGGATCAAGACTGAGGATAACCGGATGCAACTGTCGATGTGGACCTATCCTTGGGATGTCCAGGATCTGGGCTTGGAGATGGTCGAGCGCGATCTTGTCGAGCGTGCCGGGCTCAACATGATCAGTCTGGCGACTTCCTATCACGCTGGCCGGTTTCTGCAGCCGCGCAGCCCGCGCCGGAAAGCCTATTTTCCGGAAGACGGAACCATCTATTTCAAGCCAGATGCGGCACACTGGGCCGACCTAGCCATCCAGCCCAAGGTGGCGAAGGTGATCATGGAAGGCGGCGATGTGCTTGGCGACCTTGTCCGCCGGCGCGAGGTGGGTGGGCTGGGCGTTTCGTGTTGGACGGTCTGCTTGCACAACACCCGGCTCGGCATGCTTCATCCGCAGGCCGTAACCCGCAACGCCTTCGGCGATGCCAACTACTACAATCTCTGCCCATCACATCCGGAAGCGCGCGCTTATGTCCGCGCGCTGATCGCCGATATCTCGCACAGCTACAGGCCGGACCGGATCGAGCTTGAAAGCCCGTCCTTCATGGGCTTCGCCCACGAATACCATCATGAGAAAGACGGTGTCGGGCTGATGCCGGAAGACGATTTTCTGTTGTCGATATGTTTCTGCCCGTCCTGCCTTGCGCGCGCGGCCGAGGCCGGCGTCGACGGCGAAGTAGCGCGCAAGCTCGTCGGGCAATGGATCGTCGAGACCTGCGAGCGCGCCGTGCCCGAACGGCGCTTTCCAGACTTTCCGGGGAGCGGCCTCGACACTTTTTTGCCATGGCCGGAACTCCATGGCTACCTGCTGTGGCGGTTCGAACCGGTGACCAGCCTGGTCGCCGAACTGCGCGAGGTGGCCAATCCGGCGACCCGCGTTGTCATCATCGATTTGAAAGACGGTTGGCTTGGCGGCTGCGATCTCGCGGCGCTCGGCAAGGTCTGTGACGGGGCAATCCTGTGTGCCTACGACATGCAGCCCGGCGATGTCGCCAGCCTGATGGCGGCCGGACGCGCAGCCCTTGGCGTGAAAAAGTTCCTCGGCGCCGGCTACCGGCTGTTCTATCCGGAAATGGCCGGCCCCGACATCCTCACCGCCAAGGTCAAAGCTGCGATGGCGCCGGATGTCGACGGCATCAATTTTTATAATTATGGCCTTGTCCCTGCCGCACGCCTCGATTGGGTGAGTGCCGCAAGATCCGTTTGAAAAACCGATCCGTTGCCGCAGTCTGCTAGGACTGACCTCACTTTGCCTTGGAGCTTTATGAGCATGCCGGCTATTCGCTTCGGTCACATTGGCCGGCGGCGGCCGGACAAGCTGAAAGCATGGCGGTGACGGTCCATGCGGATCGAAGATCATACGCCGACCATATTGCTGCTTATACGCTTCAAAGTATACAAAATTCGATACGGAAAAGCGTATATTGAAATTTATCTGCGCGAGCGTATAATACCATGGCTAGAGAGGTATGCTGTGGACCAAATCGCCCGAACACCCAAGCAAATTGGAGATGCCGTCCGCCGGCAGCGTCGCAAGCTCCGCCTCAACCAGACCAATGTCGGGGACCAAACGATGCTGCGTCAGGCGACCATCTCGGCCGTCGAGAGTGGCGCGCCTGGGACCCAGCTCGGAACGCTTTGCGATATTCTCGCAGCGCTCGACCTCGAATTCGTCGTCCGCCCTCGTACCAAGGCAAAGCCGGCTGAGATCGAGGACATCTTCTGATGGCTCGTCCGCGGCAGCACATCCCGCTAAATGTCTTCTTGAACAGCCGTCTCGTCGGGCGGCTGAATAGACAATCCAGCGGCGCGATCGATTTTCAGTACGATCCGTCCTGGCTTGCTTGGGAGCACGCGCTGCCCGTCTCGCTATCACTGCCTCTGCGTGAAGATCGTTATATCGGTGCGCCCGTCATCGCCGTCTTCGACAATCTCCTGCCCGACAACGTCCCCATTCGCCGCCGTATGGCGGAGCGTGTTCATGCTCAAGGAATAGACGCTTACGACCTGCTTGCCGCTGTCGGGCGCGATTGTGTCGGCGCATTGCAATTCCTGCCGGATGGTGTCGAGCCAGGCCCCGCCGGTATTGTCAACGGCAAACCCGTTGACGATACCGAGATTGCTCGTCTTCTCCTCGATCTGGCATCGGCTCCCCTTGGGCTTGGCGAGGACGAGGACTTCCGGATCTCGATCGCTGGCGCTCAGGAAAAGACTGCGCTCTTGTTCTGGAAAGGACGTTGGTACAAGCCGCTGGCGACGACTGCCACGACGCACATCCTCAAACCACAGATTGGACGGTTGCCAAATGGCATCGATCTTTCCTTCAGCGTCGAGAACGAATTTTTCTGCCTCAAGCTGACAACCGCCCTAGGGCTCCCGAGCGCCGTCGTCGCAATCGAGGAGTTCGAAGGCAATCGCGTGCTCGCGGTCGAGCGGTTCGATCGCCGATGGACCAGTGACAATCGTCTCCTGCGTTTGCCCCAGGAAGACTGCTGCCAGGCCCTTTCTGTGCCGCCGTCACTGAAATACGAATCCGACGGCGGGCCTGGCGTTCCGGCTATCCTCAATTTGATGAAGGGAAGCGACCAACCGGAGGTAGACCAGGCTGCGGTTTTAAAGGCCGTGGTTGCCTTTTGGCTTCTCGGCGCCACAGATGGGCACGCCAAGAATTTTAGCGTCTTTCTTTCCCCCGGCGGCCGGTTCCGCATAACGCCGCTCTATGATGTGATTTCAGCGCAGCCCAGCCTTGATGCGGGACAGATCAAGCGCAACAAAATGAAACTGGCGATGGCTATTGGTGACACACGCCACTACCTCGTCGACAGCGTCATGCCACGCCATTTTATCCAGACCGCCGCCAAAGCAGGGATCGGTCCGAAACCCGTCAAGGCGATCTTTGATGAGCTGCGCCAACAGGCGCTAGCGGCGGTCGAACTGGTTTCTGCATCGCTCCCAAAGGATTTTCCTGCGGAAGTCGCTGATGCCATCGGCAATGGGGTCAGGGCTCGTGTACGCAGACTGGAAGAGGCGTGATGCTGAAAGTAGAGACGCAACGAGACTGATGTCGCCATTGCGACAACGCTCAAATGGTCTTCTTCAGCAGCAGCAGCATCCAGGCGGCCACGGCCGCCGCTGCGTCGTCCAGATGATGCCGAACCCACCCCTTACCTTCTCATGCGCGATAGGATGGGCCAAGGTTTGACCACGTCAAAAAAACCGGAAAGCAAGGAACCTGCCGACCACCAGAGCGGCTCGAGCGGCAGCATGGAAAGTGTGACGCGGCGCTACCCGATCCTAGCCAGTGCCTTTCCGGGATAGGATCAACTCACGGATTTGCCAGCCTGTAACTTTCTTACGAGGCCGATCAACTGATCCAGATCAGCGCGTGGAAGCGCAAGTATCTCGGGCGGGGGTTTGTGATATTCCTTCATCAATTCCTTGATGGTTGCGGCACCTTTGGGTGTGAGCTTGACAAGCTTCACACGGCGATCGCCTGGCGACGGAATCCGTTCGGCGAGCCCCGCCTGCTCAAGCCGGTCGACCAGCCAGGTCGCCGTCGATGGATCGCACTGCCATTGAGCAGCCAATGCGCCGATCGGCTTGCCCGCATCTTTGTCGAGCGTGAAGAGGGCGCGGGAGTCGTTGGGCGTCAGGCCCAATTTCTGCTGGATCGCCAACCGGTCCGGCGCGGACCGCATCAGGAAATCAAACATCAGGCGCCATGCCTCGGTGGCGTGCTGCAAGCGATCTTGGCTCGGTCTCATTCCACGCTCCTTCGTGTCTTGACACATACTTGGACCAATCATATGATTTGATCAATCAAAATGTTTTTGTGGTCAAAGCAATGAGAGGAGATCCGAGATGACCAATACCACGGTTCTCGTCGTCGGAGGCGGCCTGAACGGTCTGACGGCGGCCGCCCTTTTGGCTCACAACGACATTGCGTGTGTCCTCGTCGAGCGTCATCCCGACACGTCAATCCAGTACAAGTTTGCCGGCATCTCCCCGCGCAGCATGGAGATATTCCGAAGCCTCGGCCTCGAGGAGGAGATTCGTACAAATCGGACGGGGGACCAGCAGGCAGGCGCTATTGCGCGCGCCAGGAATCTCGCCGATCCGCAGATTCAATGGGGCGGACCGGCGTGGCCGGATGCAAGTGCCCTCAGCCCCACGCAACCAGCGACGTGTGATCAGCACGTCCTGGAACCGATTCTGCGCCGCTACGCCGAGCGGAACGGTGCAGACGTGCGTTTCAGCACGGAGCTGGTGACTTTCGATCAGGACGAGACCGTCGTCCGCGCGGAAATTCGCGATATCGCGACCTGCGCAAAGGAGGTCATCTCGGCCGACTATCTGATCGTCGCGGACGGTGCGAACGGTTCCCTGCGAGAGAGGCTGGAGATCAGCCGCAGCGGGGCAGGCGGCCTTCAGCACTGGATGAATGTCGTCTTTGACACGGACATGCCTCCGACGATAGGCGGCAAGCGCTTCACGTCGTGCTTCGTGACGGACCTCAACGGGACCTTCACGCCCAGACAGGGTGGACGATGGCTTCTGGCGCTCCAGTACTTTCCCGAAAAGGGCGAGAAACCACAGGATTTTGATGAAGCCAAGTGCAGGGAACTGATCATACGAGGTGCGGGCCGGCCGGACATCACGACGAGGCTTGTCGATGCGCGCTCCTGGGAAGTGGCCGCCCTCACAGCGCGCCAATTCCGCCGAGGCCGTTCTTGTGGGGGATGCCGCACATGTGATGCCTCCAACAGGCGCTTTCGGTGGCAATTCAGGTATCCACGACGCCCATAACCTTGCCTGGAAGCTTGCGATGGTAGCACGCGGGCATGCCGATCCCTCGTTGCTGGATAGCTATGACATGGAGCGCCGGCCGGTCATCGAGGCTACGTTGGCGCAAGCGCTCGCCCGCCTACAGAAATGGTTCGACGATCCGTCGAAGCGGTTGCCTCCTCCTGTTGCGATCGTCGAGGATTACGACGTGGTATTTGGCCAACGCTACGCTGCAGGCATCGTGGCTCTGGAATCCACACCGGACGATCACCCATTCCAAAAATCCACGGAGCTGTCGGGCCGCCCCGGCACGCGTTTGCCGCATTTCGCGGTCGGACGTGCCGGCCAGCGGATTTCGAGTCTCGATTTGTGCGACCGCGATCTTCTTCTCCTCTGCGCCGACGAAGCATGGTGTCAGGCCGCTGACTCCGTAAGCCAGCGCCTCGGGATGCCGCTGACGTGCCACTCGTTGGGTGCGAATGGGGATCTGCTTGACTTGGACCATCGGTGGCCTTCCGTGCTCGGGGTTAAAAGCGGCGGTTCCGCCTTGGTCAGACCGGACGGATTTGTCGCGTGGCGGTCAACGCACGGTGTGCCTGATCCTGTACAGGTGCTGATCGAAACACTTGATGGGCTCGGTTTCCGCACGGAGGCGCACGAACATCATCGGTGAGCGGCGGCGAGTGCGGATGCCTCCCGCCTTCGGGCATGACTTCCTTGCCGATGCCATCACTGGGAATGACAACGATGCCAGGCGCTTGCTCCTTTCCTACTCGTTGTCGCCGAGTAGGGCCGCGCACACCGCTTCGGTGACCTTATCGGTGGTGGCACTTCCGCCGAGATCGGGCGTGTGCAGTGAGGCGTCCGCCGTCACGCGCTCGATGGCGCGCATCAGGCGCGCCGCGGCAGCCGGCTCGCCAAGATGCTCCAGCATCATCACCGCCGACCAGAACGTGCCGACCGGATTGGCGATGCCCTTGCCGGTGATGTCGAAGGCCGAGCCGTGGATCGGCTCGAACATCGACGGAAACCGCCGCGCGGGGTTGAGGTTCGCAGTCGGCGCAATGCCGATCGATCCGGCAAGTGCGGCCGCAAGATCCGACAGGATATCGGCGTGAAGATTGGTCGCGACGATTGTGTCGAGCGAGCGCGGATTGAGCGTCATGCGCACTGTCATCGCGTCGACCAGCATTTTGTCCCATGCGACATCAGGAAAATCGGCCGCGACCTCACGGGCGATGTCGTCCCAGAGCACCATGCCGTGACGCTGGGCGTTCGACTTGGTGACCACGGTCAACAGCTTTCGCGGCCGCGACCGCGCCATCTCGAAGGCGAAGCGCATGATGCGCGTCACGCCGGCGCGGGTGAAGATCGAGACCTCGGTCGCGATTTCCTCAGGCAGGCCGAGATGCGAGCGCCCGCCCTGGCCGGCGTATTCGCCTTCCGAATTCTCCCGAACGATGACCCAGTCGAGATCCCCTGCCGTGACGCCGCGAAGCGGGCTCTCGATACCGGGCAGGATGCGGGTCGGGCGGACATTGGCGTACTGGTCGAAGGGCTGGCAGATCGCGAGCCGCAACCCCCAAAGCGTCAGATGGTCGGGCACGTCTGGCGCGCCGACAGCGCCGAAATAGATCGCATCGAAGGCCTTCAGCCGCTCGGTGCCGTCCTTGGGCATCATCACGCCGTTGAACTTGTAGTAGTCCGAGCCCCAGTCGAAATGCTGCACCTCGAGACTGAAACCGCCGTCGCGCGTGGCGCAGGCGGCCAGCGCACGAAGGCCGGCCGCTACGACTTCCTTGCCGATCCCATCGCCTGGAATGGCCGCGATCCTATAGCTTCGCATTAGTCCAGTCCTCCCCTTGTGGCGCCAAACTAGCATGGACCATCGTGCTGGCCTTTGGCCGTGAGGCCGAATGCCGCCATTACGGCAAATGGTCAATCAATCCGTTCAGCAGGAGCAGCAGCACCCCGGCGGCCACAGCCGCAGCCGCATCGTCCACCATGATACCGGCCCCACCCCTTACCTTGTCATGTGCGATACGGATGGGCCAAGGCTTGACGACGTCGAAAAACCGGAAAGCAAGGAAGCCTGCTGCCCACCAGAGCGGATCGAGGGGCAGCATGGAAAGGGTTAGGGCCGCGCCGAAGGTCTCATCAATGACGACGATCTGCGGATCCTCCGTCCCGGTACGGGAGATAACATACGATGACGCCCATACGCCGACGGCGAACAGGGCCACGTAGGCAAGCACCGTCAGCCAAGGTGATGCGGGTATCAAAGCCGCGGCAACAGCCACTCCAACCATTGCGCCGGCCGTGCCCGGCCATATTGGAGATAATCCCGCGCCGACAGAGGTCGCGAGCAGGTAGGCGAACTTGGGTGGAAACTTATGCATCGATTTTCGGCCGGCTTCCCACGGATCGCAAGCGATCATAGTCACATCGTTCGGGTGCTGCCGCCAGACTGCTGTTCGATTTGCACCACCTCACAAGGGCATCGCCCAAACCGTGAAAATGCTGTCGGGCAGCTGTCGCAGTGACTGGAAGTTCTGTTTCGCCGCCAGCTCGGCGAGTACCTTAATCCGCCGGCCCCATTCGCCAAACGAGATCATTTTTGCGGCAAGTTGAGAACGTTGCTGAGCCCGGTCTCGGCCCGCATTGGCCAACCGAAACGGTGGCGACGGTGGAACAAACCCGCAAATTGCTGGTAAAGCTCCGTCAACCGACATCATCAGAGGAGCCGCCATGATCGCCGGTCTCATGAAAAGTCGCATCGACCCGCTATGGGAGCAGGCCGCCTCTCCGCTGATCGGGATCGGCATGACGCCGAACCAGGTTACGGCCAGCGGGCTGGTGCTCGTGGCTTTGTCTTCGGCCGCCTACGCGTTTCATCATTCAAGTCTTGCCTTTGGCCTTTGCCTGGCGTTTGCCTTCAGCTTCGATGCGCTGGACGGTGCGGTCGCCCGCCGGACAAATATGAGCACCAAGGCCGGTGGCTATTTCGACGCCGTCGTCGACCGCTATCAGGAACTGGCCGTCTTTGCGGCTATCGGCTGGGTTGCCGATCTGTGGGCGATCGCAATGTTCGCATTCGCGGGCGGGATCCTCACCAGTTACGCCAAGGCGCGGACGGCGCTGGAAATCCCTGTGAAAAACCACGGTTGGCCGGATTTCTTCGAGCGGATGGAACGTCTGGTGTTCATTTGCGTGCTGCTCGCCGCCGACGGAGTCGCGACCGCGATGGGCGCGGCTTCGCCCTGGATTCTGGCGGGTGGGTTCGCGCTGTACGCAGTGCTGGCCAACGCCACAGCCCTGCAACGGATCAGTCGCGCATTTGCGATGCTGAAACGAGCCGACGGGAAGCAGCCGTGAGACTACGGGGATGCTTGCACTTGGCCTCACCTGAGGCTAATGGCATTTGGAAATATAGCCGATGTGCTGGGGCTGCCGCCCAAGGAGACGGCTGCACGGTCGCCATTCGGGCTGATGGCTCGAATCGAAGACGGATTGCCGTTGGGTGCGCTTGAACGCGTCTCACAATTGTTGGCACCGGCCGATACGCAATTCGAAATATCGCCTCGTCCCAAAGGCAACTTATGAGCGCCGCAAGAGAGGTGCTCTCCGACTCTCTTCGGAAGAGGGCATGCGGGTGGCGCGGGTGGCGCGCCTATGGAACCTGGCCCTCGACGTTTGGCAGATCGAAGGTGAGGCTCGTGACTTTCTGTTTCGGTCTCATCCCATGCTGGAAGACCGACGCCCGATCGACGTGGTCATTCAAAGCGAGATCGGCGCCGAACTGGTGCTCGATATCCTTGCAGGCCTGAAGTACGGCACCGCTGCTTGACGGCACAGATACTCGATCGCATGCTGCAGTGCTTCAGGATCGGCGATCCAGCCGGCACATATCCGATCTTCGACGCGACGGGCTCGACGATAGCGCCTGGCCGCTGGAACACGCCCGGCAGCCCGTTGATCTACACCAGCGAGCATTATTCAACGGCCTTGCTGGAAAAGCTGGTGCACGGCAGCGGCAGACTGCCGCCCAACCAGCCTTACGTCCAGATCATGCTTCCGCGCGGGCTGAGCTACGAAATCTTTTCTCAGCCGTCGTTGCCCGGATGGGATATGATGCCGGCAACGGTGAGCAAGGAATTCGGTGAGACATGGTGAGTCGAGCGCCGCAGCGCGATCCTGATCGTGCCAAGCGTCGTGGCTCGCCCCGACAACAACGTGTTGATCAATCCGGCACATCCGGAGTTTTCCCTGATCACGGCCAGCCTGCATCAACCCGTATACTGGGATAGCCGCCTGTTTGGCTCCTGAGCCGGGCAGAGAGGCAGGTTCCTACTTAACACAACCCGTCAGCGCCAACTCAAGCCTGGAGCGACATGGGTCAGGATCGCCTCGATGGCATGGACATTGTACTCGACGCCGAGCTGGTTGGGGACGGTAAGCAGCAGCGTATCGGCCTCGGCGATGGCTTCGTCGCCCTTTAGCTGCTCGATCAGGACGTCCGGTTCGGCGGCATAGGAGCGGCCGAACACCGCGCGTCTGTCTGCCTCGATGTAACCGAAATGATCTCCGCTCTGGTTGCCGCCGAAATAGGCTCGGTCGCGATCGTCGACCAGCGCAAAAATGCTCCGGCTCACCGACACCCGCGGCTCGCGCGTGTGTCCGGCCGCCTTCCAGGCCTCACGAAAAGCCCGGATCTGTTCGGCCTGCTGGACGTGAAACGGCTTTCCGCCTTCATCGAATTTGAGCGTGGAGCTCTGCAGGTTCATCCCCAGTTTCGCCGCCCATTCGGCGGTGGCGTTTGTGGCGGCGCCCCACCAGATGCGCTCGCGCAGGCCCTCCGAGTGCGGCTCGACGCGAAGCAGGCCAGGCGGGTTGGGAAACATCGGCCGCGGGTTGGGCTGCGCAAAGCCTTTGCCCAGCAACACTTCGAGCAGCACTCCGGTGTGTCTACGGGCCATGTCGGCATCGCTCTCGCCCTCTTGCGGGGCGTAGCCGAAGTAGCGCCATCCCTCGATCACCTGCTCCGGCGAGCCTCGGCTGATGCCCAGCTGCAGACGCCCTCCGGCGATTAGGTCGGCGGCGCCGGCGTCCTCGGCCATGTAGAGCGGGTTCTCATAGCGCATGTCGATCACCGCCGTGCCGATCTCGATTCGGCTGGTCTTTGCGCCGACCGCCGCCAGCAGCGGGAAGGGCGAGGCGAGCTGGCGGGCGAAGTGATGCACGCGGAAATACGCGCCGTCCGCACCCAGCTCCTCGGCCGCGACCGCCAACTCGACGGACTGCAAAAGCGCGTCGGATGCCGTCCGCGTCTGCGATTGCGGCGAGGGCGTCCAGTGCCCGAACGAGAGGAAACCAATCTTCTTCATGAGAACCAGCCTAAAGGGGAGCCAGGTGCAGACTATGCTGCGGCGCGCAGCAAAGCATCGCAAAATCGGTGCCGATGACCGCCTGCCTTGACGCGCAAAGCTTGAATCGGCGGTTGTTGATCAACGATGGCCGACCGTGCCGAGCTGCCGTCGGACGCCAGCCTAGGAAGGTGCCGCGAATGCGAGCGCTATCGCGATGAGGATCAACAGCGGTCCCATCCATTTGAAGCGAGTCCCAAAGTTGGTCCACCATGCTTGCTGCTGGCCGGGGCGAGCTTGGAACGGGTCCGCGAGAAATCCGAAGCCGATGCCAGCCATCCACAACCCGGCGCAGAACATGATGAACTCGTCGATGTATTCCGCGACCATGCTTCGAAGCTTTCGAATTTATGCCGCCGCTACATGCGCCGAATTCGAGCCGATATAGTTTCGGATCGTTTCGATGATCCGGTCCTGGTCAGCCTCGCTCAGATAGGGATGCATTGGCAGGCACAGGATGCGCTTCGGCAGCTCTTCCGAAACGGCAAGGCCGGTCGGCGTGCGCGGATAATCGCGATAGGCAATCTGGCTGTGCAGCGGTTTCACATAGTAGATGACCGACGGAATGCCCTTTTCACCGAGATGTGCCTTGAGCCCGTCCCGTTTCGGCGTTTCGATGGCGTATTGCGCCCAGGCCGAGCGGCCGCCGCCCAGATTGCGCGCCGCCTTGACGATATCGCCGAGACCTTCGGCATAGCGATTGGCGACCGCTTGCCGCGCCACCATCTCGTCCTCGAGGATGGCCAGCTTCTCTATCAGGATCGCCGCCTGAAGCGTGTCGAGCCGTGAATTGATGCCGACGCGGACATTGTCGTATTGCGTTTCGCCTTTTCCGTGAAAGGCGAACGAGCGCAGCTGTTCGGCCAGCGCATTGTCATTGGTGAACATCGCACCGCCGTCGCCATAGCAGCCGAGCGGCTTTGCCGGATAGAAGCTGGTCGAGCCGACGGTGCCGAACGAGCCGCACATCTTGCCGTCAGCCGAGCCGCCGGTCGCCTGCGCCGCATCCTCGATGACCATCAGGCCTTCGCGGTTGGCGATGGCCATGATCGCCCCGTAGTCGGCGGCGAGGCCGAACAGGTCGACGGGAATGATTGCCTTCGGCCTCAGCCGGCCCTCCGCCTTGATCATGGCAATTGCCGCCTCGAGGCTGGCGATGTCGATATTGTAGCTGTCGGCATCGACATCGACGAACACCGGTTCGGCCTTGGTCAGCGCCACCACTTCGGCCGTGGCGGCGAAGGTGAAGCTCGGCACGAACACCGCGTCGCCCGGGCCGATGCCGGCGGCAAACAGCGGCAGCAGCAGCGCATCGGTGCCGTTGGCGCAAGCGACCACGTGTTTGGTGCCGATATAGGCGGCGAGCTTGTTTTCGAATTCGGTGACCTGCGGTCCGAGAATATAGCGGCCTTCGTCGACAACCCGGTCGATTGCCGCTTTCAGCCTGTCGCGGATGCGTTCGCGCTGCGCGCCAAGATCGATGAACTGCATGTCGGCCTCAAACGGTTTTAGTCAGATAACCGGCCGCTGGTAGCAGACTTGGTACGGCCGAGAAAGCCGCAGGGCAAAAACCTGAATTGCTCAAGTGTCGCAGCCTGTTACCTCTGATTTCCGATCTGCCCTCTTAAACGCGGGGAAATCCGGGCTTCGGCCGGCCTGATACAGGCTTCGCATCCCGCCCGCCAGGCTGGACGAAACATAAAGTGATCGTCGGTGAGCAGTCCATGGGCTGCGCACCAGCCGGTCAAGCGATTTCATGCCGCCATGGCGGGTTGGCGCCGGCCCGCGATACCGTCACCGCCGCCGCCTTGGCACCGAGCGTCAGCGCCTTGTGGATGGCGTCTTCCGGCAAACTGGCGATTGCCGTCTTCGACAGCAGACCCTGTTCGTGCAAGGAGGCAAGAATGCCGGCATTGAATGTGTCGCCGGCGCCGACCGTATCGACCACCTCGACCTTGTCCGGCACGACGGTGACCCGGTGCTGGCTGCTGTAACCGACCGCGCCTTCGCTGCCGTGGGTGACCACGATCAGCTTTGGGCCGCGATCCAGCCAGTTACGGACGACGTCTTCATGCGAGCCGGCTTCGCCGAACCAGTTCAAATCCTCGTCCGACAGTTTCACGATGTCGGCCATCGCCATCATGCCGCGGATGCGCCTGAGGTGCTTGGCCTTGTCGGGAATGAAGTTTGGCCGGATGTTGGGGTCGAGCATCATCACGCGGCGCTCATGTTCGCGCCGCATGAACTCCTCATAGGCCGATCCGGCCGGCTCCGAGATCAGGCTGATGGCGCCGAACAGCATGGCCTCGATCTCGCTGCCGAGCTCCGGCAGGTCCTCGATGGTCAGCATGCGCCCGGCGGTGTTCTCGTCATAGAATGTGTAGGTCGCTTGGCCGTTGGTGAGCCGCACGAAGGCGAGCGTGGTCGGCCGCGGCGAAGTGTGCGCATAGGTCGAGCTGACCTTGCTGGCCCCCAGCGCCTCCCTGAACTGCCCGCCGAACAGATCCGACGACAGGCCGGAGAAAAAGGCAGCGGGCGCGCCGAGCCGGCCTAGCGCAATGGCCGAGTTGAAGACGGCACCGCCGACATAGGGGGCAAAGGCCGGCTCGCCCTCCGTCGTGGTCCGCGGCAGCATGTCGATCAGGGCTTCGCCGCAGCAGAGGATCATGAAGTCTTGCTTTCCGGCGGATAGATCACGCCCTTGCGAATGATGATGTTGGCATAAAGCCGCGGCTCGCTCGTCGCGACGATCGCGTGCGCGGCCTTGACCCGTGCATAGAAGTCGGCACCGGCAAGCGCAACCACCTTGCGGCCCGGCGCACGCCTGGCGCAGATCGCTTCCATCTCATAGTGAACCGGATCGGCGAGCAGGGGATCGCCTTTGGCCGAGGCGCGAAACAGCGCCTGCGGCACGGCGTCGTCGACCGGCAATACGCTCAATACCGCATCGAGCACGGGGACGAGATGATGACCGTCGGCGCGGACCAGCCGCTGTGCCTGCTGCTCGGCCGGGTAGTTGCCGTCGACCAAGGCGATCTCGTCGCCATGGCCCATGGCGCGCAATATCGCCAGAAGCTCGGGGCCGAGCAGCGCCGGGATGCCGATCAGCATGCTCAGAAGCTCCGGGAAATCGTGGTCGAGCCGATGAGGAAGCGCTCCGACAGCGGCAGGCTGGCGCCACCCAGCGCCCGCGCATGGATGCCGACGGTTCCCTCGCGAACGGCCGGCAGCCTCAGGCCTTCGCCGTCGATCCGGCCGATGGCCTGGATAACGGCATCGACAAGCCGCCTGCGCACGGCAAGCGGCATCCATCCGTCGATCACCGCGGCATCGAAGTCAATGACTGAGGAGGCCGAAACGATGGCATAGGCAAGCGCCTGCGAGGCGCTGGCGATCCAGTCGTCAAGCTCGGCGCCGATCTCGCCCCAGTCCCCCGGTGATGTCCACAGATGCGAGGCCTCGATGCCGCGCGCGTTGAGCGCCTTTTCCAGCATGGCGATCGACGCCACGTCGATCAACTGCGTCGGCTTGCCGTCCGGCCCTGGCACCGGCATCGAGCCCAGCGCGCCGGCATTGCCGGTTGGGCCACCAAACAACCGGCCGTTCAGCACGATGCCGCCGCCGGCAAAGGCACCGATATAGAAATAGACGAAATCGCGTGCCGCACCCGCCGCGTGGCCGAACACGAGCTCGGCGCCGCAGGCCGAGGTGGCGTCGTTCTGCAGATAGACTGGAAATTCGCATTGCGCCTGGATATCGGCGCGGATGTCGCGATGGCGCCATTCGTCCATGATTTCACGCGGCGCGCCGGCGGTGTCGGCCCAGTTCCACAATTCGAACGGCATGGCGATGCCAAGCCCGGCAATGCGTTTATCCTGCGCCGGGGTGAGTTCGCCGCGCATCTTCTTCATGCCGCTTGTGACGAATTCCACCGTTTCGCGCGGCGCCGGATAGCGGTAGGAATGCTGCAGCATCGAGCGCACACTGCCGAGGAAATCGATCAGCACCAATTCGGCGCTGCGGCGGCCGATCTTCAGGCCGATGAAATAGGCGCCGTCGGGATTGAGCGCCATGGGTATCGAGGGCTGGCCGATCTTGCCGCGCAACGGCGCCTGGCGGACGAGCAGGTCGTCCTCCTCCAGCTCGCGCATGATGACCGACACTGTCTGCGCCGAAAGGCCGGTCATACGTGCGATGTCGGATTTGGCCAGGCTGCCGTGCTGGCGCACCAGCGACAGCACCAGCCGCTCATTGTGGTCCCGCATGCCACTTTGATTGGTGCCGCGGTGCAGGCGGCTTTCGGCCGCATCGGGCGAGCCGTGCCTCGTAATGCCGGTCTCCACCCTGTTCCTCCCGTCGTTTCCCCTCAATGCTTTTGGTCTAGAGTGAGTGAACAATCCTGCGTTGTCAATAATAAATAAGAGTGATTTAATTATTGACAGTGCTGCCGGACTGGTGTCTCTTGAGGTCGGCGCCGACACTGGGAGATTTCGTCGGACGCGCTGCAGATGCCGGTTGGCCGGCATCCTAAATGGTTCCATGGGAGGAAAATCGTGACCACGTCAAAACTGTTGAAATCCACCGTGTTTGCCGCGGCCGGACTGAGCCTGATGGCCTTTGCGTCGACGGCATCGGCCGCCGGGGTCGGCGCCTGCTTGATCACCAAGACCGACACCAATCCCTTCTTCGTCAAGATGAAGGAAGGTGCGGCGGCCAAGGCCAAGGAGCTTGGCGTCGATCTCAAGACTTACGCCGGCAAGATCGACGGCGACAGCGAGAGCCAGGTGGCTGCAATCGAGAGCTGTATCGCCGACGGGGCCAAGGGTATCCTCATCACCGCGTCCGACACCAAGGGTATCGTGCCGACCGTGAAGAAAGCGCGGGACGCCGGGCTGTTGGTGATCGCGCTCGACACCCCGCTTGATCCGATCGATGCGGCTGACGCGACCTTCGCGACCGACAATCTGGAAGCCGGCAAGCTGATCGGCGCATGGGCCGCCGCGACGCTTGGCGATAAGGCCAAGGATGCCAAGATCGGCTTCCTCGACCTGACGCCGTCGCAGCCCACGGTGGATGTGCTGCGCGACCAGGGTTTCATGATGGGCTACGGCATAGACGTGAAGGACCCCAACAAGATCGGCGACGAAGACGATCCGCGCATCGTTGGCCACGACGTGACGAACGGCAATGAAGAGGGTGGTCGCAAGGCGATGGAGAACCTTCTGCAGAAGGATAACACCATCAACGTCATCCACACCATCAACGAGCCCGCAGCTGTCGGCGCCTACCAGGCGCTGAAGGCCGTCGGTCTCGAAAGCCAGGTGCTGATCGTCTCGGTCGACGGTGGCTGCCCCGGCGTGAAATCGGTGACCGAAGGCGTAATCGGCGCTACCTCGCAGCAATATCCGCTGCAAATGGCGGCGCTCGGCATCGAGGCGATCGCCACTTTCGCCAAGGACGGGACGAAGCCGAAGCCGACCGAAGGCAAGAACTTCTTCGATACCGGCGTCAATCTTGTCACCGACAAGCCCGCCAACGGTGTGAAGTCCATCGACACCAAGGAAGGCCTCGCCAAGTGCTGGGGTTGAGCCTGGCCTGACCGGCAACAGATCGCGATCGGCCGGGGCTTGATCCCCGGCCGCTCCGGGTGGACGATGTGCCGATCTAAACGCAAATAGTGCCGGCGGCAGACCGGAAGGCGTGGATGGCGTCGGCGGTTGGCCGAAGCCCAGGGGAGGAAACATGGCTCAAGCACAAGAATTCGAAAAAGTTCTATCGAGCAGCGACACAAGCGTCGCCGCGTTCGACGACCATAAATCGGCCGTCAAGCGTGCCCAGCATTTCCTGCATTCCACGCCGGCAGCGGTGCCGCTTATCGTGTTGGTTCTGGCTATCATTATTTTTGGTATCACCATCGGCGGGCGTTTTTTTTCATCCTATACGCTGACGCTGATCCTTCAGCAGATCGCCATTGTCGGCATTCTGGGCGCCGCACAGACGCTGGTGATCCTGACTGCCGGCATCGACCTGTCGATTGGCGTGATCATGGTGATTTCGGCTGTGATCATGGGCAATTGCGCGGTCAGCTACGGTATGCCGGCCGTGCTCGCGGTGGCGATCGGGCTTCTCGCCGGTGGCGCGTGCGGCCTGCTCAACGGTGTGCTGGTCGCCTACATGAAGCTGCCGCCCTTCATCGTGACGCTCGGCACCTGGAACATTGTCATGGCCACCAACTTCATCTATTCGGCCAATGAGACGATCCGCGACACCGACGTCGACGTCCAGGCGCCTCTGCTGCACCTGTTTGCCCTGAGCTTTAAGGTCGGCACGGCCGTGCTGACGCTTGGCGTCATTGCCATGGTCGTTCTCGTGTTGGTCCTCTGGTACGTGCTCAACCACACCGCATGGGGCCGCCATGTCTACGCGGTCGGCGACGATCAGGAGGCTGCGAAACTGTCGGGCATCCAGACGAAGAAGGTGCTGATGACCGTCTATGCCCTTGCCGGGCTGATCGCCGCCTTCGCAGCTTGGGTCTCCATCGGCCGCAATGGCTCGATCTCTCCTTCCGCCGCTGTCACCGACTACAATCTTCAGGCCATCACCGCGACGGTGATCGGCGGTATTTCTCTGTTCGGCGGGCGCGGCTCGATCCTCGGCACGCTGTTCGGCGCCATGATCGTCGGCGTCGTCTCGATGGGCCTCAACATGCTGGGCGCCGATCCGCAGTGGAAGGTGCTGCTCACCGGCGTGCTGATCATCGGCGCCGTGGCGATCGATCAATGGATCAGAAAGGTTTCGGCATAGCCATGACCCAGGAACCCATCCTCATCGCGCGCGGTCTGGTCAAGCGCTATGGCCGCGTCACCGCCCTCGACAACGCCGATTTCGACCTCTATCCGGGCGAAATCCTTGCCGTCATTGGCGACAACGGCGCCGGCAAGTCGTCGCTTATCAAGGCGATTTCCGGCGCGGTCGTGCCCGACGAAGGTGAGATACGACTTGAAGGCAAGCCCGTTGCGTTCAAGTCGCCGATGGAGGCACGGGAGGCCGGCATCGAAACAGTCTATCAGAACCTGGCTCTGTCGCCGGCGCTGTCCATCGCCGACAACATGTTCCTCGGCCGGGAGATCCGCAAGCCGGGGTTCCTCGGCGAATGGCTGCGCATGCTCGACCGCCCGGCGATGGAAAAGCGCGCCCGCGACAAGCTCACGGAGCTTGGCCTGATGACCATCCAGAACATCAGCCAGGCCGTGGAAACGCTTTCTGGCGGCCAGCGTCAGGGCGTGGCGGTGGCGCGCGCCGCCGCCTTTGGCAGCCGGGTGGTGATCATGGATGAGCCGACGGCGGCGCTTGGCGTCAAAGAGAGCCGCCGCGTCCTCGAACTGATCCTCGACGTGAAGAAGCGAGGCCTGCCGATCGTGCTGATTTCACACAACATGCCGCATGTCTTCGAGGTGGCGGACCGCATCCACATTCACCGGCTCGGCCGTCGCCTGTGCGTCATCGATCCGAAGCAGTATACGATGTCCGACGCGGTCGCCTTCATGACGGGCGCCAAGGTGCCGCCGGAAGCGGCGCTGGCGGCTTGAGCAAGAACTTGAGGCCCATCGCCAAGGGTCCCAAACGCGCTGTTTCCAAATGCCAAATTGCCGCAGGGCAACCCGGCTTGCGATCACCTGAATCGATTGAACATCCGGTGGGATGCACTAGCATTGGCAGAGATGGTGAAAGCCGCATGATCCTGGCAACGTCACGAGAGGCAGCATGACGCGCGCGATGACAACCGAAGCTCCTCTGCCCACGCTCGAAAACCCGGATCCCAAGACGCTCGCCGAGGAAGTCTTGCAAGCCCTCAAATACAGGGTCGGCAAGGGCACCAACGTTGCAACCCAGTACGATTGGCTCACCGCCTCGATCAAGGTTGTACGCGACCGCATAGTCGATCACTGGATGCAGGCGACCCAAGAGGCCTACGCCCAGCAGGAAAAGCGCGTCTACTACCTGTCACTGGAATTCCTCATCGGCCGCCTGATGCGCGATGCCTTCTCCAATCTCGGCCTGATGGACAATATGCGCGAGGCGCTGTCGTCGCTTGGCGTCGACCTCGACATCATTGCAGCGCTCGAACCGGACGCTGCCCTTGGCAATGGCGGTCTTGGCCGGCTCGCCGCCTGCTTCATGGAAAGCATGGCGACCGTCAATATACCCGCGCATGGCTACGGCATCCGCTACGCCAACGGCATGTTCCGGCAGGAGGTCCATGACGGCTGGCAGGTGGAGCTGCCCGAGACGTGGCTCGATCACGGCAATCCCTGGGAGTTCGAGCGCCGCGAACGCTCCTTCGAGGTCGGTTTCGGCGGCTCGGTGGAATCGATCACCTCGAAGGACGGCAGGCTCGAGCGGCACGTCTGGAAGCCGACCGAACATGTTCTGGCCGTTGCCTACGATACGCCGGTGGTTGGCTGGCGGGCCAACCGCGTCAACACGCTGCGTCTGTGGTCCGGCATGCCGGTCGACCCGATCCTGCTCGACAAGTTCAATGCCGGCGATCACATCGGTGCGCTCGCCGAAAGCAACAAGGCCGATGCGTTGTCGCGCGTCCTTTACCCGGCCGATTCCCACAAGGCCGGCCAGGAGTTGCGGCTCAGGCAGGAGTATTTCTTCTCCACCGCCTCGCTGCAGGACATCGTCCAGCGTCATCTCAGCCAGTATGGCGACCTGCAATCGCTGCCCGACAAGGCGGCGATCCATCTTAACGACACCCATCCGGCCATCGCCGTCCCCGAGTTGATGCGCCTGTTGATGGATGTCCACGGCATGGATTTCGACCAGGCCTGGAGCATCACCAAGCGCACTTTCGGCTACACCAACCACACGCTCCTTCCCGAAGCGCTGGAAAGCTGGCCCGTGCCGCTGTTCGAGCGGCTGTTGCCGCGCCACATGCAGATCGTCTACGCCATCAACGCCGAGGTGCTGCTCGAGGCGCGCGCCTCCGACCAGTTCTCGGACGAGCAGATCAGCCGCATCTCGCTGATCCAGGAAAATGGCGATCGGCGCGTGCGTATGGGCAATCTGGCCTTTGTCGGCTCGCACTCGATCAACGGCGTGTCGGCACTGCATACGGAATTGATGAAGGAGACGGTGTTTGCCGACCTCCACAGGCTCTACCCGGATCGCATCAACAACAAGACCAACGGGATCACACCGCGGCGCTGGCTGATACAGTGCAATCCCGGCCTCACTGCACTCACCCGAGAGGCGATTGGCGACGGCTTCCTCGACGACATCGACGAGATAAAGCGGCTTGATCCTTTCGCTGAGGACGCAGCCTTCCGCGACAAGTTCGCCGCCGTCAAACGGGCGAACAAGATGAGGCTTGCCAAGCTCGTTGCCGACCGGCTCGGCATCAAGGTCGACCCATCGGCGCTGTTCGACATCCAGGTCAAGCGCATCCACGAATACAAGCGCCAGCTCTTGAACATTCTCGAAGCGGTCGCGCTTTACGACCAGATCCGCTCGCATCCGGAGCGCGACTGGATGCCTCGCGTCAAATTCTTCGGCGGCAAGGCGGCGCCCAGCTATCACAACGCCAAGCTGATCATCAAACTTGCCAATGACGTCGCCCGGGTCATCAACCGCGACCCGGCGGTGCGCGGCTTGCTGAAAGTGGTATTCGTGCCGAACTACAATGTCAGCCTGGCCGAGATCATGATGCCGGCCGCCGATCTTTCGGAGCAGATATCGACCGCCGGCATGGAAGCGTCCGGCACCGGCAACATGAAGTTCGCGCTGAACGGCGCGCTGACCATCGGCACGCTCGACGGCGCCAATGTCGAGATCAAGGAATGCGTGGGCGACGATAATATCTTCATCTTCGGCCTGACCACCGATGAGGTCGCCGAGCGGCGCAACAATGGTTACGATCCGCGCGCTGTGATCGAGGGATCGCCTGAATTGGCGCAGGCGCTTGCCGCGGTTTCGTCCGGGGTTTTTTCACCTGATGATCCGGACCGTTATCGCGACCTGATCAACGGCCTTTACCAGAGCGACTGGTTCATGGTCGCCGCGGATTTCGATGCCTACGCCGCCACCCAGCGCGACGTCGATGCCGTCTGGCGCAACAGCCCGGACTGGTACGCCAGAGCGATCCGCAATGTCGCGCGCGTCGGCTGGTTCTCGTCCGATCGAACGATTCGCCAATATGCGAAAGACATCTGGCACGTGCCCGCCTGATGTGATTGCATGAGACCAGGAACAATGTGGCCCTAGTGGAGTGATTTGACCCTCGCATCCCTTGGAGGGTAAGGCGGCATGGCGACTGTCGAACTCAAAACTTCACTAGAAACATACACTTGGTGCCCGGGGAGGGTCACTGCCTGATGAGCAAGCCGCGCGCGACCGTTGCGACAAGCGGGCCGGACGGACTGGCGCCAGCCGGCGATGTCGCGGCGATTGTCGCCGGCACGCACGGCGATCCGTTTGCCGTGCTTGGCGTGCATGAGGCGGGAAAGGGCTTTGTCGCCCGCTGCTTCGTCCCTCATGCCGAGTTCGTCACCGCCTATACGCTGACCGGCAAGAAGGCCGGCGAGCTGTCGAGACGCGACGACCGCGGTTTCTTCGAAGGCAAACTGTCGCTGCGCAAACGCCAGCCGCTGCGCTATCACGCCAGGAATTCCGGCGGTGACTGGTGGCTGACCGATCCATATTCCTTCGGTCCCGTGCTCGGCCCGCTGGACGATTATTACATCGCCGAAGGGTCGCATCTCAGGCTGTTCGACAAGCTCGGCGCCCATCTCATCGACCATGAAGGTGCATCGGGTGTGCATTTTGCGGTGTGGGCGCCCAATGCAAGGCGCGTCTCGGTGGTCGGCGACTTCAACGAGTGGGACGGCCGCAGGCATACCATGCGCGTCCGCCGCGACACCGGCATCTGGGAGCTGTTCATTCCCGACATCGGCGCTGGCCGCCCATATAAATATGAAATCATCGGGCCGGATGGCGTGAGATTGCCGCTCAAAGCCGATCCGTTCGCCTTCAAGTCCGAACTGCGCCCGGCCACCGCCTCGGTGACGGCGCTGCCGCCGGCGCACGAATGGGGCGACGAGGCGCACCGGAACTACTGGCGCAATGCCGACCACAGGCGCGAAGCCGTATCGATCTACGAGGTCCATGCCGGGTCATGGCGGCTTCACGACGACGGCAGCTTCCTGTCGTGGGACGAGCTCGCCGAGAGGCTGATCCCTTACGTGGTCGAGACCGGTTTTACCCACATCGAATTCATGCCGATCTCCGAACACCCTTATGACCCGTCCTGGGGCTACCAGACGACGGGTCTTTATGCGCCGACTGCCCGCTTTGGCGATCCGGACGGTTTTGCCCGCTTCGTCGACGGCGCCCACCGTGCAGGCATCGGCGTCATCCTTGACTGGGTGCCGGCGCATTTCCCGGTTGACGAACACGGTCTGGCAAAGTTCGACGGTACCGCGCTCTACGAACATGCCGATCCGCGCAAGGGCTTCCATCCCGACTGGAACACAGCGATCTACAATTTCGGCCGTCGCGAAGTGATTTCGTTCCTGGTCAACAATGCGCTGTTCTGGGCCGAGAAATATCACGTCGACGGACTGCGCGTCGATGCGGTCGCCTCGATGCTTTATCTCGATTATTCGCGCAAGGCCGGTGAATGGATTCCCAACGAGAAGGGCGGGCGAGAGAACCTCGAAGCGGTCAGCTTCCTGCAGCGGATGAACAAGGAGGTCTACGGCCACCATCCAGGTGTGATGACCATCGCCGAGGAATCGACCTCGTGGCCGAAAGTCTCGCAGCCGGTGCATGAAGGCGGACTGGGCTTCGGTTTCAAGTGGAACATGGGTTTCATGCATGACACTTTGGAGTATTTCTCCAAGGAGCCGATCTTCCGCAAGCATCACCACAACGACATCACCTTCGGCCTGGTCTACGCTTTCAGCGAGAATTTTGTGCTGCCGCTGTCCCATGACGAGGTGGTGCACGGCAAAGGCACGCTGCTCAACAAGATGGCCGGCGACGACTGGCAGAAATTCGCGACGCTGCGGGCCTACTACGCCTTCATGTGGGGTTATCCTGGCAAGAAGCTGTTGTTCATGGGCCAGGAGTTCGCACAGCGCCGCGAGTGGAGCGAGGCGCGCGCGCTCGACTGGAACCTGCTCGATTTCCGGTTCCACCGTGGCGTCTGGCAGACGGTGCGCGATCTCAACTATCTCTACCGCTCGCGCCCCGCGCTGCATGCCCGCGACTGCGAGCCGGAGGGCTTTTCCTGGCTGATCGTCGACGACAGCGCGAACTCGGTCTTTGCCTGGCTGCGCAGCGCGCCGGGCGGCAACCCGGTCGCCGTCATTTCCAACTTCACGCCGGTGCCGCGCGACAATTACCGCGTGCCGTTGCCGCAGGCCGGAAAATGGCGCGAGATCATCAACACCGATGCCACGGATTATGGCGGTTCCGGCAAGGGCAATAGCGGCGTCGTCGAGGCTCGGGCGGAAGGGGGAGGGATTTCGGCGACGATGCTTTTGCCGCCGCTGTCGACGATCATGCTCGAATTCGTCCCGGACTGAGCTATGTCTGGAGCATCTAACCTGGGAGGATAGGAATGGCTGAAATAAAACGAACACAGCCGCTGGCACGCGACGCCATGGCTTATGTGCTGGCAGGCGGCCGTGGCAGCCGGCTCAAGGAACTGACCGACCGCCGCGCCAAGCCGGCGGTCTATTTTGGCGGCAAGACCCGCATCATCGATTTCGCGCTCTCCAATGCGCTCAATTCCGGTATCCGCCGCCTCGGCGTCGCCACCCAGTACAAGGCGCATTCGCTGATCCGCCATCTGCAGCGCGGCTGGAACTTCCTGCGGCCCGAGCGCAACGAGAGTTTCGACATCCTGCCTGCCAGCCAGCGTGTATCGGAAACGCAATGGTATGAGGGCACGGCCGACGCCGTTTACCAGAACATCGACATCATCGAGGCCTACGGGCCGGAATACATGGTCATCCTGGCCGGCGACCACATCTACAAGATGGACTACGAAATGATGCTGCGCCAGCATGTCGAGGCCGGCGCCGACGTCACCGTCGGCTGCCTCGAAGTGCCACGCATGGAAGCCACCGGCTTCGGCGTCATGCATGTCGATCCCAAGGACACCATCATCTCCTTCATCGAAAAGCCCGCCGATCCGCCGGGCATTCCCGACAAACCGGATTTCGCGCTGGCCTCGATGGGCATCTATGTGTTCAAGACCAAATTCCTGATGGAGCAATTGCGTCGCGATGCGGCGGAGCCCGGCTCGAGCCGCGACTTCGGCAAGGACATCATCCCCTACATCGTCGAGCACGGAAAGGCGATCGCCCATCGTTTTGCCAAATCCTGCGTGCGCTCGACCGCCGAGAACGAGGCCTATTGGCGCGACGTCGGCACGGTCGACGCCTATTGGGAGGCCAATATCGACCTGACCGACATCACGCCGGAACTCGACCTTTACGACCGCGATTGGCCGATCTGGACCTATGCCGAGTTGAAGCCGCCGGCAAAATTCGTGCATGACGAGGATGGCCGCCGCGGGTCGGCCGTGTCGTCTCTCGTGTCGGGCGATTGCATCGTTTCGGGCGCTTCGCTGAAGCGAAGCCTGATCTTCACCGGCGCGCGCATCAATTCCTATTCGACGCTGGAGGAGGTCGTCATGCTGCCGGACGTCCATGTCGGCCGCAACGCCAGGCTGAAGCGCGTGGTCATCGATCACGGCGTCAGGATCCCGGAGGGTCTGGTGGTCGGCGAGGATCCCGTCCTCGACGCCAAGCGTTTCCGCGTTTCGGAAAAAGGCATCTGCCTCGTCACGCAGGACATGATCAACAGGCTGGGATCGTAGTGCATGCAGGTTCTGTCGGTGGCGCCCGAGATCTTTCCGCTGGTCAAGACGGGCGGGCTCGCCGACGTGACCGGCGCCTTGCCCGTGGCATTGGCCGGCAAGGGCGTCACCATGCGCACGCTCGTCCCCGGCTATCCTCAGGTGATGGGCGCCTTCAGGAAAAAGAAGCCGGTTCAGCAATATCCATTGCTGCAGGGCGGCAAGGCTTCGGTGTATGCCGCCCAGATCGCCGGGCTCGACCTGTTCGTGCTTGACGCGCCGCATCTTTTCGACCGTCCCGGCGGCCCATACGGCAACGCGACAGGCGCCGACTGGCCGGACAATTGGCGCCGGTTCGCGGCCTTGAGCCAGGTAGGCGGTGATATTGCCGGCGGTGCGATCTCGGGCTACCTGCCCGATATCGTCCATGCCCATGACTGGCAGTCGGCAATGACGCTTGCCTACATGCGCTACGGCAAGGCGGTCGGCACGCCGTCGATGATCACCGTGCACAACCTCGCCTTCCAAGGCCAGTTCGGCGCCGGCATCTTTGGCGAGCTTGGCCTGCCGGCGGCGGCGATGGCGCTCGACGGCGTCGAATATTACGGCGGCGTCGGCTTCCTCAAGGCCGGCCTGCAGGCGGCGTGGGCGATCACCACGGTCAGCCCGACCTATGCGCAGGAAATCCGCTTGCCCGAATTCGGCATGGGCCTCGACGGCCTGATCAACATGCGCTCCGTCGATCTCCATGGCATCGTCAACGGCATCGATACCGAGATCTGGAACCCGGAAACCGACAAGCATCTGGTCTCCAACTACACCGCAAAGACGCTCAAGGCGCGAATGCCCAACAAGGCCGCGGTCGAGGACCGTTTCAGCCTCGATCGCGATGACAGCCCGATCGTCTGCGTCGTCAGCCGGCTGACCTGGCAAAAGGGCATGGACATACTGGCTGCGGCCATCGACGGCATCGTCGCGGCAGGTGCACGGCTGGCGATCCTCGGCTCCGGCGACGCTGGGCTGGAAGGCGCGTTGCTTGCCGCCGCAGCCCGCCATCGCGGCCGCATCGGCGTCGTCGTCGGCTATGACGAGGGACTCTCCCACACCATGCAGGGCGGCTGCGACGCAATCATTATCCCATCGCGCTTCGAACCTTGCGGGCTGACACAGCTTTACGGCCTGCGCTATGGCTGCGTGCCGGTCGTCGCGCGCACCGGCGGCCTTGCCGACACGATCATCGATGCCAACGAAGCCGCCATCTCTGCCGGCGTGGCGACCGGTTTCCAGTTTGCGCCCGCCAATGCCGGCGCCTTGCTGCACGCCGTCCGCCGCCTTGTCGAGGCGCGTGCCAATCCCGCAGTGTGGACGTCGATGCAGCGGCAAGGCATGAAGGCCGACGTTTCGTGGGACAAAAGCGCCGAAAAATATGTCCAACTCTATCGCTTGCTGCTTTCGAAAAGGGCTGCCTGACTGATGATCCGCACCGTCGCCACCAAACCTTATCCCGACCAGAAGCCCGGCACCTCCGGGCTGCGCAAGAAAGTCCCGGTGTTCCAGCAGGAGCACTATGCCGAGAACTTCATCCAGTCGATCTTCGATGCGCTGGACGGGTTCGAGGGCAAAACCCTGGTGATCGGCGGCGACGGCCGCTTCTACAACCGCGAGGTCATCCAGAAGGCCATCGCCATGGCCGCGGCAAACGGCTTCGGCAAGGTGATGGTCGGGCAGGGCGGCATCTTGTCGACGCCGGCCGCTTCGCATGTCATCCGCAAATACAAGACCTTTGGCGGCATCATCCTGTCGGCCAGCCACAATCCGGGTGGCCCGCATGAGGATTTCGGCATCAAGTACAATGCCGGCAATGGCGGCCCAGCGCCGGAAAAGCTGACCGACGCGATCTTCGAAAAAACCAAGGCGATTTCAAGCTTCAAGATCGCCGATATCGGGCAGGTCGACATCGACACGATCGGCACGGTCAAGACGGGGGACATGACCGTCGAAATCATCGATCCTGTCGCCGACTATGCCGAACTGATGGAAAGCCTGTTCGATTTTGACGCATTGCGGGCGCTGTTCAGGTCGGGCTTCCGCATGCGCTTCGACGCCATGCATGCGGTGACCGGCCCCTACGCCAAGGAGATCCTCGAAAACCGGCTCGGCGCGCCCAACGGCACCGCCCGCAATTTCATTCCGCTGCCGGATTTCGGCGGCCATCATCCCGATCCCAATCTGGTGCACGCAAAACACCTCTACGACGAGATGATGGGGCCGGATGCGCCAGACTTTGGCGCCGCCTCGGATGGCGACGGTGACCGCAACCTGATTATCGGCAAGGGAATTTTCATCACCCCGTCGGATTCGGTGGCGATGCTCGCCGCCAACGCCCATCTGGCGCCGGGCTACAAGGCCGGGCTGAAAGGCATCGCCCGCTCGATGCCGACCAGCGGTGCTGCCGACCGGGTCGCCGAAAAGCTCGGCATCGGCATCTACGAGACGCCGACCGGCTGGAAATTTTTCGGCAATCTGCTCGATGCCGGCATGGCAACGATCTGTGGCGAGGAGAGTGCGGGGACCGGCTCCAACCATGTCCGCGAAAAGGACGGCCTGTGGGCTGTGCTTTTATGGCTCAACATCCTTGCCGTTCGCGGCGAAAGCGCCAAGCAGATCGTCACCCAGCATTGGGCGGCCTATGGCCGTAACTATTATTCGCGCCACGACTACGAGGAGGTCGAGACCGATCGTGCCAACGCGCTTGTCGGCGAGTTGCGCGCCAAGCTCGGCTCGCTGCCTGGCACCAGCGTGCGCGGCATGACGATCGCCAGCGCTGATGATTTCGCCTATCACGATCCGGTCGACGGCTCGGTCAGCAAGAACCAGGGCATCAGGGTGTTGTTCGAAGGCGGCTCACGCGTCGTCTTCCGCCTGTCCGGCACCGGCACCTCGGGCGCGACGCTGCGGCTTTATGTCGAGCGCTACGAGCCGGACAAGAACCGCCACGATCTCGACACCCAGGAGGCGCTTGCCGATCTGATCGCGGCGGCCGACGACATTGCCGGGATTCGCAGCCATACCGGCCGCGCCAAGCCGAGCGTCATCACCTGATGTCGTCGGGACTATCCGCCGGCTATCGTCCGCGATTTGGCGGGCTTGCCGGGGAGGGCGGTATCCGCTTCGCCGCATGGTCCTCGTCGGCTCGGCGCATCTGGGTTTCGATTTTCGACGAACACGGCAACCGCGAAGTCGACCGGCTGGAACTCCAGTCGGAAGACGAGGGCGTCCATGCACTTTTTGTTGCCGGTCTCGCCGCCGGGACCCGATACGGGTTCCGCGCCGATGGCGACTACGCGCCGGAACACGGTCTCTGGTTCGATCCCGACAAGCTGCTGGCCGATCCCTATGCCGTCGAGATCGACAGGCCCTATGCCTATGACGGCCGGCTCGCCGCGCGCCGAGGCGAGGGGGCCGACACGGCGCCGCTGATGCCGAAAGCCATCGCCGGCGCCTTGCCGGAACCCTTGCCCGCCTTGCCGCCGCTGTTTCGGCCCGGCGGCCTTATCTACGAAGTGCCGGTACGCGCCTTCACAAAGCTGCATCCCGACATTCCCGAGAAGCAACGCGGCACCATTGCAGCGCTCGCTCACCCCCTCGTTGTCGAGCATCTGCAAAAACTCGGCGTGGCAGCCATTGAGTTGATGCCGGTGACTGCATCGATCGACGAACGGCATTTACCGCCGCTCGGTCTGCGCAACGCCTGGGGTTATAATCCCGTGACCTTCATAGCGCTCGATCCGCGACTGGCGCCCGGCGGTCTGGCCGAGTTGCGCGGAACGGTCGCCGCGCTGCGCGAGGCCGGCATCGGCACCATTCTCGACCTGGTGTTCAACCACACCGGCGAAAGCGACCGGCTCGGCCCGACATTGTCGCTGCGCGGGCTCGACAGCCGCGCCTATTATCGGCACGAGCCGGACGGCGCTCTGGTCAATGACACCGGAACCGGCAATACGCTCGCCTGCGAGCATCCGGTCGTCCGGGAAATGGTCCTCCACACGCTTCGCCACTTTGTCCAGCGCGCCGGTGTCGACGGATTCCGCTTCGACCTGGCGCCGATCCTCGGCCGCGTCGACGGCGTTTTCGACGCCGATGCGCCGCTGCTGAACGCCATTCGCAACGACCCTGTTCTTGGCGACCGGGTGCTGATCGCCGAGCCTTGGGATATCGGACCGGATGGCTATCAGCTCGGCAATTTTCCGCCGCCCTTCCTCGAATGGAACGACAAATACCGCGACGATATCCGCCGCTTCTGGCGCGGCGACGGCGGCATGATCGGTGCCCTGGCGACGCGGCTTGCCGGTTCGTCCGACGTCTTTGCCAAAGCAGGCCAGACAACGAGCCGCAGCATCAACTTCATCGCCGCGCATGACGGCATGACGCTGGCCGATATCGTCGCCTATGGGCACAAGCACAACGAGGCCAATGGCGAACTGAACCGCGATGGTCACGACGACAACCTGTCCTGGAACGATGGCGTCGAGGGCGAGACCAGCGACCAGTCAATCGTTACGGCCCGTTTCGATGACCAGCGCGCGCTGCTGGCGACGCTCTTTGCCTCGCGCGGCACGATCATGCTGACGGCCGGCGACGAGTTCGGCCGCACGCAGCGCGGCAACAACAACGCCTACGCGCAGGACAATGACATCACCTGGCTCGACTGGGCCGGGCGCGACCTGGCGCTCGAGCATCATACGGCTCTGCTCGCCAGGATGCGTCGCGCCGTGCCGGCGCTCTTGGACACAGCATTCCTGACCGGAGAACAGCCTGCGGGTTCGGAAATCCCAGACGTAGCCTGGCTGACGGAAACCGGCGTGCCGTTCGAAGAGGCAGCCTGGGACGATGCCAGGCGGCACCGGCTGGTCATGGTTCTCGGTAGCGGTGAGAACAGTCGCCTTGCCGTGATCATCAACGGCGACCGCCGGGCCTGCACGTTCACGCTGCCGGAACGGGCGGGTTTTCATTGGCGCCCAGCTATCGAACCGGATAGTAGCGATATCTCGCGGCCGGTGCCTGGGCGAACAGTCCTGTTCATGATCGAAAGCAGGACAGCGTGTGCGGGCGCAGGGGAGAGCCATGATGGCTGACAATGCCGAATGGTGGCGCGGCTGCGTCATCTACCAGATCTACCCGCGCTCCTTCCAGGACACGACAGGCGACGGCAGCGGCGATCTCAGCGGCATCACCTCGAGGCTGGCCCATGTCGCATCGCTCGGTGCCGACGCCGTTTGGCTGTCGCCTTTTTTCAAGTCGCCAATGGCCGATATGGGTTACGACGTTTCGGATTACTGCGCCGTCGATCCGATGTTCGGCACATTAGAGGATTTCGACGCACTGATTGCGGAGGCGCACCGGCTCGGCCTGAAGGTGATCATCGATCAGGTCTTGTCGCATTCGTCGGATCGGCACGAATGGTTCGTCGAAAGCCGCACGAGCCACGACAACCCCAAGGCCGACTGGTACGTCTGGGCCGATGCGAAGCCCGACGGCACCGCCCCCAACAATTGGCTGTCGCTTTTCGGCGGCCCGGCCTGGGAATGGGACGCAACGCGCAGGCAATATTACCTGCACAATTTCCTCGCCTCGCAGCCGGACCTGAATTTCCACAACCCACAGGTGCAGGACGCCTTGCTGGAAACGGTGCGGTTCTGGCTCGAGCGCGGCGTCGACGGTTTCCGGCTGGATACGGTCAACTATTACGTCCACGACCGCTGGCTGCGCAGCAACCCGCCTTTGGCGGAAAGCGTCGCCGGCACCAATACGGCAACCAGCCCCTATCTCTATCAGGAGCATCTGTTCGACAAGAGCCAGCCGGAAAACCTTGCTTTCCTAAGGCGCTTCCGGGCCTTGCTTGACGAATATGAAGGCCGCGCCGCTGTCGGCGAGATTGGCGACGAAACGCGTTCCTTGCAGACACTCGCCGCCTATACCGGCGGTGGCGACAAGCTCCAAATGTCCTACACGTTCGACTTGCTCGGCCCGCAATTCTCGGCGTCGCATGTGCGTGGCTGTGTCGAGGCCTTCGAGAGTAAGGTATTCGACGGCTGGGTTTGCTGGGCGTTCTCCAATCACGATGTCGTGCGCCATGTCAGTCGATGGAAAAGGCCGGGCGGCGATCCGGACAGGGTGGCGAAATTCTCGATCGTGCTGCTTTCCTGCCTGCGCGGATCGATCTGCCTCTACCAGGGCGAAGAACTCGGGCTGGAGGAGGCCGAACTGGCGTTCGAGGATTTGCGCGATCCTTTCGGCATCCGCTTCTGGCCGGGGATCAAGGGGCGGGATGGGTGCCGAACGCCGATGGTCTGGGAGGCTGGCGCCGACAATGCCGGCTTTTCGACGGGCAAGCCGTGGCTTCCGGTCCCGGCAAGCCATCGCGCCCAGGCGGTCGACGTCCAGGATGGCGAGCAAACCTCCGTCCTGGCGAGCTACCGTGCGATGCTGGCCTTGCGCAAGCAGCATCCGGTGCTGGTTCGAGGCTCGATCCGGTTCCTCGATGCCGAAGGCGACGTCCTTGCTTTCATTCGCGAAGGCGGTGACGAAAAGCTGCTCAGTGTCTTCAATTTCGCCGACGAGCCGGCCGGCTGGCAATTGCCACCGGATCTGGAAGCGATAGAGCCGATAGACCTTGGCGGTGCTGCCGGCGTCTTGCAGGAAAGAACGCTGTCGCTGCCGCCGCTGGGCTGCTTCCTCGGCCGGATTGGCTGAGCTCTATTTCATTATCTCATTGAACGAGCACGGAGCGCCCGCAAGTCGCGCCGACAACCCGCACATCGGCCTCGCCGACATGCACGCCGACAGCTGCAAGCACGTTATAGACCAGTTCGTCGACCGGCGCCGTCACGCCGTTCAGAACCGTTACCACCGCCGGCTTAACCGTTCCGAGCAGGGCCGTCACGTCCAGCCCGAGGCCCAGTGCATTGACCGAGAGCGAGAGGCCGCTGACCAGCGATGTCGTGAGTGATTGCGTCAGGTTTTTTGTGGCGACAGTTTTTATCGTCTTGTTGGCGATATCGGTGCTGTCGAACGTCAATGTGGTCGGATCGTTGTTGGTGATGGCAAGTGATGACGAACCCTTCACATCGAGCAGATTGAGGGTAAGCAGCAGAAGCTTCACGCTTACCTGGGCAATCGTGGCATCGGAGAACGATTGCGGATTGCTGAAATCGGCGAAGGCCGATGGGTTGTTGTCGGCGTCGCTGGTGGCAAGGTGCAGCGAGGCCACGCCAGGCTGCGCGGCGATCGAAACCTTGATGCTATCCGGCCGGCCCGTCGGGCAGCTGATGTCGGTTAGCTTGGCTTCCGCATAGGCGACTTCGACATGCAGAGGCAGGTTGACGGACAGCAGGCTGATGCCGCCGCCGAGATTGGAATTGCCGATGCCCACTGTGGTGACCAGCTTGATGCGCGTCTGCGCGGTGCGCACCACGGTGCCTTTTTCCCCGACGGCCAGCCAGGGTGAGTATTGCATCGGTTCACCGATGGCGATGGCGAGCGTGGTGGAGGTAAGTCCCGGAATAGTGGCGCCGAGATCGACCTGGACCTGGTTTGAGCCATTGGCCAGCGAGGCGGCGGCACCCAGCATGCCCATCGCGCTTGCGTCGACGGAAAAGCCGGGAGACTTTTGTCCGAGGCCGAGCCTGCCGATCGAGCCAAGATCGATAAGATGACTGAGGGGTATCTTGACCGTGTTGGTGGCCCTCGACGCGATCGTCTGCAGCACAAGTTTGCTGGCGCTGCCCGACCCGGACGCATTGGCCATGGCGGTCGCGATCTGGCCTACCGTCGCTTTTGACGCCAGCACGTCGGAATAGCTGACACCTGTCAGTTGCAACTGTACGGCAAGGGCATCGACGAACGAAAGCACGTTTACATCGGCCGAGATCAGCGCGTTGTAGTCCATGACGCTGAGCGAAATGTTGGCGCCCAGCAACTTGCTGAGAAGCGCGTTGAGGATGCCGCCATTGACGCTGAGGAGCCTGGACCCGACCGAGAACATCGCTTGCGGGGTCACACTGGCGATGGCTTCGGTGCCGACAACCGGAGTAGGGATGAGCGAACTGGCGAAATACCGGGCGGGGATTTTTCGCAGAGTGACGCGAACGGCGTTGTAAGGCGTTTTGCCGGCTTCGAAGCGCTTGTCGACACCAACGGAGGACGCCGCTGAGTATCGGCCGCCGGTGACCGACACGACGGTTTTGCCAACCGTGGGAACGATTGTCTGACCTGCCTTTTGAACAATGATGCCGGGCATTCGGTTGTCACTGAGCGTGGTTACCGCCGCGGCTTCCATATTGTTGATGTTCGACGCCGCGGTGATCGCCGCCAGATCGGTCATCGCCTGGGCTTCCCTGCGCTCCGTGTAGATCGAACCTTCGTCGACAGCGAAGGCAGCCAGCCCCAGCGCGAATGGCGCTGTCAGCGCCGTCATGACGGCAAAGTTCGCCTTCTTGTCGCCAACCATCGAGCGAGCGATCCACCCGATGCTCCTCAGCAAGAACTGCGACATTTCAAATGCCTCCAATCCTGATGGTAGATCTGCGCGACATCGTGGTTTGCGGCATCGCAAGGCTTGGTAACAGGTTCCAGATCGGCAGGTTGCTGGCATCGTACTGGATCGACACGACGAACTGATTTCCGTCGGCCGTGCTGTCCGTCGCCTGATAGGTCAGCTTGCCGGAATCGACAAACGGGTATCCACTGGCATTGTTTTTGACGAAACTCGCCACCAGCGCCTGGCGCTCGGTTTGATTCAATCCGGCAATTGCGGTGCGGGCGGCATCGGCGGCGATTTGCTGCAAGGAGTTGCTTGCACCAAAATAGATACCATATGCAACCATTCCGAGCAAAAGAAGGATAAAGATTGGGGAAAGCAGGGCGAACTCGACCGCGGAAGTTCCGGACTCTTCTCCAATTTTGCGTAGATTCGTCCGTATGTGGCGCAATATTTTACGCTTCAATGCGACAGTATTACTGTCTATCTTGTTCATTGCCCTTGCCCGTTGGAACCCAAGGTCGATGTGCCGATTCCATCGAAATTTGTAACCCTTGGTTGCCTAAGAACCAATTAATACATTCCGGTAAACTGAAAAGATCGGTCAGATTATTTCCCAGATCGGCGTTCTGGCCAGGAAACCCAGTCAAACTCATGGTTTCGACCATTGATTGGCCGCCCGCAAAACGACTGCCCCGGCCCCCTTACTTTGGGTGACCCCGAGAGTCTGTTGAAATAAAAAATCTCCACGTTACTGTTTGGCCACCAGCTGCCGGAAAGGGAACCGGCTGCGCGCTCGAAAGGAACCAGCCAATCGGTTTCGGGGCGTCAACACTTAGAGACGTGGCCGAAGGGCGACGTCGTTAGGGAGAACTCCATGCTGAAACATGTGCTGAAGGCGACGGTACTCGCCACGACCATGGTCTTGGCCGCCGGTACGTTCTACACGCCGGCTTTCGCCGAGACCGTCTACAACCGCGGAGCCGCCGCCGAAGCGGAGACGCTCGATCCGCACAAGACCTCGACGGTCTACGAAGCCGATATCATACGCGACCTGTTCCAGGGCCTCGTCATGCATGACCAGAAGACGAATCTCATTCCGGGCGCCGCTGAAAGCTGGACGGTGTCCGACGACGGCACTGTCTACACCTTCAAGCTGCGCAAGGACGGCCTCTGGTCGGATGGCAGCCCGGTGACGGCGGACGACTTCGTTTATTCGTTCCGTCGGCTGGAAGATCCGGCCACCGCTGCGGAATACGCTTCCATGCTCTATCCAGTGAAGGGTGCCGAGGAAGTCAACACCAAGAAGGGCAAGCCGGAGGATATGGGCGTCAAGGCGATTGACGCAAATACCCTCGAAGTCACGCTCAAGGCGCCAACGCCTTACTTCCTGGAGATGCTGACCCATCAGGCGACCTATCCGGTTAACAAGGCGTCTATCGAAAAGCTTGGCGCCGACTGGATCAAGGCAGGCAAGCTGGTCTCGAACGGGGCCTTTACAGCGGCAGAGTGGATTCCCAACGACCATCTGAAGCTGGTCAAGAATCCGAAATTCTGGGACGCCGCCAGCGTCAAGTTGGACGTGGTCAACTACATCCCGACCGAGGATCGCTCGTCCGCGATGAAGCGCTTCGAGGCCGGCGAATTCGACAGTTACGGTGACCTGCCGACCGAACAGCTCGCCGATCTCAAGACCAAATTCGGCGACCAGGTCCGTGTCGGGCCATATCTCGGCATCTACTATTACGCGATCAAGACCGACAAGGCGCCTTGGGACAACGTCGAACTGCGCAACGCTATCTCGATGGCGATCGATCGCGACTTCCTCGCTGAAAAAGTCTGGCAGAATTCGATGCTGCCCGGCTATTCGATGGTCCCTCCGGGTATCCAGGGCTACACGCCGGCACTGGCCAAATACGCCGACATGCCGCAGATCGACCGCGAGGACGCTGCCAAGAAGATCCTCGAGAAACTCGGCTATACACCCGAGCATCCGTTGAAGATGCAGATCCGCTACAACACCTCGGAAAACCACAAGAACACCGCTGTCGCCATCCAGGAACAGTTGAAGCCGCTTGGCGTCGAGGTCACGCTGCTCAACACCGACACCAAGACCCACTACTCCTTCCTCGAGCAGAAGGGCGACTACGATGTGGCGCGTGCCGCCTGGATCGCCGATTACAAGGACCCGGAAACCTTCCTCGGCATATCTCGCAAGGCCAGCGGCAACAATTATTCGAGCTATAACAGCCCGAAATTCGAGGCGGCCATGGACAAGGCCGCCGCCGCCGGCGGCAAGCCCGACCAGCGCATGAAGGAACTCGCCGAGGCCGAGCGCATCCTCGTCGACGACGTCGGCGAGATCCCGCTTCTCTACTACAGCTACCACGACATCGTTTCCTCGAAGCTGCACGGCTTCGACGACAATGTGATGGACATCCATCCGTCCCGCTTCATCAGCAAGGACTGATACCTTAGCCAGGCCGCCGCGCGACTCAATGCGCGGCGGCGCCGGTTTGCCATCGCATCGGCCCGGGAACCGGATTCGATTTTCGACAATGTCGGTGCGAAGATTTGAAGGCTAGAGCGCAATCGTCCAGCCGGACGCGCGCTGCTCTGGATCAAGCGGGGCATCGATGCTGCGATTCGTTTTCCGGCGGCTCCTGACCGCCATCCCGACGCTGTTCGTCATCGTGACTATAGCGTTCTTCCTGATACGCGTCGCGCCGGGCGGCCCGTTCAACCAGGAGCGGGGCCTGAGCCCCGAGATCAGGGCCAATCTCGAAGCCCAGTTCGGGCTCAACGACCCGCTCTGGCTGCAGTACCTCCATTATTTAGGCAATCTTCTGCGCGGCAATTTCGGCCCCAGCTACAACATGCCGGATTTCACCGTCGGCGAGTTGTTCAGGGAAGGCCTGCCGATCTCGATCCAACTTGGCGCTTCGGCGCTCGTTCTGGCGCTGCTCCTCGGCAGCGTGCTCGGCACTGTTGCCGCGCTCAACCAGAACAAGCTTGCCGACTATTCGGTGATCGCGCTGGCGACCGCCGGCAGCACCATACCAACCTTCGTCATCGCCCCGATAATCCAGCTTGTATTCGGATTGACCTGGAAGCTGCTGCCGATCGGCGGCTGGGGCGATGGAGCCCTCATCAACAAGGTCGGCCCGGTACTGACGCTCGCTCTGCCGCAGATCGCCATCGTTGCCCGCCTGATGCGCGGCTCGATGATCGAATCGCTGCACTCGCATCACATCCGCACCGCGCGCGCTCTCGGCCTGTCCGACTGGTCGGTCGTCGTCAAGCATGCGCTGCGCGGCGCCATCCTGCCGATCGTCTCCTTCACCGGTCCGGCAGCCGCAGCCCTTCTCACCGGCTCGGTCATCGTCGAGACCATCTTCTCTATCCCGGGCATCGGCCGCCATTTTGTCGTTGCCGCGCTCAACCGCGACTACACGCTGGTGATGGGGACGGTGGTGGTCATCGCGCTCTTCACCATTGTCTTCAACCTGATCGTCGACGTCCTCTATGGGGTCGTCGATCCGAGGGTGCGCTATGACTGATATCGCAGTTGCCGCACCGGTCGTCGGCCGGTCCCTTTGGGGTGACGCCTGGGCGCGCCTCAAGGCCAATCGCGCGGCCATGTTCAGCCTCTATTATCTTGCCTTCATCGCCGTCATCAGCGTGTTTGGGCCCTATCTCGTGCCGCACCAATACACCACCATCTATGCCGACTATGTCCGTACGCCGCCGAGCTTCTCCGCCTATCCGAAGGCCGACATGATCGAAGGCGCTCTCGATGAGGCGATCAGGCGTATGCGCGTCGACATCAAGGAGTGGCGGCAGGAGGACAGCCGTGTGTTCGTTACCGTCAAATCGTCCAAGCCGATCGATGACCGCAACATTCGCTACCTTGATCGTTCCGATACCTTTGATGACACAAAGATCGAGAGCAAATCGCCGGACGGTCTCGAAATGGTGATGAGTGCCTCGATCAAGCAGCAATATTTCCTGTTCGGCACCGACAATACCGGCCGCGATCTCCTGTCCCGAACGCTGATGGCCGGGCGCATATCGCTAGCCATCGGCCTGCTTGCCGGCATTGTGGCCGTGGTTATCGGCGTGCTCTATGGCGCCACCGCCGGCCTTGCCGGCGGCAGGGTCGACGAGGTGATGATGCGTGTCGTCGACGTGCTTTATTCTTTGCCGTTCATCTTCTTCGTCATCATGCTGGTGGTGTTCTTCGGCAGGAACTTCGTGCTGATGTTCCTGGCGGTCGGCGCGGTGCTGTGGCTCGACATGGCGCGCATCGTTCGCGGACAAGCGCTGTCGATCCGCCGGCAGGAATATGTCCAGGCGGCGGAAGCGATGGGCGTCGGCCAGCGAGGCATTCTGCTGCGCCATGTGATCCCCAATTTGCTCGGGCCGGTGGTGATCTACATGACGCTGCTGGTGCCGCAGGTCATTATCCTGGAGAGTTTTTTGTCGTTCCTCGGGCTTGGCGTCCAGGAGCCGATGACCAGCTGGGGCGTGCTGATCTCGGTTGGCGCCCAGAACATCGGCTCGGCCAACTGGCTGCTTCTTTTCCCGGCCTTCTTTCTCGTCTCCACGCTGTTCGCGCTGAATTTCGTCGGCGATGGGCTGCGCGATGCGCTGGACCCGAAGGATCGTTGAGATGGCTGCTTCCGATACCATTCTCAGCGTCAAGGACCTTCGAGTCCGCTTCCGCACCCTCGACGGTGTGGTGGAGGCGGTGAAGGGCATCAATATCCACGTCAAATCAGGCGAAACCGTCGCCGTCGTCGGCGAATCCGGTTCCGGCAAGAGCCAGACGATGATGGCGGCGATGAGCCTGCTCGCCTCGAACGGCGAAGCCAGCGGCACAGTCGATTATCGCGGCCGCAATCTTTTGACCTTGAGCAAACCCGAGCTCAACAAGATCCGCGGCCGCAAGATCAGCATGATCTTCCAGGAGCCGATGACGTCGCTAGACCCGCTCTATTCGATCGGCAACCAGCTGATCGAGCCGATCCGCAAGCATCGCGGACTTGGCGCCGCCGCGGCGCGCGAGGAGGCGCTCAAGCTGCTGCGGCTGGTCCATATTCCCGATCCGGAGCGGCGGATGAAATCCTATCCGCACGAGTTGTCGGGCGGTCAGCGCCAGCGCGTCATGATCGCCATGGCGCTGGCCAACGACCCCGACATACTGATCGCCGACGAGCCGACGACCGCGCTCGACGTCACCATCCAGGCGCAGATCCTCATGCTGCTCGCCGAATTGCAGCGCAAGCTCGGCATGGCGATCGTCTTCATCACCCACGATCTCGGCATCGTCCGGCGCTTTGCCGATCGGGTCTATGTGATGCGATATGGCGAGGTGGTCGAGGAGGGCGAGGCGGAAGCGATCTTCGCCAACCCGCAGCACGGCTACACCAAGATGCTACTTGCCGCCGAACCGACCGGCACCAAGGCGCCGCCGCCTCCGAATGCCCCTGTCCTGCTTGAAGGCAGAAACGTCGAGGTGACCTTCAAGATCGGCGGCGGATTTCTTGGCGGCGAGCCGCTGCTGCTGCGCGCCGTCGATCGCATTTCGATACGGCTGAAGCGCAACCAGACGATCGGCATCGTCGGCGAATCCGGCTCGGGAAAATCGACGCTCGGCCGCGCCTTGCTGCGGCTCCTGCCCAGCGACGGTATCATCCGGCTTGGTGACCGCGACATTTCCCACGCCGACCGCCAGGCGATGAGGCCGCTGCGGCGCGAATTGCAGCTGGTTTTCCAGGATCCGTTCGGCTCGCTGTCGCCACGCATGACCGTCGGCCAGATCATCACCGAGGGGCTCCTGGTCCATGAGCCCAATCTGTCGGGCAGGCAGCGCGATCTCCGCGCGGTCGATGCCTTGCTCGAAGTCGGGCTCGACCCGAACACGCGCAACCGCTATCCGCATGAATTCTCCGGTGGTCAGCGGCAGCGCATCGCCATTGCGCGCGCCATGATACTCAAGCCTAAAGTGGTGGTGCTGGACGAGCCGACCTCGGCGCTGGACCGCTCCGTGCAGAAGCAGATCGTCGAATTGCTACGCAAGCTGCAGGCCGACCACGAACTGTCCTATCTGTTCATCAGCCACGATCTCGCCGTTGTGCGCGCCATGGCCGACTACATCATCGTCATGAAACAGGGCAAGATCGTCGAGGAGGGGCCGGCCGAGGCGATCTTCAGCAATCCGCAGGCAACCTACACACAGACACTGATGGCCGCGGCCATCGATGTCACGCGATTTCGCCTGAGCGCATAGCCTTGCTGGCGATCCGCCACATGTCGACGTCGCACAGCACAGGCCACATGGCGCGGGTATAGCGAAGCACATTCGGGGTGACATCGTCGCCGAGCCCGGCTTCCACGCGGCAGGTGCGGAACGCCTTCTCGATGCGCTTTGTCGGTTCGCCCAGGCTGTCATGGACGACCGGCCCGCAGTCGCAATCGATACGCTTCCAGCGGCGCATATGGGCGATCAGCCGTGACGGCAGTCGCGTCGGCGGACGCCATTTCTTGCTTTTTTTCGCGTGCTGATCTTTGCAATAGAACACGCCGCGGCCTAGGTCCGGCCAAGCTTCTGCGGCCTCGCCATCCCAATTGAGTTGCAGGATTGAACGATGTCGGCAGCCAGTGTAGAGCCCCACAATGATAAAGCGGCAGAGATGAGCGTACTGACCGTGCTTCCGGCGCAGCCGCAATGCCGCGCGCAGCAGTCCCGCTGCTTCCTCGCGCGTCAGCCAGCGCTCGCGCGCTGCTGGTTTGTCTGGCAAGGTGACGGACGGCTTCGGATCGAGACCGTATTCCTTGGCCCAAAAGTTGATCGCCGAGCGGAGGTCCTCAAGATCGCGACGCGGGCCTGATGTAAAGTCCTTGTCTCGCCACGCCGGGAGTAACGCACGGCGGGTCTCCATCGCCGCAGCGTTGAGCTTGGCGATTCGCTCACGCTCTACCCGATTGCGCTCGCGCGAACGGTGCTCGACATAGACGCGGCAGCGATCTCCATTGATGTTGGCGACCGGCTCGGTGCCGAAGAATTCGTTCAGAAAACGCATCCTGGCGAGAAATTCCTTGCGACCGGCAATCTTGGCCTGGCGTGCTTCGGTATAGGCGGCGAGGATGTCACCGACAGTCAGGCGGCGGGCATCGGCCCTGGAGATCGGGCGCTGATATTTGCCTGCGGCGGCAGGCCCGAGTTGAGGGCGCAGCATACCTGAAGCGCTAGACACCGCTCCCGTGCGGGCATGATGATGGGTCGTCACAATGGTCCCCTTTTTTGCTCCGAAGTTGTTCGTCCTGCGGACGGGGATCACTAGAAGAGGCGACAAGACCGGCTTTGCAACAAGCAAAATGGACGATAGTGCCGTGAGATGCAAAGACTTGCGAAAGGCGGCGCAGAATCGCGCCGGCTTGGCTTTCCCGCCGGACGACGAGTCTTGGCGCATTCCCGGAGGGTAGCTGACAGCCGCATCAAAATGGTGGCTCGGGCTATCCCATGTTCCGGTTGCAACTGAGGTGTAAATCTCACGCCGGCCTTCACGGGACGATTTGGCGTTTCGAAGCGGGGGAGGTTTCCGGTGCCTTGGAAATCTCGCTTTTTTCGGTGACGAACATGCGTTAGCAATAGCCGCGATCCGATGCCACTGCGGGCACCGCGTAGCCTCTCCTCGGCCAAACCTCTTTTTGTCGAATGTACAGGCGCAACTTGGAAGAGCCCCTACGAGCCCTGAGCCATTGCCTCCCGGGTTGGACAATGTTTTTTCTGGTCGGAGTGGCAGGATTTGAACCTGCGACCCCATCGTCCCGAACGATGTGCGCTACCAGGCTGCGCTACACTCCGTGACCAGACCGCGGGCTTATAGCCGCCGAGTTTGGTTACTGCAAGCGCCAATGGCAGCGCTTCTGTCGCATTTCTTTCGCTTTCGCCGCCACGTCATACAGGTTTCAGTTTCCTGTCGCACAAACACGGCTTAAAGGGCATCTGGGTAACCGTCCACTTGCCTCGAAGCACCTGATTCAGCCGCCTGGAGTTTGCAGCCTTGTCGATGAAGATCGTTAGCGATGCCAGACCAAACACATTCGAGTTCGAAACCTCGGCGCTCGTCATGCCGTCCGGGTTTCGCGAATATGATGCGCGCTGGTGGTTCGGCCATCCCGGCTCGAACGAAACGCCGGAACTCAATCTAATCGGCGTCCAGGCGCTCGGCATGGGGCTCGGCACGCTGATCCGTCGCCTGGGTGCCGGACCCGACATCGTCACCGGTCACGATTTCCGCTCCTATTCGCTTGCCATCAAGCTGGCGCTGGTTTCCGGGCTGATGGCGGCCGGCGCACGGGTCAAGGATGTCGGGCTTGCCCTGTCGCCGATGGCTTATTTCGCCCAGTTCGCGCTCGACACGCCGTCCGTCGCCATGGTCACTGCCTCACACAACGAGAATGGCTGGACCGGCGTCAAGATGGGCGCGGCGCGTCCGCTGACCTTCGGTCCGGAGGAGATGAGCGCGCTGAAGGCGATCGTGCTGTCAAGCGATTTCGACCTTGTCGGTGATGGCTCCTACGCCTTCGTTGCGGATTTCCGCAAAACCTACCTTGACGATCTGACCGCGGGAAAGCGTATCTCCAGGAAGCTCAAGGTGGTGGCCGCCTGCGGCAACGGCACCGCCGGGGCTTTCGCTCCCGAGGCACTGGAAAGTATCGGCTGCGAGGTCATCCCGCTCGACGTCGAGCTCGATCATACGTTTCCCAATTACAATCCCAACCCCGAAGACATGCAGATGCTGCACGCCATTCGCGACAAGGTGCTGGAAACGGGCGCCGATGTCGGGCTAGGCTTCGACGGCGACGGCGATCGCTGCGGCGTGGTCGACAATGAAGGCAACGAGATATTCGCCGACAAGGTCGGCGTCATGCTGGCGCGCGACATTTCGCACCTCTATCCCGGCTCGACTTTCGTCGTCGACGTTAAGTCGACCGGATTGTTCATGACTGACAAGGTGCTGCAGGAGAATGGCGCGGTCACCGACTATTGGAAGACCGGTCACTCCTATATCAAGCGGCGGGTGGCCGAACTCGGCGCCGTTGCTGGTTTTGAGAAATCGGGCCACTTCTTCTTCAATCCTCCGATCGGCCGCGGCTATGACGATGGCCTGGTCACGGCCATCGCCATCTGCCAGATGCTGGATCGCAGCCCGCAAAGCAGCATGGCTGACCTCTATCGCGATCTGCCGCTGACCTTTGGCACGCCGACCATGTCGCCACACTGCGCCGACGAGCTCAAATACGGCGTCGTCGAGCGCGTCGTAGGCGACTTTCGCAAGATGAAGGACGAGGGCACGGTCTTCGCCGGCCAGAAGATCGGCGAACTGATCACCGTCAACGGCGTCAGGGTCGTGGCGGAGGATGGTACATGGGGGTTGGTGCGGGCATCATCGAACAAGCCGGAGCTTGTGGTGGTGGTGGAGAGCCCGGTATCGTCCGAGCGGCGCCGGCAGATGTTCGAAGCCGTCGATGCGGTGCTGCGCCGCAGCCCCGAAGTCGGCGCCTACAATCAGACTTTTTGAACGCGGGGCTTGTTTTCATGATCGAACGGATCGTCAGTTTTGTGATGAGCGGCGGCGTCGGCTCGCGGCTGTGGCCGTTGTCGCGCGAGGACAATCCCAAGCAGTTCCATGATTTCTCGGGCGACGGCTCAATGCTGGCCAAGACGCTGCGCCGGCTGACCGCGCGGCCGGAAGGCGAAACGCCGGTTTTCCTGATTGCCTCGGAAAGGCATGCCGACCGCGTTCATGCCGACATTGCCGGTCACGAGCTTTCCGGCGGCGGCCCGCTGTTCGAGCCGACCGGACGCAATACTGCCGCGGCCGTCGCTTTGGCAAGTCTGCGCACGCTGTCGGAATTCGGCGACAGCCTGGTGCTGGTGGTGCCGTCCGATCATGAGATCGCGACGCCACAGCAATTCTGGCGGAGCATCGAGGCCGGCACGGCGGCCGCGCGCCAAGGCAGGCTGGTGGTGTTCGGCATCAAGCCCGCCCAACCCGAGACCGGTTACGGCTACATCGAGGTGGCCGGCGAGCGTGATGGCATCTGCGATGTCTCGCGTTTCGTCGAAAAACCCGATCTCGCCACGGCGCAGAGCTATCTCGAGGCCGGCAATTTCTACTGGAACACCGGCATCTTCCTGTTTCGCGCAAGTGCCATGCGCGACGCGTTCATGGCCTTCCAGCCCGACATCTGGAGCGCCACAGAGGCTGCCTATCAGGCTGCGACATCGGATCTTTCCGGCCTCTACATGCCTCTGGATCTCTATGCCGCCATCCCATCGACATCGATCGACTATGCGATCATGGAGCGCGCCAGCGGCATCGCCATGGTGCCGGCCGGCTTTCGCTGGAACGATCTCGGCTCCTGGCAATCGCTGCTCGACGTCGGCCCCTCCGACACGCAGGGCAATGTCATCGTCGGCGATGTCGTCGCCATCGATTGCGAGAACTCCTATATCCGCAGCGACGGCCGCCTGCTGTCGGCCATAGGCCTGAAGGACGTCGCCATCGTGTCGACCGCCGACGCCACTTTCGTCGCCCCGGTCAGCCACAGCCAGAACGTCAAGAAGATCGTCGAGCAGCTCGAAAAAAGCGGCCGCCTTGAGACCAGGTTCACGCCCGCCGACGACCGCGTCATCGAAAGCGGCGCCTGGCAGCGCCGCGTGCACCATTGGCTGTTCGAGGAGACGGTGCCGTTGTGGTCGACGGTCGGCGTCGATGAGCGCCACGGCGGGTTCCACGAGGCGCTCGGCTTCGATGCCGCCCCGCTGATGAAACCCAAGCGCATGCGCACGCAGGCCAGGCAGATCTACGCCTTCGCCGTCGCCAAGGCGCGCGGCTGGAACGGCCCGGCCGATCGGCTGATCAGCCACGGCCTCGAATTCATGGCCAGGCACGGACGTACCGACAATGGCGGCTGGGTACGCACGCTCAACGTCGACGGCACCGTCGCCGACGCCGCCGAGGATGCCTATGACCATTCCTGCGTGCTCCTGGCGCTGGCGCATGCGCATATGTGCGGTAATCCCGATGCGTTGCGGCTTGGCCAGGAGACCTTCGCGTTCATCGACGCGCATCTCGAGGACGAACGCCTGACCGGCTTCCGCGAGACCTCGAGCGGCGAGGGCGAGCGCCGCTCCAACCCGCACATGCATCTGCTCGAGGCATTCCTGGCCTGGCATCAGGCGACCGGCGAGCGCGCCCATCTTCGTCGCGCCGCGCGCATCGTCGATCTGTTTCGCAGCCATTTCTTCGACCCGGAAAGCTGGACGCTGGGTGAGTATTTCGACCATGAATGGCGGCCGACCCCTGGTGAGAAGGGCACGTGGACCGAACCCGGCCATCATTTCGAATGGGCCTCGCTGCTGGTCGACTTCGCCGGCCGCAGCGGCCAGAGCGGCTTGACCGGCCTTGCCCGGAAGCTCTACGCGTCGGCGATCGCCAATGGCCTGAACCGCGCCACGGGCCTCGCCTACGGCGCCGTCTCGCGGCAAGGACTGCCGCTCGACCGCGTCTCGCGCAGCTGGCCGCAGGCCGAAGCGATCAAGGCGGCGATCGCGCTGGACGGTTCGGGCGGTCCCGACCTGAAGCCGGAGATCGAGGCGCGTGTCGGCCGGCTGTTCCGCTGGCACATCAATCCGGCACCGCTCGGCCTGTGGATCGACCGCATCGACGAGCGTGGCCGCTCCTTGGCGAGCGAGGTGCCGGCCAGCATCTTCTATCATCTCGTCTGCGCGCTGACGCAGTATCTGGACGGCACGGCGCCCAAGGATCAGTACGGGCTGGCGACATCCCCGGTCTCGACATAGACCGACTTCAGCTGCGAATAGAGCGCCAGTGCCGCGAGCGAATTCTCGCGGCCGATGCCGGACTGCTTGAAGCCGCCGAAGGGGATTTCGACCGGCGTCAGATTGTAGGCGTTGATCCAGCAGGTGCCGGCCTGCAGTTCGGCGATGACACGATGGGCGCGCGCCAGGTCTCGCGTGAACACGCCTGCTGCGAGGCCGAATTCGGTGTCGTTGGCGCGATCGATCACCTCGTCCTCGCTGTCGAATTTCAGCACGCTCATGACCGGCCCGAAAATCTCCTCGCGGGCAATGCGCATCGTGTCGACGACACCGGTGAACACCGTCGGCTCGACGAAGAAGCCGCCCTGAAAACCCTGCAGCGAAGGCACGTTGCCGCCGCAGCCGAGCACCGCGCCATCCTGCTTGCCGGCCTCGATGTAAGAGACCACCTTGTCGTGCTGCGCCTTCGAGACCAGCGGCCCCATCTGCGTGTCCGGATCGAGCGGATCGCCGATGCGGATTTTCTTCGTCCGTTCGGTCAGCCTCTCGACGAAACGGTCAAGGATGCCGCTCTGCACGAAGACCCGCGTGCCGTTGGAGCAGATCTGGCCGGTCGAATAGAAATTGCCGAGCATCGCGCCGCCGATGGCGTTTTCGAGGTCGGCGTCTTCGAAGACGATCAGCGGCGACTTGCCGCCGAGCTCCATCGTCGCGTGCTTCATCTTCGAGCCGGCGAGCGACAGCACTTTGCGGCCGGTCGGCACCGAGCCGGTCACCGAGACCTTGGCGACGACATCGTGGCCGACAAGGCCGGCGCCGACATCGCCAAAACCCTGCACCACGTTGAACAGCCCGTCGGGCAGCCCGGCCTCGGTATAGATTTCGGCGAGCGCCAGCGCTGATAACGGCGTGTTTTCCGATGGTTTGAAAACCATCGCATTGCCCATTGCGAGGGCGGGTGCGGATTTCCAGCCGGCGATCTGGATCGGATAGTTCCAGGCGCCAATGCCGACGCAAACGCCGAGCGCCTCGCGCCTAGTATAGGCAAAGGGTCCGCCGAGATCCACGGCCTCGCCATTAAAGGCGGCGACGGCGCCGCCGAAATATTCCAGGCAGTCGGCCGCCGACGGGGCGTCCGCAACCAGCGTCTCCTGGATCGGTTTACCAGTGTCCAGCGTCTCGATGCGCGCCAGATCGGCATTGCGCGCGCGCAAAATGTCGGCGGCGCGGCGCAGGATGCGGCCGCGTTCGACCGGCTTCAGCCGCGCCCAGGCCGGTTGTGCTGCACGCGCGGCCTCGATCGCGAGCTCCAGCACGTTCGGCGTCGCCGAGCGCAGCATGGCGATGGTCTCGCCGGTTGCCGGATAGATAACCGGCAGCGCTGCGCCGCGCTCGTCGTCGATATAGCGGCCGTTGACATAATGCGATGCCGTTGGCTGGGCGCGCATGACTGTTCTCCAAATCGTTGTCGCGGCATGCGGACTGTGCGTCCGCCGGATCATGGCCTATCTGTCCGACACCTGCCAGCGCGGATTGATCCATGGTTCCTGGTTGGAAGGTGGCAGCGGCGTACGCCCGAGAATGTGGTCGGCGGCTTTCTCGCCGGTCATGATCGACGGAGCGTTGAGATTGCCATTGGTGACGCGCGGGAAGATCGAGGAATCGGCGACCCGAAGCCCTTCGACGCCAATGACGCGGCATTCCGGATCGACGACGCTCATCGCATCGTCGGCACGGCCCATCTTGCAGGTGCCGCAAGGGTGGTAGGCGCTTTCGGCGTGGTCGCGAATGAAGGCGTCGAGCTCTTCATCCGATTGTACATGCGAGCCCGGCGACAGTTCCTTGCCGCGGTACGGATCGAAGGCCGCTTGCCCGAAGATCTCGCGGGTCAGCCGGATGCAGTGGCGGAACTCCGTCCAGTCGTCCGGATGCGACATGTAGTTGAAGCGGATCACCGGCTTCGATTTGGGATCGGGCGAGCGCAGCGTGACCGAACCGCGCGACTTCGACCGCATCGGCCCGACATGCGCCTGGAAGCCGTGCGCCTTGGCCGCCGCCTTGCCGTCATAGCGGACCGCGGCCGGGATGAAGTGATACTGGATATCGGGATAGTCGACGCCGGCGCCCGAGCGTACGAAGGCGGCCGCCTCGAAATGATTGGTGGCGCCGAGGCCGGACTTGAAGAACAGCCATTGTGCCCCGATCAGCGCCTTCGAGAACGGGTTCAGCACCGAGTTCAGCGTGATCGGCTTCGTCGATTCCTGCTGGATGTAGAGTTCCATATGGTCCTGCAGATTGCGACCGACGCCGGGCCGGTCGACAATCACCGGGATGCCGTTCTCCCTAAGGTGCTGGCCGGGGCCGATGCCGGATAGCATCAGGATCTTGGGCGAGTTGATCGAGGACGCCGCAACGATCACCTCACGCCGCGCTCTGACCATCTGAATCCGTTTGCGCACTTCGATCTCGACGCCGGTGGCGCGTTGATTCTCGATGATTACCCGCCGGGCGAAACCCTTGACCAGACTGACATTTTTCCGCCTGAGTGCCGGCCTGAGGTAGGCGCTCGCCGCCGACCAGCGGCGACCGCCGCGAATGGTCTGCTCCATCGGCCCAAAGCCTTCCTGCTTCGCGCCGTTGTAGTCGTCGGTCAGCTCGAAACCGGCCTGGCGGCCCGCCTCGACGAAGGCGCCGTAGAGTGGGTTCGTCCTCGAGCCGCGCTGCACAGTCAGCGGGCCGCCGTGGCCGCGCCAGCCATTCTCGCCGCCTGCGCTGTCCTCCATGCGCTTGAAATAGGGGAGCACGTCGGCAAAGCCCCAGCCGGCGGCACCCTGTTCGGCCCAATGGTCGAAGTCACGTGCATGGCCGCGCACATAGACCATGCCGTTGATCGAGGATGAGCCGCCGATGACCTTGCCGCGCGGCGTCGCCAGCACGCGGCCGCCGAGATACGGCTCCGGCTCGCTGACGAAGCCCCAGTCGTAAAGGCTCATATTGAGCGGGATCGACAGCGCCGACGGCATCTGGATCAGCGGCCCGATATCGCTGCCGCCATATTCGATGACGATCACCGAATGCTTGCCGTCCTCCGACAGCCGGTAGGCCATGGCCGAGCCGGCCGAGCCGGAGCCGATGATGACGAAATCCGCTTCAAGCATGGTTCATATGCGCCCATGGTTCATATGGGCCATGAAATCGGCGAGCGAGACGTTGCCGCCGGTTGCCATCACCAGAACGGTCCTGCCGGTTATGTCGACCTTGCCGCCGAGCACCGCCGCCAGCGAGGCAGCGCCGGATGACTCAAGCACCAGCTTCATCCGCTCGAAGGCAATGTGCATGGCGCGCCGCACCGACGCATCATCGACAGTGACGCCGCGAACGCCGGCGGTCGTCACCGCTGCGAACGGCGCGTCGCCGGGCCGCCGCGACATCAGCCCGTCGCAGATCGATTTCGGCCCGATCGGCATGGTTTCGATGGCGCCATGCGCGAGCGACGAGCCCATGCCGTCAAAACCTTCCGGCTCGACGCCGATGATCTCTGTGGCGGGCGACAGATAGTGGAAGGCCAGCGAAACGCCACCTATCAGCCCGCCACCGCCGACCGAACAGAACAAGAGATCGGCCTCCACTTGCCTGGCGGTGAGCTGGTCGAGTGCCTCCAGTCCGGCGCCGGCCTGGCCGGCGACGATCTCCGGATCGTCGAACGGGTGCAGCAGGGCCAGGTCATCGCTGGCGGCGATCTCACGCGCTCTGGCGGCGGCGACTTCCTCACGCGCGCGCTCGCCATGGTCGGTCAGCACGACACGCGCGCCATACCCCGACGTGGCATCGCGTTTGGCGGCAGGGGCGTCGATCGGCATGACGATGGTGACGGGAATGCCAAGCGCCTGGCCCGCCGCCGCCAGCCCCTGCGCGAAATTGCCGGAGGAATAGGCGACGACGCCCTTTTTGGTTTCGTCAGGCGAGAGCTTCTTCAGCCGCCAGTAGGCGCCGCGCACCTTGAACGATCCTGCCCATTGCAGCGATTCGGCCTTGACGAAGACGCGGGCGGCGCCGGTCTCGCGGGCAAGTGCCGCCGATTCCAGGAGCGGCGTGATCTGCGTCGCCTTGGAGGTGACGGCATAGGCCTGCCTGAGATGGTCGAGCGAGGGGACGAGACGGTCTGCCATCATTTGCCTCGCGGAAAGCGCTTCTGCTCTTCGAGCAGGTCGAGGTTCATATGGTTTCGCATGTAGCGCTCCGATGCCTTCTGCAGCGGCTGGAATTCCCAGGGATAATGGGTGCCGTTGCGCAGCGCCGGGTAGACCACCCAGCGGCGTGCCTGGCTGGCACGCACCGCGGCATCGAACGCCGCCATGTCCCAGCGCGCCCGCACCTTGTCGGTGAAAGCGGCCACCAAAGCCGCATTGGCCGGATCGGCGGCGAGGTTGGTCGATTCCAGCGGATCCGATTCAAGATCAAACAGTTGCGGCGGATCGATCTCGCAATGGATGAATTTGTAACGGCCCTCGCGCAGCGCCACCATCGGCGCGTTCGAGCCTTCGGCGGCATATTCCATCAGCACCGGCGCGGAGCGCTTCTTTCCATTCAGCAGCGGCAGCAGCGACTGGCCGTCGGTCCACGACGCAATCGCGCTGATGTCGATGCCGGCGAGGTCGCAAAGCGTCGGCGTCACGTCGAGGTTGGAGACCGGCGTGTCGATCAGCCCGGCGGCGATGCCTTTGCCGGCGATCATCAGCGGCACCCGCGCCGAACCTTCGAAGAAGCACATCTTGAACCACAGGCCGCGCTCGCCGAGCATGTCGCCGTGATCCGAGCAGAACAGGATGATCGTGTCGTCGAGCATGTGCGTGTGCTCGAGCACCGACATCAATTCGCCGAGCTTGTCGTCGAGATATGAGATGTTGGCGAAATAGCCACGGCGCGCGCGGCGGATCTGCTCCGCTGTGATGTCAAAGCTGTCATAGTCGCTGGCGCGGTAGAGCCGCTGCGAATGCGGATCCTGCCTTTCGTAAGGAATAAAGCCGACCTCGGGCTCGAGCGCCGGGCAGTCCTCGTAGAGGTCCCAGTATTGCCGCCGTGCGACGTAAGGATCGTGCGGATGGGTGAAGGAGACCGTCAAGCACCAGGGCCGATGTGCGGCATCGTCGGAGACGCGGGCAAAATCATAAAGCTTCTGCACCGCATGGAAGGCGACCTCGTCGTCATATTCCAGCTGGTTGGTGATCTCGGCAGTACCGGCGCCGCTGACGGAGCCGAGATTGTGATACCACCAGTCGATGCGCTCGCCGGGTTTGCGGTAGTCCGGTGTCCAGCCGAAATCAGCCGGATAGATGTCGGTGGTCAGCCGCTCTTCGAAGCCGTGCAACTGGTCCGGACCGACGAAATGCATCTTGCCGGATAGGCAGGTGTGATAACCTGCGGCGCGCAGATGATGGGCGAAGGTCGGGATCGAAGACGCGAATTCGGCGGCGTTGTCATAGACCCCGGTGCGTGACGGCAATTGGCCGCTCATGAATGCGGCGCGGCCCGGCGCGCAGAGCGGCGAGGCCGTGTAATTGTTGCAAAAACGCGCCGAACGCGCGGCGAGCGCCTTCAGATGCGGCGCGTGCAGGAAGTCCGCCGGCCCATCCGGAAACAGCGTTCCGTTGAGCTGATCGACCATGACGATCAGGATGTTGGGTCGCTTGGATGTCACTGCTTCTGCCGTCCGCTGAGCTTCGTTTCGAGATAGTCCTCGACCAGTGCAATCGCGGTCGCGGCATCGGGAAGACCGTCCTTCAGCGCGCGCCTGATATAGAGCCCGTCGATCAGCGCCGCCGTCGCTTCGGCGACCCGGTCGGCCTCGCTTCTCGGCAGGATGCCGGTCAGCCCGCTGAGCAGATTGGAATGCAGCCGCCGCGCATAGACCTTGAGCAGCCGTCGAAGTGCTGCCGATTTTTGCGCCTCGACATAGAAGGCGAGCCAGGCGGCGATCGTTTCGGGCTGGAACTGGATGTCGGAAAAATTGACCGCAACCACCGCCGAGACGCGCTGGCGCGCCGTGCCGGCCGCGCGAAGTGCACGGCCCGTATCGGCGGTGAGCTCGCTGAGGATGTGCCGCATCGTCGCCAACAGCAATTCGTCCTTGACGCCGAAATAGTGGTGGGCAAGCGCCGAGGACACGCCGGCGCGCCCGGCGATTTCCGACATCGTCACATCAAGCGAACCGCGCTCGCCGATCGCCGAGATCGTTGCATCGATTAGCGCCCTGCGGCGCAACGGCTCCATTCCGAGTTTCGGCATTCTTGCTCCGGCCTATTGGGGCAAGATTATTTTTTATTGACGCATCAATCAACAAAAATCCACCCTGATTTGCTGGCAAAAGCCAGGCACTATGACCAGATCATCAAGATCAAGCGATTGTGCGGTTCTGGCCCCTTCGCGAGGCCGGCAGAACGGTGCTTGAACAATGCTGATGCGCGCGCAGTATCGCGTAGCCCCGGTCCACAGGATGGAGATCGCCATGACAGCATGCATCGTCGGTTGGGCGCATTCGCGCTTCGGCAAGCTCGAAGGCGAGACGCTGGAGGGCCTGATCACCAAGGTGGCAGTCGAGGCGCTCGATCATGCCGGCATCGGTCCAGATGACGTCGACGAGATCGTGCTCGGCCACTTCAACGCCGGGTTTTCCGCCCAGGATTTCACCGCGAGCCTGGTCCTCCAGGCCGACGACCGGCTGCGCTTCAAGCCGGCGACCCGCGTCGAGAACGCCTGCGCCACCGGCTCGGCGGCGGTCAGGCAAGGCATCCGCGCCATCGACGCCAATGCCGCCCGTATCGTGCTGGTGGTCGGCGCCGAGCAGATGACGACGACGCCCGGTCCCGAGATCGGCAAGAACCTGCTCAAGGCCTCGTATCTGCCGGAGGACGGTGACACGCCGGCAGGTTTCGCCGGCGTCTTCGGCAAGATCGCCCAAGCCTATTTCCAGCGCTACGGCGACCAGTCGGATGCGCTGGCGATGATCGCCGCCAAGAACCACAAGAACGGCGTCGACAATCCCTACGCGCAGATGCGCAAGGATTTCGGCTACGAGTTCTGCCGGCAGGAAAGCGAAAAAAACCCCTTCGTCGCCGGTCCGCTGAAGCGCACAGACTGCTCGCTGGTGTCGGACGGTGCCGCCGCGCTTGTCCTTGCCGACACGGCCACGGCGCTGAAGATGCGCCGCGCCGTCGCCTTCCGCGCCAATGAGCATGTGCAGGATTTCCTGCCGATGTCGAAGCGCGACATTCTCGCCTTCGAAGGCTGCGAGCAGGCGTGGAACCAGGCGCTGAAGCAGGCGGGCGTGACGCTCGGCGACCTGTCCTTCGTCGAGACGCACGACTGTTTCACCATCGCCGAACTGATCGAGTATGAGGCGATGGGCCTGGCAAAGCCGGGCGAGGGCGCCAAGCTGGCCCTGGATGGCGAGACGGCGAAAAACGGAAGGCTGCCGGTCAATCCGTCCGGTGGACTGAAGGCCAAGGGCCACCCGATCGGTGCCACCGGCGTATCGATGCATGTGCTGAGCGCCATGCAGCTTGTCGGCGAGGCGGGCGGCATCCAGGTGCCGGGAGCAAAACTCGGCGGCATCTTCAACATGGGTGGTGCCGCGGTCGCCAACTACGTTTCCATTCTTGACCGGATCAGATAAACCCGCCCGCATTGCGGGAGGTGACATGACAAATCCGGTTCTGGTCGAAGTCTTGCGCGGCGCAATCGTCGAGAGTGCCCATCGCGGCGCTGTTGCCGTCTTCGACGCCGACGGCAAGCCTGTCTGGGAGATCGGCGACACGGCACAACCGGTGTTCCCGCGTTCGGCGGTCAAGGCGATCCAGGCGCTGCCGCTGGTCGAGAGCGGCGCTGCCGATGCCTACGGCTTCGGTGATCGGGAGCTGGCGCTGGCCTGCGCCTCGCATTCCGGCGAGCCGCCACATGTCGAGCTGGCGCGCGCCATGCTGGCGAAGGCCGCCCTGGACGAGACGGCACTCGAATGCGGCGCGCATTGGCCGTCGAGCCATGGAGCGACGTTGGCACTTGCCCGCGCCGGCAGCGTGCCGAACGCGCTGCACAACAATTGTTCCGGCAAGCACTCGGGCTTTCTCTGCACCTGCGTTCACAGCGGCATCGCCCATCGTGGTTACGTCAAGGCTGGCCATGCCTCGCAGGAGATGGTGCGCGAAGCGATGCAGGCGGTGACCGGTGCTGCCCATGACGCCGATCACCGCGGCACCGACGGCTGCTCGATTCCGACCTATGCCGTGCCGCTGCGCAGCTTTGCCCTTGGCTTTGCCCGCATGGCGACAGGTGCCGGGTTCGAGCCGGTGCGCGCCCGGGCGGCGAAGCGGCTGCTTTCCGCCTGCATGGCCGAGCCGTTTTTCGTCGCCGGCACGGGCAGGTCCGATGTCGCGATGATGGACGCCGCACCGGGCCGGATTTTCGTCAAGGGAGGCGCCGAAGGTGTTTTTTGTGCAGCCCTTCCGGAGCTTGGCCTTGGCATCGCGCTGAAGTGCGACGATGGCGCCGGCCGCGCCGCTGAAGTGATGGTCGCGGCCGTGCTGGCTAAGCTTTTGCAAGCCGACCAGGCGCTCGCAGCGAAACTGACCGAACAGGCAAATCCGCCTATCGAGAGCCGGATCGGCGCCAAGGTTGGCGCGCTCCGGCCGACGGCCACCTTCAACTGACGTGGTTGCGCTCGACGGTCAAATGCGCATAGCCGGCATTGCCTGATGCAGCGAGGTCGCCGGTCACCGGCTCGGCCCAGCGTTGGCCGACGATCGCGCCGTTCTGGACTCCGTCGATGACATTGTCGGAGATGATTGCCGTTCCGGCACCTTCGACCACGGTGACGACGATGCCGGTCCCCGCCTTGCGGATGACGTTTCCCGTGGCGACCACATTGCGCATGAACGGTCCCCAGCCGATCTGCATGCCGTAGAGCGGCGCATTCTCGATGACGTTGCCGGAAACGGTGGTGTCGGCCTCGACGCTAATGCCGACGCCGAAGCCGGGCGCGTCGGCAGGGTAGGGGCCGCTGGTCGACAGATTGCGGACGATGTTGCCGGAGCACACGCCCATGCGGCCGCCCTCGTTGAAATTGACGATCGAAATGCCGTTCGCGGCGCCGTCGACGATGTTGTTGCCGATGACGGCGCCTTCGAACGAGAATTCGGAATACACGGCCGTCTCGCCCGAACGCGAGCAGGTGTTGCCGGTGACTTGCAAATTGCTGGAAGTGTTGGCGCGGATCGCCGAGAACGCGCAGTCCGAGACAATATTGCCGGAGATGATGACGTTGCCGGCGCGGAACGCATTGATGCCGTTGCCGTTCTGGCCGGCTCCGCCGCTGCGCGCCTGGATGCGCTCGATCCGGTTGCCGCTGACGATGGTGCCGTCTTCAGCCGCCTGCCAGCGGTGCACGAGAATGCCGCCATTGGCGCAGTCGGAGACGCTATTGCCTGATATTTCCAGGCCATCGGCCTCGACCGAATAGATGCCGGCATCGGCCGCACCGGATATCTCCGAGCGCTGGATTCGGCCCCAGGCGTGCTCGAGCGCCAGACCGTTCTTGCCGCTGCCGGTAAGCTGGCAATTGTCGACGACCAGATGGGCGATGCGGCGCAGATCGAGCAGGCCTTGCGTGTAGTCGCCCATCCAGCGGTTGCAGCCATCGAACACCAGCCCGCTGAGTTCGATATGCTCGGCCTGGTCGGCCATGATGAGATGGCCATTGCCGCCATAGACGATCCGCGATGCGCCCGGCACGCCGGACAGGCGCACCCGGCCGGGCAGCGACAGGTTGGAAACGATATAGATCCCCGGCGGCAGGAACACCGGCATGTCGCGGTCGTGCGCGTCGCGCAGCAGCTTGGTGAAAGCCTTGCTCTGATCGTCAAGCGCACCGGGCCGGACGCCGAGCTCGGTCGCGTTGATCGCGCCACGCATCGCGGCTTTCTCGATGCCGGGAAGGTTTTTCGCCGCTGCCTTGCCGAGCGAAAGCCCCATGACGGCAAAGCCGGCGGTCTGCGCAAGCAGCGTTCGTCTGTTCAACATCGGCACAGATTCCTTGCGTTCAACGGTCGCGCCGCAGGATTCGTGCCAGACAGGATCGGCCCGGATCGGCTCCGACGTCGGTTCGCCGGCTACGGCTTGTGGAGTCGTCGCGTCAGGCATAAGTTCGATAAATGAGCAGGGCTTTCACCCGCGAGGAAGACAGCGAAAACGCCATCGCCGGCATCGGCGAGCGGCCGATCAGTCATCACCGCAATCTGGTGACGGAACGCGGCCTGACGCTGATCGATGCGGAGGTGGCCGCTCTGCGCGACGAACTGGGCAGAGCCGAAAAGAGGGCCGACCGCGAGCGCATCGCGCTGGTGTCGCGTGATCTCCGCTACTGGACGGCGCGGCGCGAAAGCGCCGAGCTTTCGGTGCCGGAACCGGGCAGCGACATGGTTCGCTTCGGCATGGGCGTCACGCTGGAAAGCCACGACGGCAAGAAGGTGCACTGGAAGATCGTCGGCGAGGACGAAGCCAATCCCGCTAAGGGGACAATTTCTCATATGTCGCCGATGGCGATGGCCTTGTTCGGCAAGAAGGTCGGCGAAGTTGCCGTGGTCAATGGCAAGGAATGGGAGATCGTCAAGCTCTCCGACAGTTAGTCTTCGAGCTTGACGACATGATCGCGGAAGAACGCTGAGGCGCCGGCCTCGTCGATTTCGCCGGCGGCGACCATCATGACCAGTTGAATAATGTCCGCCTGCTCGGCTTCGATGCTCAGCCCGTTGAAATAAAGGAACAGATCGGCCGCCGCAAAAGCCGTGCGCTTGTTGCCGTCGACGAATGGATGGTTCTTGGCAATGCCGAAAAGATAGGCGGCTGCGAGTTCACAGAGATCGGGCTCGCCATAGATTTCTCTTTGCTGCGGCCTGTAAAGCGCCGACTCCAGCATTCCTTGATCGCGGATTCCCGCTGCGCCGCCGTGGAGGCGCAACTGCTCGGCGTGAAGCGCCTCCACGAACTCCCTCGAATGATGCTCGGTCATTTTGCGAGCGCGCGGTAGGCAACCTCGTACTTCTTCATCCGCTCGCGCGCGATCTTCATCTTGCGCTCGAATTCTTCGGCAGTGTCCTCGGTGCGGCGCAGGCGAAGCTCATCGCCCTCCTGGACGATGACGATGCTGTCGCCGGCCTTCAGGTTCATGCGGTCGAGAATTTCCTTCGGCAGGATCACGCCTTCGGAATTACCGATCTTGCGAATGGTCGTGTTCATGGTGAGACATCCTGTTGCAACGCTGATTATAACCAACCGTGTTTCTGTTGCAACAGACATTATAACAACAGCGCATCAGCCGACCTTAAGCAGCCGGTCCATCAGCCGCTCCGCCGCTTCGGGGATAACCGTGCCGGGCGGGAAGATTTCAGTGGCGCCTGCCTGCCGGACTGCGTCGTAATCCTGCGGTGGAATGACGCCGCCGGCGACGATCAGCATGTCGTCGCGGCCGAGCTTCTTCAGCGCATGCTTGAGTTCGGGAATAAGCGTCAAATGGCCCGCAGCCAGCGACGAGGCGCCGACGATGTGCACGTCATGCTCGACGGCCAGCCTGGCGATCTCGTCCGGAGTCTGGAACATCGGCCCGACGGTGACGTCGAAGCCTAGGTCGGCAAAGGCGGTGGCGATCACTTTCTGGCCGCGATCATGGCCGTCTTGCCCCATCTTGGCGACCAGAATGCGCGGCTTGCCGCCGGACTTTTCCTCGAACGCGACGATCTTGTCCTGCAGCCGGTCGACCACCGGATTGTCGCCGAGCGCGTTGCGATAGACGCCGGAGATCGTCTGCACCGAGGCGACATGGCGGCCGAAAACTTTTTCCAGCGCCAGCGAAATCTCGCCGACCGTGGCGTTGGCGCGTGCGGCCCGGATGGCGAATTCCAGCAGGTTTCCGTTACTCCCGGCAGCACGGGTAAGCGCATCGAGCGCGCTCTCGGCGGCAGCGACATCACGCGTGCCTTTCAGCCGCTGCAGCTTCGACAATTGCCGCGCCCTGACTTCGGCATTGTCGATCTTCAGCACGTCGACTTCGATGTCCGTGCCGGGACGGTGAGCATTGACACCGACCACGATCTGTTCGCCGGAATCGATGCGCGCCTGGGTGCGCGCGGCAGCCTCTTCGATGCGCAGCTTCGGTAGACCCTTTTCGATCGCCGCGGCCATGCCGCCGAGCCTCTCGACCTCCTCGATATGCGCAAGCGCACGCGCCGCCAGATCATGTGTCAGCCGTTCGACATAGGCGGAGCCGCCCCACGGGTCAATAATGCGCGTCGTGCCGGATTCCTTCTGCAGGATGAGCTGTGTGTTGCGGGCGATGCGGGCCGAATGGTCGGTCGGCAGCGCCATTGCCTCGTCGAAGGAATTGGTGTGCAGCGACTGCGTATGCCCTTGAGTGGCGGCCATCGCCTCGATCATGGTGCGGATGATGTTGTTGTAGGGATCCTGCGCCGTCAGCGACCAGCCCGAAGTCTGGCAATGGGTTCGCAGCGACAGCGAGCGCTCGTCCTTCGGCGAAAAGTTCTTCAGCATCAGGCTGGCCCACAAAAGGCGCGCTGCTCTCAGCTTGGCGACTTCCATGAAGAAATTCATGCCGATCGCCCAGAAGAAGGAAAGGCGCGGCGCGAAACGGTCGATGTCGAGGCCGGCCGCGACGCCGGCGCGGGCATATTCGATACCGTCTGCAATCGTGTAGGCGAGCTCGAGGTCCGCCGTCGCTCCCGCCTCCTGCATGTGGTAGCCGGAGATCGAGATCGAATTGAACTTCGGCATGTGCTTCGACGTGTAGGAAAAAATGTCCGACACGATCCGCATCGAAGGTTTTGGCGGATAGATGTAGGTGTTGCGCACCATGAACTCTTTCAGGATGTCGTTCTGAATGGTCCCGGTGAGGTCCTTCTGCGCAACGCCCTGTTCCTCCGCCGCCACAATATAGAGCGCCATGATCGGCAGCACCGCGCCGTTCATCGTCATCGATACCGTCATCTCGTCAAGCGGTATGCCGTCGAACAGCTGGCGCATGTCGAGAATGGAATCGATGGCGACGCCGGCCATGCCGACATCGCCGGCGACGCGCGGATGGTCGCTGTCATAGCCGCGGTGCGTGGCGAGATCGAAGGCGACCGACAGGCCCTTCTGGCCGGCGGCAAGGTTGCGACGGTAGAAGGCGTTGGACTCTTCGGCAGTCGAGAAGCCGGCATATTGCCGGATCGTCCAGGGTTGCTGGACATACATCGTCGGATAGGGGCCGCGCACGAAAGGCGGCAGGCCCGGATAGGTATCGAGATGTGGCAAGCCCTTGAGATCGCCCTGATTGTAGAGATGCTTGACGGCAATGCCTTCCGGCGTCATCCGCTGGCCTTTGATCTCGACCGGCGCCCGCCGGGGCGGCGACCAGGCGATCTGGCTGAAATCCGGGATCATGGTACGGCTCCGATCGACTGATCGATGCGGATCGGAAATAGCGGCTCGCATACCGCAACGCCTTCGGTGAAGGCAGGCCGCCGCTCAGCCGCCAGCGTCTCGACCGGACGCTCGGTCTTCGACGGGTGCAGCGTCGTGCCGACGATCGCCCGTTCGCCGGCCTGGTAGGCTGTGTTGCGGCGGGCGGAAGCTGCCTGGACGCGCCTCTGGATGTGCCCTTGCTCAAGGCTGGTCAGCACGCCGCCTTCCGCCTCGATCTGCTGGAATTCCTGCCAGGCCGCCGCGCAGAGCTCCGCAGTCAGCGCTTCGACGGCGCCCGAACCGCAAACCGGATCGGCCACGTGGTCGATATGGCTTTCATTGGCCATGATCAGTTGCGCGTTGCGGGCAACGCGGCGAGCAAAACCCGCGGGTAGGCCGTGCGCGATCGTGTGCGGCAGGATGGCGATCGAATCCGCGCCGCCGGCGGCAGCCGCGAAAGCGGCGATGGTGGTGCGCAGGATGTTGGTTTCCGGGTCGGCCGCCGTCATCATCCGGAAGGAGGTTTCGGCATGGATGCTGGCGGTGGAGGGCGGTATCGAGCAGGCCTCCTGGACACGCGCCCACAGCCTGCGCAACGCCCTGACCTTGGCCGTCGAAACGAACTGGTCCTGGTCGACGCTGAGCGCAAAACCGATATGCGGCGCCGCGTAGACGAGCGGCTGGCGCGCTTTCTCGAACAGCCTCAAATAGGAGACGGCCGAGGCGAGCATGGTGCCAAGCTCCTGCGCCTCGGTGGCGCCGGCATTGTGGAATACCCGCCCGTCGGCCTCCAGCAGCACGCCGGGCACACCCATCGAAAAGAAATGCGCCAGCGACTGCGGCATCGAAGCCTGCAAAGCCTCGATCGACATGCGCAGCCTGCCGGTCCCGGCAAAGATCGCCGCCGGATCGATGCCGAAGGAGAGGTTGAGCTTTGCCGGGTCGGAGCGGCGCTTGGTCAAAAACGCCACCAGCCAGTCGGCCACGGCACGGCTCCAGGGATGGGCGTCGATGCGGATCTGGATGCGGTTGAGCGGCACGCCGTCGAGCACGCCCTCCAGCGCCTCCGCCGTCCTCGGCAAGCCATAGCCGAAGGCGTTCGGCGCACCCTCGAAGACAAGCGACAGTCCGGTGGCACCCTGCGCGACGTCTTCCAGCGCCTGCGCACTGGCGCGGCCTACGTCCGGATCGTCGATGCGCTGGCTGACGATCCACGGTGATCCCGGGTTGGCGCGCACGACAGGCTCGGCGGTTACCGAACGCTCATAGAGCGGCTCGATGCGGATGGCGTCGTCCGTATGCGAGACGAGCTTTTCCTCGAAGGACCCGCCGGCCAGCGCCTTCTCCGCCAGCGCCAGCCATCGTTGCCGGTCGGCGTTCGGAAGTTCGGCATCCTGGGTCAAGGCACCGGCGCCCATCGGTTCTCCTCGTTCTAGCGGCCGCAGCGGCCGACTATGTCAGTCTACGGTCCCCGGCCCGATATCACAATGCAGCACACATGCCGTGCAACACGCCTTCCGTGATTGTGACCGTCAACCGATTGCCAAACATGGGCAGGCTCCGCAAGCTCCAAAAGCCATTTTCGACAACGCCCATTGTCGCTGCGCAACGGCCTCACTATACCTGCGGCGGGGTTCCCTTTTCTTCAAGGGATCAGGGCATTCAACCCTATAGGTTTGCGGAGACCGCACACATGGCCGACGATACCAGCATCTTCATAGGGGCCAGCCGCAAGCCGGACGACAGCTATCAGCGGCCCGAACAGCTTTTGCTGCAATATGGCAATCGTCACGGCCTGGTCACCGGCGCGACCGGCACCGGCAAGACGGTGACCCTGCAGATTTTGGCCGAGGGTTTCTCCAATGCCGGCGTGCCGGTATTCTGCGCCGACATCAAGGGCGACCTGTCGGGTATCGCCATGATGGGCACAACGCAGGATTTCCTGGTCAAGCGGGCCGAGCAGGTCAAGCTCGATCCCTATGAGTTCCAGGAATTCCCGGTCATCTTCTGGGATCTGTTCGGCGAGCAGGGCCACCCGATCCGTGCCACCATCTCGGAGATGGGGCCGCTGCTTCTGTCGCGCTTGATGAACCTTTCCGAGGCGCAGGAAGGCATTGTGAACATCGCCTTCCGCATCGCCGACGAGGAAGGCCTTCTGTTGCTCGATTTGAAGGACCTGCAGTCACTGCTGGCCAACATCGCCGACCGCGCCGAAGAGATCGGCGCCCGCTACGGCAATGTGACGAAACCTTCGGTCGGCGCGATCCAGCGCACGCTGCTGGTTCTGGAGCAGCAGGGCGCTGCCAATTTCTTCGGCGAGCCGGCATTGCGGATATCCGACATTATGCGCACCACGCGCGATGGACGCGGCGCCATCAGCGTGCTCGCCGCCGACAAGCTGATGATGAATCCGCGGCTCTATGCGACGTTCCTTCTGTGGCTGATGTCGGAGCTGTTCGAGGAACTGCCCGAGGTCGGCGATCCCGACAAGCCGAAGCTGGTCTTCTTCTTCGACGAGGCGCATCTTTTGTTCGACGACGCGCCGAAGGTGTTGGTCGACCGCGTCGAGCAGGTGGTCCGGCTGATCCGTTCGAAGGGCGTCGGCGTCTATTTCGTCACGCAAAATCCGCTGGATATCCCTGAAACGGTGCTGGCCCAGCTCGGCAACCGCGTGCAGCACGCACTCCGTGCCTACACGCCGCGCGAACAGAAGGCCGTCAGGACGGCGGCCGAGACGTTCAGGCCCAATCCCGACTTCGACTGCGCAACCGTGATCACGCAGCTCGGCACCGGCGAGGCGCTTGTCTCGACGCTGGAAGCCAAGGGCGTGCCGTCCATGGTGCAGCGAACGCTGATCCGCCCGCCGTCATCGCGCCTTGGCCCGATCACGCCCGACGAGCGCCGCAAGCTGATCACCGAGAGCCCGGTTGCGGGACAATACGATCAGACCATCGACCGCGAATCGGCGTTCGAGATGCTGCAGAAGAAGGCCAAGGACGCCCAGGAGGCACAGGCGCAGCAACAGGAAAGCGGCCGTTCGCGCTGGACCATTCCCGGCTTCGGCAATGACGATCCCCAGCCGACCGGCGGCCGCCGCGCGCCGCGCCCCTCCAACCGTCAGACCGTTGCGGAGGCGGCGATCAAATCCATCGTGCGCTCGGTCGGCTCGTCGGTCGGACGGGCGATCGTCCGCGGGATTTTGGGGAGCTTGTCCAGGGGCAGGTGAGGGGCATCGCACCGAAGGGCGGGCATCTGTGTTGGCAAATTCTGTCTTGCACATCAAGTGCCGGTGGCCAGATCTGAAGGACAGCGGACGGCGGCTATGCGCCCATAGCTGCCGTCGGACCGTCTGCAAAAGTGTAAACGCGTATCGGCGGTAGCTAGTTCAGCGTCGCCAACAGGCGCGCGGCAGCCTTCAAATCTTCCGTACTCGCGCCTTCTACGAAATGCTCCGCAACCGATTGCAAGAGCTCGCGAGCGCCGTCGATCTCGCCTCGCGCGGCCATCAACGTTGTCATGTCAATTGCGGTTCGCAGCTCCCATGCCCGCGCGCCCTGACTCCGGCTCAACTCCAGTGCCTGCATTAGGTATGCGCCGACCTCGTCGCGATTGCGTCCCGACAGTTGTTGGAGAAGAAGGCCTCCCTTCATCCGCAGCAACTCCGGAAGGTACAATTGGTCACCGTTCTTTTCGACTTGACCAACTGAATGAGCGATCAGCGCGGCTGCTTCGTCGACCTGACCGATCGCGGATAGTCCTCTAACCAGCGAGAGGTTGAGCTCGGTCGTGAGCAATTCGTAAGGTGCTGCGTGGAGCTTTTGGAGAGAACTCTGGAGGCCCCCGACCCCACCTGTCGCATCCCCGTGCCGGATTGCGACTTCGCTTTTGAATCCCCGACCGACCAGCAGATAAGGGGCCATGGAATGGGACTCGGCGCGGGAAATCAGCATGTCGATGTGTGCCTCCGCGCTCTCCAGTTCCCCGGCCCACAGGAACACCGATATTCCCCAGATCAGGGCGATCGCCAGAGTCAGCGAGTGGTCCATGGCGGCGGCCTCTTCGACGGCCTGTCGAGCACGTTCCATGGCTTGGTCCGGATGGCCTTGCAGCCAAAGGTTCCTCGCCAGGATAGCCTTGGCCAGGATTTTGCCCTCGAAACCGAGATAGACCGTTGTGGTTCGCTGAGAGCGTGGCCCACGATCCAGCGCTGCCTCAAGCTCCGCGCGGGCTTCGGCCAGGTCACCACGAAGGTGAAGCGATATCCCCAGAATGGTATGCGCCAACGCAATCGCGACCGGATCCTCCAGGGTCGCGGCTATGGCTGAACAGCGTTTTGCAAACTGGAGGGCGGTCACGAAGTTGCCTGTCCGCAGGTGGAACATGTTGAGCGGACCCAGCAGGCGCACTTGATCCAACGTATCACCGCGTTCTTCGGCGATCGCCAGGCTTTTCTCCAGGGCGACGCGCGCCGCATCACGCCCTCCCCGCATGAACATCAGGGACACACCCAAGGCTGCCTGGAGATGCATCTCGTCAAGTCCGCCAAGAGCGGCATCGTCGAGAGCGAATATCGCGCGTTCTGACCAGCGATGACACTCCGGCAACAAGGACATCGCCAGGAAAACAGGCGCGGCAGCAGTGGCAAGTCCGATGCCGATATCGGCGTTTCCGCCCTCGCCGAAGCACCATTCCAGAGCGGCCCGCACATTGTTGATGGCGGCGAAGTGAGGAGCCCGCTCCTCGCCGGTCGCCAGACCTGGCCACTCGATACCTGTTTGCTCAAGCCATCTTCGATAGTAGGCGGCGTGGCGCACCGCCAGATCGGCGGCCTCGGCGTCATCTATGCTGATATCGAGGACGTAGGCGCGCGTGGTATCCAGGAGCCGATAGCGCATCATCGCTCCGAGCGGGCGCGTCGCTATGATCGACTTGGCAACAAGACTATCCATGGCATTAAGAACCGTCGATCTGTCGAGGGCAGCGCTTGTGACGACTTCCAAGACCGCATCGAGCGTGAAATGGCCAAGGAATACAGCGAGCCTGCGAAGCACTGCGCGCTCCAGGTCGGTAAGTAGCCCAAAGCTCCAATCCAGCGTGGCCTGCAGGGTCTTTTGACGCGGTGGCGCGGTCCGCGATCCCAGCCACAGCAAAGTCAGACGTTGATCGAGAAGCGCGGCGGTTTGTTGCAATCCATAAGACTCGACCCGCCGGGCCGCCAACTCGATTGCAAGCGCCACACCGTCAAGCTTTCGACAGATGCTTGCGACGATCAGGGCCTCCGCATCGCTGACATCCAAGCGCGCGCCACTTGCCACCGCGCGCTCCACGAACAGTTGAATGGCCGGGAACGTCTGGACAACCGCCGCCGTAAGCCTTGGGTCGTCCGGCGGACAGGCAAGGGCATCCAATCGGTAGATATGCTCGCCTTCGACCCGAAGCGCTTCGCGACTTGTTGCCAGAATGTGGACCTGCGACGCCGCGTCGATGATGCTTGCGGCCAGAGGCGCCACCGCATCGACGAGATGCTCGCAGGTATCGAGGATCAAAAGCATCCGCTTGTTGCGCAGGTAGGCGATCAGATTGGGCGTCGCGTCACTCGATTGAACCGACAGCCCAAGCATGGAGGCAACGGCTGTCGTCACCAGGTCGGGATCGCCGAGCATTCCCAGGTCGACGAACAGCACAGCGCCCGCGAAGGCGTCAATGAGGTGATGTCCGACCGCGATCGCGACGGTGGTTTTGCCGACGCCGCCCGCGCCAACGATTGTGACGAAGCGCGACGCATTCAGTCGAGCCGACAGCTGGAGAACGTCGTCGTCCCGGCCAACCATTCGGCCCAAGCGGCTCGGAAGATTCGCGTGCGGAAAACTGGCGGCAGCTGCAGGCTCTTCATCGCGCGGACCGCCGATCTGCGAGACGGGCGCGATGAAGCAATAACCCCGCCCTGGTAGTGTCGCGATGTATCGTGCGCCGTCCTTTCCGTCACCCAGCGCCTTGCGGAGCCTGGTCATGTGAAACCGCAGGCTGCCTTCCTCGACTACGACATCGGGCCAAACCCGCGACATCAGATCCTTTTTGCCGACGATTTCATTCGGCGTGGAGATCAGGGCAATGAGAATGTCCAGTGCACGCGAGCCCAGCGCCAAGGGAGCGCCGTCTTTTGTGACGAGCCTTTCGCTCGCAACCAGATGGAAAGGACCGAACGACAGTCCGTCCTTGGCCTGACCTGCCACTCTCGTCATGGCGCTTCTCTCGGAGCCGCCCGCCACCAAGCCGATAGTCTAAGTCAAGTACAACACCTGCACCATAGCGAACGGTGGCAGGACCCCGCTGCCCGGAGCCACCAGCGCTGACAGCCACTAACAGGGGGCTCACAACACATAACGGGCGATTCTCGTCCTGCGGGCGTAAGTTTTCGGCAGCACCGAGCACCCCCCGAGGAGAGACCCATGAATACGACCAAGACTCCCGAAGTAATCGATCAGGACCGCCGCCTGGTTTTGAGCACGGCCGCAATGGGCATAGCCGCCGTAGGTACTGCCAGCCTGCTCCCATCGGTCGCCGCAGCCGCGGGCGATGCGATCCGGCCCTTCAAGGTCAGCTTTCCTCAGGAGGAAATCGACGAGCTTAGCCGACGCGTCGCCGCGACCCGCTGGCCGGACCAGGAGAATGTGGCCGACGACACCCAGGGCGTCCAGCTCGCCACAATGCAGAAGCTCGCGAAGTACTGGGCGACGGATTACGACTGGCGCAAGATGGAGACCCGGCTCCATGCCCTGCCGCAGTTCATCACCGAGATCGACGGGCTGGACATCCACTTCATCCATGTCCGCTCCAGGCATGAGAATGCCTTGCCAATCATCGTCACGCATGGCTGGCCTGGCTCGATCATAGAGCAGCTGAAGGTCATCGAGCCACTCACCAATCCAACTGCATACGGCGGGACCGAGGCGGATGCGTTCCACGTGGTGATCCCGTCCTTGCCGGGCTATGGGTTCTCCGGCAAGCCGACGGCACCTGGCTGGATCCCTGCCCGTATCGCCAAGGCGTGGGCTACGCTGATGCAGCGTCTCGGCTACACGAAATACGTCGCACAGGGCGGCGACTGGGGCAACGCCGTGTCGGAGACGATGGCGCTGCAAGAGCCTCCGGGCTTGCTTGGCATCCACACCAACATGGCTGCCACCGTGCCCGCCGACATCTCGAAGGCGCTTGCCGCCAGCGGCCCGGCGCCCGCCGGCCTCTCGCCCGACGAGAAGCGGGCCTACGACCAGCTCGACGACTTCTATAAGAACGGGCTGGGCTACGCGATCGAGATGAACAATCGCCCGCAGACGCTCTACGGCATCGTAGACTCGCCGGTCGGTCTCGCAGCCTGGATGCTCGACCACGACATCCGCAGCTACGAGCTGATCGCACGCGTCTTCGACGGGCAAGCGGAAGGGCTGACGAAGGACGACATCCTGGACAATGTCACGATGTACTGGCTGACCAACACGGCGATCTCCTCGGCGCGGCTTTACTGGGACAACGCGCACCACCCGACGGGAGGCTTCTTCGACCCCAGGGGCATCAAGATCCCGGTCGCTGTGAGCGCCTTCCCGGACGAGATCTACCAGGCGCCGCAGAGCTGGGCTGAAAAGGCGTATCCGAAGCTTATCCATTACAACCGGCTCCTCAAAGGCGGCCATTTCGCAGCCTGGGAGCAGCCCCAGGCCTTCACCGCCGAACTCCGGACGGCATTTCGTCCGCTGCGCCAGCAAATCTGACCCCCAGCAGGGTTCCGCTTGCAGTCACACCTGCTCGACCGCCCAAGGCAACCCGATTGAACCCGGGACAAAGGAGAACGTCATGTCAGCAATCGCGCCATCTTCCGCATCGCACGAACCCATCACGAAGATGGCAGCCCCCGTCGAGGATCATGAGATCGTCGATTCAAGCTTTACGGCTATCATCAACGCGCCGATCGAGAAGATCGACATTCCCAACTGGTGCTTCGCGCTGTCGGAACATGAATATCAGGGGTGTTCGCCCGCCCACATAGCGGCGGGTTTCACGACGGCGCCGGATGGCAAGCGCATGTCGATCAATGTCGAGATCATCGGCGGCAGCCTGATGGTGCAACACTATGTCGAGACGCTCGGCCGCAAGGATCACCTCATCCTGGAGTCGGTTTCAGACCTCTTCACGCCTACGGGCCGCACCACGATCCATGTGCATTGGGAGCTGAGCGTCAAGGCTATCGACAGTCGCCGATGTGAGTTTACCAACCACGTCCGGTCCTGGGCCACGAAGGAATTCATGGCCTTCTTCGAGCGCCAGGGCATCCCGTTCGAGGTGCTTCGGTCACAGCGCCAGCCCATGTCGATCGCTCACAACAAGGGCGAGACGCCGCTTTTTGCGGCCAGCATCGAACGAGCCGCGCTCAGCAACTGAGCGGCAGCATCTTTCTTGTGATCTAGCCGCTCCATGGAGGAGGCACAATGACGAGGCACGCACATGACCGGGAGGTCACCGCACTTCTGGTGATCGATCCGTACAACGACTTCATTTCCGATGGGGGCAAGATATGGCCCCGCATCCGGGCTGTCGCAGAGGCGAACGGCTGCGTGCCTCACATGCTGCAAGTCCTGAATGCCGCGCGTCAAGCTAAGCTTCGCGTCTTCTATGCAATGCATCATCGATACCGTCCGGGCGACTATGAGACATGGACTTACGTCGCGCCCGTCCAGAAGAGAGCATGGAAGAGCAAGAGCTTTGAATACGGCACCTGGGGCGGCGAGATTCGGTCCGAGTTCGAGCCCAAGCCAGGCGAAACTGTCGCCACCGAACATTGGTGTTCCAGTGGGTTCGCCAATACGGATCTGGATCTGCAGCTGAAAAGGCACGGAATCCAGAAACTCATTGTCATCGGACTGATCGCACACACCTGCGTCGAAGCGACCGTTCGCTTCGCCGCCGAGCTCGGCTACGACGTAACCATGGTGAGGGACGCGACGGCAGACTACTCGGATGAGGAGATGCACGCGGCTCTCGACATCAACATGCCGAACTACGCCAGCGCGATTGTCACGACAGACCAAATCATCGACTCGATTTCTGCCGTCCAGACCTCGGCCGCCGAGGCGTAGTGATGATCGATCTCACACGCGAGGGAATGGCCAACCGTGCGCATCTCACTCTGCACACCGGCGGACCGTTTCCGTGCGCTCGATGCGTCAAAATACGTCGAAGAGAACTTGGCTCTGGCCGACATGCAGCAGAGAGATCCAGAACAGGCTCGGTCATTACGTGGCAACGATCGGGCAGGACCAGGTCCCACCCAACTGGAAAGAAAACGACCATGTCAGACATCGCAACGGCCCGTCAGGGCGAAAAGACCTCCGACACCGCAAGCGCACGTCCCGTCGACCTGAAGTTCGAGGTTGTCGTTATTCCGGTCGCAGACGTCGACCGCTCCAAGCAGTTCTACGAGGGCCTCGGCTGGCGGCTCGATGCCGACTTCGCGGTCGGCGATACGTTCCGGGTTGTGCAGTTCACGCCTCCGGGCTCGCCTGGCTCGATCCACTTCGGCAAGGGTGTCACCTCGGCCGCGCCGGGGTCGACACAGGGTCTCTATCTCATCGTGTCCGACATCGTAGCGGCGCGCGCCGAGCTCATCGCTCACGGTGCAGATGTGAGCGAAGTGTTCCACCGTGCCGGTCCGGGACAGCCTGCTGTCAATGGTCGGGACCCGGAGGGACGCAGCTACGTCTCCTTTGCAACGTTCAGCGATCCCGACGGGAACGGCTGGCTGCTCCAGGAGATCACCATCCGGTTTCCGGGCCGGATCGACTCGAAGGCGACGAGCTTCGCCTCCGAGGGCGACCTGGCCGCCGCAATGCGCCGCGCGTCGGTCGCCCACGGAGAGCACGAGAAGCGGACCGGCGGCCAGCGCGACGAGAACTGGCCGGACTGGTACGCCGAATACATGGTGGCCGAGCAGTCTGGCGAGGAACTGCCGCAGTAGGACGAGCTTCCAGACGGCGGCACACTGCCGCCGTATTCGTCCGCGGCCTGCGGAGATCGTGGCAACCTGACGGCCTTTATCGGAGGAAATCATGAGTACCGCAGCCATCCCCACTCAGCGCGAACCTGAACTTCTTGGCCAGACCGTCGTCGTCATCGGCGGTAGCGCCGGCATCGGTCTGGAGACCGCCCGGCGTGCCCGCGCCGAAGGCGCCCGCGTCATCCTCACCGGACGCAATCGCGACCGCCTCGATCAAGCAGCGCGCGAGATTAGCGCTGAGGGCACCGCCGCCTTCGACGCCAACGATGCGACCCAGCTGAAGTCGTTCTTTCAAGATCTGCCGGACTTGATCGACCATGTGATGGTTACTGCAAGCGCTCCCCATTATCGCTCACCCCTCGAAGTTCCTCCCGAGGAGGCACGACACGATCTCACGGACCACCTATTGCTCGCGCTCAATGTGGCACGCAGCGCCACTGGCAAGGTCGGGTCGGCCGGCTCACTGATATTCATGGGCGGCACGGGCGCACGCCGCCCAAAACCAGGCCTCGCGATCGTCTCGACGGTTACCGTCGCGTTCCCCGCGCTCATCGCCAATCTCGCGCTCGAGCTCGCGCCGATACGCGTCAACCTGATCGCCGCAGGCTTCGTCGACACGCCACTGTCGGCGTCGCTGCTCGGCGACAACCTCGACAAGCGGCGCGACGAACTGCGCGCGACGCTGCCAGTCCGACGTGTCGTCGGACCGGCTGATGTCGCCGCGCTCGCCGTTCACATCATGAGCAACACGGCGCTGACGGGCGCGACATATGACGTCGACGGCGGCCAGCAGCTCGTCTCGTGACTACGCAGGAACAAAGCACATTGCCTCATCACAAAGAGACATCACTATGAACACGATCAGTGTTTGCGACAAAATCGATAAGCGCCGCCGTCGCCTGATCGGTGCAGCCGCAATGGGCATGACGCTTGCCGAACTCGGCATGACCGCGACAGCGAAGGCGGCGCCCAGCGGAGTCGACCAGACGACGGCGGCTGCGATGCACACGGCAAAGAACTCGTTCGGCGCACCCAGGCAGATCGATGCCGGTGTCCTTAATGTCGGCTATGCAGAGGCCGGCCCTGCCGACGGTCCGCCCGTTATCCTTCTCCATGGCTGGCCTTACGACATCCACACATATGTCGACGTTGCGCCCATTCTGGCGGCGAAAGGCCGCCGCGTGATCGTGCCCTACCTGCGCGGATACGGCACGACGCGATTCCTGTCGGACGAGACGATGCGCAATGGTCAGCAGTCGGCCATCGCTGCCGACATCGTCGCGCTGATGGATGCGCTGGGTATCGAGAAGGCGACGATTGCCGGCTGCGACTGGGGCGCTCGGACGGCGAACATCATCGCCGCCCTGTGGCCGGAACGCTGCAAGGCGATGGTCTCGGTGAGCGGCTATCTCATCGGCAACCAGCAAGCCGGCAAACTGCCGCTGCCGCCGAAGGCCGAGCTGCAATGGTGGTACCAATATTACTTCGCTACCGATCGCGGCCGTGTCGGCTACGAGAAATATACGCGCGATTTCGCCAGGCTGATTTGGCAGCTCGCCTCGCCGCAATGGAATTTCGATGAGCCCACGTTCGAGCGGAGTGCTGCGGCCTTCGACAATCCGGATCACGTCGCGATCGTCATCCACAATTATCGCTGGCGGCTCGGCCTGGCAGAAGGCGAGGCGCAATATGATTCACTGGAGCAGCGGCTTGCTCAGGCACCCGTCATCTCCGTGCCCACGATGACACTCGAGGGCGACGCCAATGGCGCGCCGCATCCGGACGCCAGCGCTTACGCCAAGATGTTTTCAGGCAAATATAGCCACCGGGTAGTCATGGGCGGCATTGGACACAACCTACCTCAGGAAGCGCCACAGGCCTTTGCCGACGCCGTTGTCGAGGTCGACGCGTGATCGAGTTCGCGGCGCCGCCCCTCCGGCAGGTACGACAACCACCAAAAGAATGCCTATGAACCCGATCGCAAGGGTTGTTTACACGGCCAGGACCGCAACCATAGGTGGCCGCGAGAATGGCGCCTCGCGCAGCTCTGATGGCCTTCTGGACATCAGGCTTTCCATACCCGGATCGGCGCGCATCGGCACCAACCCGGAGCAACTGCTTGCAGCCGGCTGGTCGGCCAGCTTCGCAAGCGCGGTTGCGTCTGTGGCTTACGAACAAAAAATTGCGCTGCCGGCCGGAGTGAGAATCGATGCCGAGGTTGATCTGAATCTCGGGGACGACGGCTACTCTCTCAGCACTCGGCTCAACGTCAGCCTGCCTGGCGTGGAGTACAATACCGCACGAGCCCTGATCGACGAGGCGCACGACATTTGTCCGTACTCGAAAGCGACGCGCGGCAACGTGCAAATTGCGATCAACCTGCTCTGAGTGGATTGCATCGATCGTTGAAGCAATTGGCATGGCCAGGGTTACATTTTGGATCATTCCTTCTCGCCAAGGTCTACAAAAACCTGCCACGGCATCGCACCTGTGAGAGGGCATCCAGCACAAATACGGTCAGGATGACAGGAGGGGTATCCCTCCGGTCACCGTGATAATCCCTTCTGAGCGCGAAATGTCCGCTCTGGCTCGATAGTGTTGAAAAAGTCCGGGTTGCAGCAGTCCTGAAGCACTGATTCAATCTTCGTCGTAAGAGGAGATTGAGTCGATGATGGGCGAGCAAAGTGTGATGCAGGAGGAGCTGTTCTACGGCTTCA